>JBKOXW010000177.1:0-21577 GCA_046744115.1 Actinomycetota bacterium | reverse complement strand
GGACGTTCCACCCCGGACGGTCGCGCACGAGGGACCGGTCTACGAGCGGCCGACGACCAGACCGTCCGATCTGGACGCGCTGCAGGCCGACGATCCGGCCGCCCTGCCGCGTCCGGCGACCGGCGACGAGACCGCGGCGACGGTGCTGCGGATGGCCGGCTCGCCCAATCTGGCGAGCAAGCGATGGGTGACCGACCAGTACGACCGGTACGTGCAGGGCAACACGGTGCTCGCCCAGCCCGAGGACGCCGGGATGATCCGGCTCGACGAGGCCACCGGCCGCGGCGTCGCCGTCTCCACCGACGGGAACGGCCGCTACACCCGCCTCGACCCGTACGCGGGCGCGCGGCTCGCGCTCGCGGAGGCCCACCGGAACGTCGCCGTCACCGGCGCCACCCCGATCGCGGTCACGAACTGCCTGAACTTCGGCAGCCCGGAGGACCCGGCCGTGATGTGGCAGTTCGCCGAGGCGGTGCGCGGGCTCGCCGACGGCTGCCGGGAGCTGGGCATCCCGGTCACCGGCGGCAACGTCAGCTTCTACAACCAGACCGGTGACGCCGCGATCCACCCGACGCCGATCGTCGGCGTGCTGGGCGTGATCGACGACGTGGCCCGCCGTACCCCGATCGGCTTCCGCGACGACGGCGACGCGATCCTGCTGCTCGGCGAGACTCGGGACGAGCTCGGCGGCTCGGAGTGGGCGCGCGAGGTGCACGGCCATCTCGGCGGCCTGCCACCCGCGGTCGACCTGGACCGCGAGCGGGCACTCGCCACAGTCCTCGTCGACGGCGCCAGCGGCGGCATGCTGGCCGGCGCGCACGACCTGTCCGAGGGAGGCCTGGCGCAGGCCCTGGTCGAGTCGTGCCTGCGCGGCTCGGTGGCGGCGCGGATCGCGCTGCCCGACGGCGTCGACCCGTTCCTGTTCCTGTTCAGCGAGTCGGCCGGGCGGGCGCTGGTCGCCGTCGCGCCCGCCGACGAGCGCCGGTTCACCGAGCTGTGCGAGGCCGGTGGGGTGCCGTGGACGCGGCTCGGCACCGTCGACGTGCTGAGCGACAGCCTGCAGATCGACGGGGTGTGCTCGATCCGGCTGGCTGAGCTGCGGGCGGCGCACGAGGGCACGCTGCCGGCCCTCTTCGACTAGCACCCATCGAGAGCAGGATGCGGCATCACGACCCCGGTCGCGTCAGCCCGGCTCTGGTCGCCCAGGCCGGCGTCGCGGTGGACTGGCTCGAACGGCTGGGCCCCGAGTCCTGGGCAGCGAGTTCGGTTCTCCCCGCGTGGACGGTCGCCGAGCTCGCCGCGCACGTGACCCTCGGGATGCAGGCTGCGGCCGAGACGGTCCGCCACGCCACCACCGAGCGTCCGCTCCCGATCGACGAGTACATCGCGGCGTACGGGCCGGCACGCGACCAGACTCGGGACTGGGCGGTCGACGCCGCGGCCGGCCGGACCCCCGGCGAGCTCCTCGCACAAGCCCGCACCGCGAGGGCCAAGTTGGCCGCCGCCCTGAGCGAAACCGTCTCGCTACCGCCTGTCGTCGAGGGCACACGAGGTCCGCTGCGCGCCGGTGACTACCTGGCCACCCGCGTGCTCGAGCTCGTCGTGCACGCCGACGACCTGGGCAGATCCTTGCCGGCGGCGCCGCAGCCCCGCCACCACCCCGCCGCGGCAAGAATCACCACCCAGCTCCTCGCGCACCTCCTGGTCGCCCGCGCGCCGGGTCGGTCGGTCGAGCTCCGGGTGCCGCCGTACGTGGCGGTGCAATGCGTCGAGGGTCCCCGGCACACCCGCGGCACCCCGCCGAACGTGGTGGAGACCGACCCGCTCACCTGGATCCGGCTCGCCGCCGGGCGGATGGCCTGGTCTGAGGCGGTCTCCGCCGGCAGGATCATCGCCAGCGGCGAGCGCAGCGACCTGCGGCCGTACCTGCCGTTGCTGTGAACGCCCGGCGCGCTCGCCCATATCATGACTTGCCATGCCGAGACCGTTTCGCTACCTTTGCGCAATCGGGGTGCGATGTGCAGTCTGACAGGCGTACCCTGAATTGCTACCGCGGCCGGCCGCATCCCCCCCAAGCGGCCGGCCGCGGCTTGCGCGTCCCGCCCACCTCCCGGAGATAGACTCGTCCCGTGCGTGACGGCCCGGCAAACCCGCAACCCGCACCGGCCGGCGCACCGCCCACGGTCCCGGCCGGGGACCGGCACAGCCGGCCCGATCTCGAGACGCCGCCCCGCGAGGAGTGCGGCGTCTTCGGTGTCTGGGCGCCGGGCGAGGACGTCGCCAAGCTCACCTACTTCGGGCTGTACGCCCTGCAGCACCGCGGCCAGGAGGCGGCGGGCATCGCGGTCAGCGACGGCACCCAGGTCGTCGTGTTCAAGGATCTCGGCCTGGTCGCGCAGGTCTTCGACGAGCCGACGCTGGAGAGCCTGCGCGGCAATATCGCGATCGGGCACGCCCGCTACTCCACCACCGGCTCGTCGACCTGGGAGAACGCGCAGCCCACGTTCCGCAGCACGCGCGCGGGCACCGGCCTCGCACTCGGTCACAACGGCAACCTCGTCAACACCGCGGAGCTTGCCGCCCGGGCCGCGGCCGAGGGCGTCCCCGGCGTCCCCGGCGAGGCCGCGGCGACCACCGACACCGACCTGATGACGAGCCTGCTCGCGGCCCGGCCCGACCAGTCGCTGGAGGCCGCCGCGCTGCAGGTGCTGCCCGCGCTGCGCGGCGCGTTCTCGCTCGTGTTCATGGACGAGCACACCCTGTACGCCGCCCGCGACGAGTACGGCGTGCGCCCGCTCGTGCTCGGCCGACTGGAGCGCGGCTGGGTAGTGGCCAGCGAGACGGCGGCGCTGGACATCGTCGGCGCGTCGTTCGTGCGCGAGATCGAGCCGGGCGAGCTCCTCGCCATCGACGACGACGGGCTGCGCTCGGAGCGGTTCGCCGCGCCGCAGCCGAAGGGGTGCCTGTTCGAATACGTGTATCTGGCCCGGCCGGACACCACGATCGCCGGCCGCAACGTGCAGGCCGCCCGGGTGGAGGTGGGTCGGCGGCTGGCCCGCGAGCATCCGGTGGAGGCGGACCTGGTCATCCCGGTGCCGGAGTCGGGCACGCCGGCGGCCATCGGGTTCGCCCAGGAGTCCGGCATCCCGTACGGCCTGGGCCTGGTGAAGAACTCATACGTGGGTCGCACGTTCATCCAGCCGTCGCAGACGATCCGCCAGCTGGGTATCCGACTGAAGCTCAACCCGCTGCGCGACGTCTTGCGGGGCAAGCGGGTCGTGGTGGTCGACGACTCGATCGTGCGCGGCAACACCCAGCGCGCGCTGGTCCGGATGCTGCGCGAGGCGGGCGCGGTCGAGGTGCACGTGCGGATCTCGTCGCCGCCGGTGAAGTGGCCCTGCTTCTACGGCATCGACTTCGCCAGCAAGGCCGAGCTGATCGCGAACGGGCTGGACGTGGACGGCGTGCGACGCGCGATCGGCGCCGACTCGCTCGGCTACATCTCGCTCGACGGCCTGATCGCCGCGTCTGACCAGCCGCGGAGCCGGCTGTGCCGGGCGTGCTACGACGGGGAGTACCCGATCCCACTGCCGGCGCCGGAGCTTATCGGCAAGCACGTCCTGGAGGGCATCGGCAACCGGGTCGCCGCCGAGGGGCGCGGGCTGGCCGGCGACGCGGATCCGGTCCGGCCGCCGGGGTACGGCGGGCAGGACGCGCTGAGCCGCCCGTGATCGAGCCGGGCGCGACCGAACAGCGAGGCGGCGCGACATACGCCGGGGCCGGCGTGGACATCGCCGCCGGCGAGCAGGCGGTCGAGCTGATGCGGTCGTCGGTCCACGGCGCGAGCCGCCCGGAGGTCGTCGGCGGGCTCGGCGGCTTCGCCGGGCTGTTCGCCCTCGACCCGAGCCGGTACCGGCGGCCGCTGCTCGCCTCGTCCACGGACGGCGTCGGCACCAAGCTCGCCATCGCCCAGGCGATGGACATCCACGACACGGTGGGCATCGACCTCGTCGCGATGGTCGCCGACGATGTCGTCGTATGCGGCGCCGAGCCGCTCTTCCTGCAGGACTACATCGCCTGCGGCCGGGTGGTGCCGGAGCGGATCGCGGCGATCGTGGCGGGGATCGCGGCGGGCTGCGCGCGGGCCGGGTGCGCGCTGATCGGCGGCGAGACCGCCGAGCATGGCGATCTCATGCCGCCGCACGCGTACGACCTCGCCGGCACCGCCGTCGGCGTCGTCGAGGCCGACGCGGTGCTCGGCCCGGACCGGGTGCGCCCCGGCGACGCGGTGCTCGCGCTGGGTTCGTCCGGCCTGCACTCGAACGGGTACGCGCTCGCCCGGCACGTCCTGCTGGCCCGGGCCGGCCTCGCGCTGGACGCCACCGTCGACGAGCTCGGCCGCACCCTCGGCGAGGAGCTGCTCACCCCGACCCGGATCTACGCGCGGGACTGCCTGGCGCTGGCCGCGGCGGTGGACGTGCACGCGTTCGCTCACGTCACCGGTGGTGGGCTGGCCGGCAACCTGGCCCGCGTGCTGCCGCCGAACGCGGATGCGGTGGTCGAGCGCGGCACCTGGACCCCGCAGCCGGTCTTCGACCTGATCGCCCGGCTCGGCGGGGTCGAGCGGGCGGAGATGGAGCGCACGTTCAACCTCGGTGTCGGGATGGTGGCCCTCGTTGCCGGGCTGGACGCGGACCGGGCGCTCGGGGTGCTGGCGGACCGGAGGGTGCCGGCCTGGATCGCCGGTGAGGTGGTCGCCGGTACCGGAACCGTCCGGTTGATGGGCGCGCCCGCCCACTGACAGGGGCTCAGATCAGGGTTCTCTCGCAGAACCGGGCACGCGGGCCCGGGAGCCGTGTGACTCAGCGCGAGCGGGCCCAGCGCCCGTCGTCGTCGTACTCCTCATACTCGTCGTCGTCGGCCGCGTCCGCGGCGGGCGGCGGCGGTGACGACCCGTCCGCCCCGGCGAGCTCCCGCTGCAGGGCGTCGAGGTCGGTGTCGTGCGCGCTGTACTTCAACGCACGAGCCACCTTCTGCTGCTTGGCCTTTGCTCGGCCGCGCCCCATGGCTCGACCCCCTCGCACAGAACAACGGGGCGGCCTGCACAAGGCGGCCCCGGCAATATGGTCATCTCGTAGGCCCTACGGTACAGCGCCGGAGCGGGTTGAGGCACGTCGCTCATGTCACTGGACCGGTCGATGGGACCAGTCACATACATGTCGCTTCCATCCCGCCACTCTGCGTAGCCACACGCCCGGTGATCAGCGGCGGGGTAGCAGGATCGTGCGCAGCCGACCGACCTCGGCCATCCGCCGTTCGGCCAGCCGGTCCGCCGCCACGGCGGGCGGCACGCCCTCGTCCGCGGCGAGCGCGAAGATGCGCCGGGTGGTGTCGAAGATCCGGGTCGCCTTCGCCTTGGCCCGCTCGAACACGAAGCCGGCGATCTCGTCGGCCACCTGGATGACGCCGCCGGAGTTCACCACATAGTCCGGCGCATACAGGATGCCGCGGTCCTCCAGCACCTTCTCGATGCCGGGGTGCGCCAGCTGGTTGTTCGCCGCGCCGCAGACCACCTTCGCGGTCAGGATCCCGACGGTGTCGTCGTTCAGCGCGCCGCCCAGCGCGCACGGCGCGTAGACGTCCAGGTCGGTGCGGATCAGCGCATCGGTGTCGGCGGCCACCTCCACCTCGGGATGGGCGGCGCGGATCGCGCGGACGGCCCGCTCGTTCACGTCCGCGACCAGCACCGCCGCCCCGTCGTCGAGGAGATGGTCGACCAGGTGCCGGCCGACCTTGCCGACGCCGGCGACGCCGACCCGCCGGCCGCGCAGCGTCGGCTCGCCCCAGAGGTGCTCCGCGCTCGCCCGCATGCCCTGGAACACGCCCCACGCGGTGAGGATCGAGGAGTCCCCGGCCCCACCCTGCGCCGGCGACCGCCCGGTGACGAAGTCGCACTCGCGCGCGACCACGTCCATGTCCTCGACGTACGTGCCCACGTCGCAGGCCGTGATGTAGCGCCCGCCGAGGGACTGGACGAACCGGCCGTACGCCCGCAGCAGCGTCTCGGTCTTGTCCTTGGCCGGGTCGCCCCAGATCACTGCCTTGCCGCCGCCCAGGTCGAGGCCGGCGAGCGCGTTCTTGTACGCCATGCCCTTGGCCAGGTTGAGGACGTCGGCGAGCGCCTCGTCCTCGGTCGCGTACGGGTAGAACCGGGTGCCACCGAGCGCCGGCCCGAGTGCGGTCGAGTAGATCGCGATGATGGCCCGCAGGCCGGAGGCGGAGTCGTGGCAGAAGACGACCTGTTCGTGCTCGGCGGTGAAGACGCTCACGGGGGTCTCCTCGTGGTGAGATGCGGCGGGCCGGTCCCCGTGGGTGACGGGATGGTGCCGCCGGGGGCGGTGATCCGGTCTGGATCATCCGGGAACCACAATAGGACTCCGCGGCCCGTCCGGCGGCTCCCCGCGATCCACCGTCCTTGACCCAACGCGTGGGACGATCGAATGGTGGTCCCGCCGTACGCCGCCGAGCTCCGCGTCTACCAGCCGGTGGTCGCGTTCCCGGAGCCGGACCGGCCGCGCTGGGAGGCGTACCTGGCGTCCGGCGCGGCGCTGTCGCCCCGGGACGGGCAGCGCTGGGAACGGTTGCTCGGCCTGACGTCCGCCTGCCGGCGCCCGCCGCGACTCCCTGAGCTCGCCGAGGCCGACGAGCACGCGTACGTCCTCACCGTCGGCGGCGACACGCTGCTCTGCCCGCTGCACACCGAGCTGCGGATCTGGCGCGCGGCGGCCGACCTCGCCTCCGTGCTGCCGCCGGAGCTGGTCGGCGCCGTCATGCCACCGTCCGAAGTGGAGCGTGCCAGCCGGCAGTACGAGCGCTGGCTGGCCGTGCATCCGGACTCGACGACGCACATCCTGTCCAACCGGTGGGCGGTGCCGGTGCGGTGGTTCGTCCTGTTCGCGGCGAGCGAGCGCCGGCTCGACCTGGCGCCGCCCGCGGAGCGGATGCCTGGTGCTGGCTCTGCCGCCGGGGCTGCCGCCGCGCAGCCGACCACCGCGGTCGGCCGGTCGCTGGTCTACCGCACGCCGATGGCCCAGGCGCGGCGCCGACTCGCTCGGGCGCTGGTGGTGCTGCGGCGCGCGTTTGACGACGGCCCGGTGGTCATGGCGGTCGAGTCGCTCGGCCGCTGGTTGGAGGAGTTCCATCCGCGGTCGGTGGTCGAGCTGGACTACGGCGGCCTGGTGGATCTACGCAACGATGCCGACCTCCGGGCAGACGACTCGGCCGCCGATGTCGCCGAGGCACTCGCCAGACTCGCGCAGGGTGATCAGGCGGCCGCAGGGCGTGCGTACGATCGGCTGATCGAGCGTTGGCGCCTGACGCACCGGGTCGAGTCGGCCAACTGAGGCGCACTATCCCATCCGGGGTGACTAGGGCCAGATGACCCAAGCGGGTCATTTGATGTATGCGGAACAATGGTGCATTATGGACCACGGCGAGGCCGAGCAGGGGGTCTCGGCCGGGCACGAAGGAGAAGAGCCATGACGACCCGCCAGACCACGGATGCCGAGCCGCTGCTCACACCGGCCGAGGTCGCGACGATGTTCCGCGTCGATCCGAAGACGGTCACTCGCTGGGCGAAGGCCGGCAAGCTGACCTCCATCCGGACCCTGGGCGGTCACCGTCGATACAAGGAGTCTGAGGTCCGATCCCTGCTGGAGGGCGGTGCCCCGCAGCGCGCCGAGGACTGACTCCACCCGCACGATCCCTTCCTCCGCAGCGCCGCGCCCTTTGAGGGGTGCGGCGCTGCGGCGCACCCGGCGAACATCAGTGGTGGACCGGGGCCTCGTGCGCGGCGTGGCTGACCGGTTCGAGCTGGAAGGTGCAATGCTCCACGTCGAAGTGGTCCGTCAGGCAGGCGGCGACGCGGTCGAGCACCTCGCCGCAGCCGGCGTACGCGGCGTCGTCGACCACCACGTGCGCGGATAGCACCGGCAGCCCGGACGTGATCGTCCACGCGTGCAGGTCGTGCACGTCGATGACGCCGGGCGTCTGCACCAGGTGCCGGCGGACCGCGCCGAGGTCGATGCCCCTCGGCGTCGCCTCGAGCAGGATGTCCAGCGCGTCGCGCAGCAGCCGCCAGGTCCGCGGCAGGATCAGCAGCCCGATCGCGAGGGCCGCGATCGCGTCCGCCCGCTCGAACCCGGTGATGGCGACCACGAGCGCGGAGACGACGACCGCCGCGGCGCCGAGCGCGTCGGAGAGCACCTCGAGGAAGGCGCCGCGCACGTTCAGGCTCTCCGCCTGCCCGCGGCGCAGCAGGAAGAGCGAGGCGAGGCTGCCGGCCAGCGCGAGGATGCCCGCGGCGACCATGACGCCGGAGTCGATCTCCGGCGGGTCGGCCAGCCGGCGAATCGCCTCGTAGAGCACGTACCCGGCGACCGCGAACAGCAGCACCGCGTTGAACGCCGCGGCGAGGATCTCCGCCCGCTGGTAGCCGAACGTGCGCCGGGTCGTCGGCGGGCGGCCGGCGGCCCACACGGCGACCAGTGCCAGCCCGATCCCCGCGGCGTCGGCGGCCATGTGACCGGCGTCGGCGAGCAGCACGAGGCTGCCCGACCAGGCCGCACCGACAAGCTCGACCGCGAGAACCGCGAGCGTGATGGCCAGCACCGCGCGGAGCCGGCCGCGATGGCGGGCGCTCGCCGTGCCCCGCGGGACGTGTCCGTGGCCCAGCGCGATCGCCTCCTCCGTCCGCACGTGCTGCACTGCGTCAAGCTATGCATACATCGCTATGTATGCAAACCTGAAGCTGGTAACCGTTGTCGGTTTAGGCGGCGGCGCGGACCGCCGGGATCACCTCGCGGGCCAGCCGTTCGACCTGCGTCGCGGGGTCGGGTCCGGCGGGCATCACGTTGAACGCGGTGAACCCGATCTTCGTGAACTCGACCAGCCGGTCGGCGACCGCGTCGGGCGGACCGGACACAGTGGACGGATCGGGTTCGGCCCGCTCGTCGACCCGGACCACGACGTTGTAGGCGCAGGTGATCGCTTCGAGCTCGCGGCCGGCCGCGCGGGCCGCGGCGAGGACGCGCTCGCGCAGCACGACGGCCCGATCCGGCGGCGCGAACCCCAGCGAGGGGATCCAGCCGTCCGCGAGCCGGCCGGTGGCCGCCAGCGCGCGGTCGCCGTACGTGCCGAGCCAGATCGGAATGTCGTGGTCCGGCCGAGGCTGGATCTCTGCCCCGTCGGTCTGGTAGAGCCGACCGCGGTACGAGAACGCCGGCTCCGACCACAGCCCGCGGATGATCTCAACGGCCTCCACCATCCCGTCGACCTTGTCCCGGGGCGAGCGGACGCCGAGTCCGAACGCCCGGAACTCGTCGTCGGAATAGCCGCCGCCGAGGCCGAGGATCAGCCTCGCGCTGGACAGCCGGTCCAGCGTCTCGGCCATCTTCGCGATCACGGCGGGATGCCGGTACGGCATGCCGAGGACGCGGGTGAGGACCCGGATCCGCGTCGTCGCGGCGGCGATGGCGGACAGCAGCGTCCATGGCTCGTACACCGGCGACGTGCCGTGCAGGTGGTCGGAAGCCGAGACGAAGTCGAAGCCGAGCGCCTCGGCGGTCCGCGCGTCGGCCACCGGATCGGCGCCGGCCGTCGCCGGCGTGGACACGTTCAGCCCGAACAGCATGGCGTGGTCTCCCCTCACGAGCGCCCGACCGTCAGCCTGGGCAGGAAGAAGTGGACGAGCGGGCCGATGCTCACCGCATACAGCACTGTCCCGATCCCGACGGTGCCGCCGAGCAGCCAGCCGGCCGCGAGCACGAACAGCTCGATCGACGTGCGCACGACGCGGATCGAGTGGCCCCGCCGGGCCAGGCCGGTCATCAGCCCGTCACGCGGCCCGGGACCGAGGCCGGCGCCGATGTAGAGGCCGGTGGCGAGTCCATTGAGGACGATGCCGGCGACCAGGAAGCCCGCGCGGACGGCCGGCTGGTCCGGCTCCGGAAGCACAGCGAGCGCGCCGTCCACGGCCAGCCCGATCACGATCACGTTGCTGACCGTGCCGACGCCGGGCCGCTCGCGGAGCGGGATCCACAGCAGCAGCACGATCGCGCTGACACCGATGACCACGAGGCCGAATCGCCAGCCGGTCCGCTCGGCGAGTCCCTGGTGAAACACGTCCCACGGATTGAGACCCAGTCCCGAGTGGACCATGAGGGCGATGCTCAGTCCGAACAGGACCAGTCCGGAGTAGAGGTTGAGCAGTCGCCTGGGCAACCGGTCGGCTCGCGCGCCAGTGGCTGTGGCGACCGACATTCGCTCGCTCCTGCGGCCTGATGGTGGTTGACGTGTCAACCTGTACGCTAGTCGGATGGTGGATGACATGTCAACTACCGGCTACGATGCCGTCGTGGCCGACGTGCGATGGCTGACCGAGGCGGAGGACCGCTCCTGGCGCGGCTACCGCCGGATGCGCCTGCTGCTGGATGCGCAGATCGCCCGCGACCTGGCCCGGGACTCGGGCTTGTCCGAGCCCGACTACGACGTGCTGTCCACCGTCTCCGAGACGGAGGGCCGCCGCTGGCGGCTGAACGAGCTCGCCGCCCACATGCTGTGGTCGAAGAGCCGCCTGTCACACCACATCACGCGGATGGAGCAGCGCGGCCTCGTTCGCCGCGAGGAGTGCGAGGACGACGCACGCGGCGCGGTCATCGTGCTCACCGATGAGGGCCTGCGCGCGATCCAGGCCGCCGCACCCGACCACGTCGCATCCGTTCGCGAGCACCTCATCGACCTGCTGTCCGACAGGCAGATCGCCGCGCTGGCCGGCATCGCCGACACCGTCCTGCGCCACCTCGCCGAGCTCGAGCGGCAGCCGGCCAACCCGGCCTGACGTCCCCGGGCAAGTACTGCGTGCGAACAAGCTCCGGGGTCAGCCGCCGCCCGGTCCGTCGGTACGCCTCCAGTCGGTGCAGCTGACGTAGCGCTCGCACACCCGGTAGCTGTGGATCCACCTCGGATACACCCAGTCGACGCCACAGCCGCTGGCGCTGCCGTTGCCGTCGAGTTTCGTGTGCAGGTGAAGATCGCTGGTGTAGTAGTCCGTCCAGACGCCGTGGCCGTCCGCCTCCCGGTCGCACACCGTGATGAAGTCGTCTCTCACCGGGTGTGTCTCGGCGAAGTCATACCCGTGGTAGACCCGCGAGTACGCCTGCGCCGGGCTGGCGCTCACCACGAGCGCCACTGCGCTCACGACGACCAGGACAAATAGCCGCACGCTCTTCATGGTTGGTCTCCCTTGTTGCCGCGCTGCAGCGCCGGGATGTAGATCCGCTCCACGTGGACCCAGCCCGTGGTCACCCAACTGCCGGATGGCGAGCGCGACGCTCGACAGCCGGCGTGGGCGGTGGAGTCTCATCGCGAACCCCCGGGATGAGGACGGCGCGGGACGCGGCACCGCCCGATCGCGTCGACCGTCGCAGCCGGCGGTGCAAGAATCCTGCACGCTGCCTGCACGCGGACCGGACTCCAGTGGCCGGGCGGCCGCGGGCTGCGGCTGCCGCACCTGGCGAGGTCGCGTATGGAGTTTCGGGTCCTGGGGCCGGTGGAGGTCCTGGACGGGGAGCGGCCGCTACCGCTCGGCGGTCCCGCGCAGCGAGCCGTGCTCGCCCTCCTCCTGGTGCACGCCGGCGAGGTCCTGTCGATCCAGCAGGTGGTCGACGAGCTGTGGGGCGATGCGCCGCCCGCGACGGCGAGGGCGGTGGTGCACAGCTACGTGTCGCGGCTGCGCACGCTGCTCCGGCCGGTCGAGAGGCAGTCGCATGCCGCGCTCCTGGTCACCGCGCCGGCCGGGTACTCGCTCCGCTTCGAGGCCGAGCGGCTCGACCTGTGCCGGTTCGAACGACTGTGTGCCGCCGCCCGGCGGGCGGCCGCGCAGGGACGCGTCACGGAGGCCGCCGACGGGTTGGGCGCGGCGCTGGCGCTCTGGCGCGGGCCGGCGCTGGCGGGCATCGGGCCCGACCGGTTGCGCGCCACCGCCGACCGCCTGGAGGAGCAGCGCGTCACCGCGCTCGAACAGCGGATCGCGCTCGACCTTCGGCTGGGCCGCCACCGGGAGCTCGTCGGCGAGCTGGAGGCGCTGGTGGCCGCGTACCCGTTCCGTGAGGGCTTCGTCGGGCAGCTCATGCTCGCGCTGTGGCGGTCCGGCCGCCAGGTCGAGGCGCTCGCCGTCTACCAGGCCGTCCGCCGGCGCCTGGTGAGCGAGCTCGGCGTCGAGCCTGGCGCGGCCCTCCAGCAGATCCAGCGGGAGATCCTCACGGCCGATTCGGTCAGCCCGGTCGGGTCCCGGCCGGCGCCGCCAGCGGACGCGCGGGAGCCTGCCGTCCGGGCACCGTGCCAGCTTCCGCCGGACCTTGCCGACTTCACCGGCCGGCGGGCCGCGCTGCGGCAGGCGCGTGACCTGATCGAGGGGAGCGGAGATCCGGTGGCACCGGCCGTCACGGTGATCACCGGCCCGGCCGGCGTCGGCAAGACCACCGTCGCGGTGCGCCTCGCCCACCATCTCCGGCCGCGTTTCCCGGACGGGCAGCTGTTCGTGAACCTGCGCGGCGCCGAGGCGCAGGCGCTCGATCCGGCCGAGGTCCTGGGCCGGTTCCTGGGGGCGCTCGGCGTGGATCGCGGTGCCCTCCCGCAGGGCCTCGACGACCGGGTGGGCCTCTACCGCAGCCTGCTTGCCGACCGGCGCGTGCTGGTGCTTCTCGACAACGCCGCCGGCGCGGGCCAGATCCGCGCGCTGCTGCCGTCCGGGCCCGGATGCGCCGCGGTTGCCACCTCCCGGATCCGGCTGGACGGACTCGAGGGCGCCCGGACACTTCGCCTCGACGTTCTGCAGGCCGGCGAGGCGCTCGGCCTGCTGGCCAAGATCGCCGGCGAGCAGCGGGTCGCCGCCGAACCGACCGCGGCGCGAGAGATCGTCGCGTGCTGCGGCGGCCTACCTCTCGCCGTGCGCATCGCCGCCGTCCGGCTCGCCGCCAGGCCGGACAGGCGGCTGCAGGCGCTGGCGGGGCTGCTCGGCGACGAGCGCCGTCGCCTGCACGAGCTGCGGGTGGGCGACCTGGAGGTGCGCGCCAGCATCGCGCTCAGCTACCAGAGCGAGACCGCGCGGACGCGGCGTGCCTTCCGACTGCTGGGGCTGGTGCAGGCGGCCACGTTTCCCGCGTGGACGGCCTCGGTGCTGCTCGATCACGTCCCGGCCGACGCCGCCGAGCTGGCCGACGGACTCGTCGACGCCGGGCTGCTGCAGAGCGCCGGGGAGGACGTCGCCGGCCAGCCGCGGTACCGCTTCCACGACCTGGTACGCGCCCTCGCCCGGGAACGGCTCGACGAGGAGGAGCCACCGGAGATGCGGGAGGCGGCGCTGGTCCGGTTCGTTCGCGCGTACGTCGAGCGGGCCGGCGCGGCCGAGCCGCCCTGGTTCGCGGCCGAACGCGCCAGCCTGGTCACGCTGACCGCGCAAGCCCACGCCGCCGGGCTCTGGGAGCTCACCTGGCAGCTCGCCCTCGCCGCGAGCGAGTTCTTCGAGGCGCACAGCCACTGGGACGACTGGCGCCGCACCCATGAGCTGGCCTTGGACGCCAGCCGGCAGGCACGGGATCGCCCGGCCGAGGCCGCGGTCCTGCGCCGGCTCGGCGACCTCCACCTCGACCGGAGCGAGCTGGCCAAGGCGAACCCGTGCTTCACCGCCTGCCTGGCGATCTTCCGCGAGCTGGGCGACCGTCACGGGCAGGCTCGAGCGCTGGCCGGTCTCGGCGACACCCACCGGGAGCGAGGCGAGGTGGCCGAGGCGCTGGCGTGCCTGTCCGACTGCCTGCCGATCCTGCGCGACGTCGACGACCGGCGCGGCGTCGCCGAGGCGCTGCGCTCGCTGGGCATCCTGCACCGGCAGCAGGGCCGGCTGGACGAGGCGATCACCCCGCTGGAGGAGTGCGTACGAATCTCGCGGGAGTTGGGCGACCCGCGCTGGGACGCGATCGCCCGGCGCAGTCTCGGCATGCTGTACCGGGACCAGGGTCGCCTGGACGAGGCCCGCTCCTGCTTCGAGGCGTGCCTGGCCATCCTGCGTGCGCTCGACGACCGGCTCTGGCAGGCGTACACGCTGATCAGCCTTGGTCGGACCCGCGCCGAGCAGGGCGCGCTCGAGGACGCCCGCATGCTGCACGCGGAATCGGTGACGATCTTCCGCCAGCTGCACGACCGTTGCGGCGAGGGCTGGGCGCTGCAGGCGCTCGGCGATGTCCACCGTGACCAGGGCCGGCTCGACGACGCCCGCGCTGCCCTGGAGCAGTCGCTGGCCCTGTTCGGTCGGCTCGGCAACGAGACCGGCGAGGCGTACGCCCTGCAGGCGCTCGGCGACGTGCTGCGCGACCAGGGCCGCCCCGCCGACGCGCGGCGACAGCTCCAGCAGGCCGTACGCATGGCCCGCCGGCTCGGCGCCCACGCCTGCCAGACCCGTGCCCAGGCCAGCCTCGACGCGATCTCCGCCGGCTGACCCCCCACCGCGACGGATGCCGCGCGGTTCGCCCGTTCTGTATCCACGCGGCCGGCCGACGCCTCATGATGATGATGCCGCGGTCGCGCGTGTGCATCCGCCGACCGTGGGGGGCGGCGTCCTGGGGGGACCAGATGACCAGTTTCGAGCCGAGCCGGCTGACCAGGTCCGTCATCGCGCCACCGCTGCAGGAACGGCTCGACGCCCGGCCCGACGACGAGACGGACGGGCCCGAGCAGGTCGTCATCGAACTCAACGCGCGGTACGCGAAAGGCCTGGCCGAGGCGAGATCCCGGGTGCAGTCGCTGGTCGCGCTGGCCGTCGAATCGGCCGGCACGGGCGAGCCGGCCGAGATCCGCGCGCTGGGGCCGACGAGCCACTACCTCGCCGCCACGCTCTCACCCGCGATCATCCGCGAGGTCGTCGGGCTCGACCGCGCCGCCGCTCGCCAGGCCGACCGCGCGATCTACCGGATCTGGCCCGACTTCCCGGTCCGGGCCCTGGTCAACAGGTCGGTGGCGACGGTCAAGGCGGACGCGGCGCGGCTGTCGTTCGCGGCGACGGGCAGCGGGGTCGTGTGGGCGGTGCTCGACTCGGGCATCCAGGGCGACCACCCGCACTTCGCGCTGCACCGCAACCTCGAGCTGCCGGCGCCCCTCGAGCACCTCGACTTCACGGCCAGCGGGAAGGCGCCGCTCACCGACACGTTCGGGCACGGCACGCACGTCGCCGGCATCATCGCCGGCGAGCTGGTCGGCACCGCCGAGGCGCCGATCACCGCGGTCCGGAAGGAACGCGACGAGCACGGCGACGTCGCCTACGCCAGCACGCCGGTCGAGCGGATGGCCGGGATGGCACCGCGCACCACCCTGCTCAGCTACCGGGTCCTGGACGAGAACGGCAACGGCAGCACGAGCGCGATCATCGCCGCGCTGGAGCAGATCCAGCAGCTCAACGGGTACGGCCGGGACCTGATCGTGCATGGGGTCAACCTCAGCGTCGGCTACCCGTTCGACCCGGAATGGTTCGCGTGTGGACAGAGCCCGCTCTGCGTCGAGGTGGACCGGCTGGTCCGGTCGGGAGTGGTGGTCGTGGCCGCGGCCGGCAACACCGGGTACGGCTGGAACAACGACTTCTTCGCCGGCGCGGTCGCGGCCGGCATCGACCTGACCATCAACGACCCGGGCAACGCCGAGCTCGCCATCACGGTCGGCTCGACCCACCGGGACATGCCGCACCGCTACGGCGTCTCGTACTTCTCCTCCAAGGGGCCGACCGGCGACGGCCGGGCCAAGCCGGACCTGCTTGCCCCCGGCGAGCGCATCCTGTCCTGCGCGGCCGGCAAGACCGGGGCGGACGCGCAGGCGAAGGTCGGGCCCATCCAGTACGTCGAGGACAGCGGCACCAGCATGGCCGCGCCGCACGTGTCCGGCTGCATCGCCGCGTTCCTGTCGATCCGGCCCGAGTTCCAGGGGCGGGCCGAGCAGGTCAAGGACATCTTCCTGGCCTCGGCGACCGACCTCGGCCGCGTCCCCGCCTTCCAGGGGCGCGGGCTGGTCGACCTCATGCGCGCCATCCAATCCGTCTGACCAGCGACCAGCCCGAGGGAGCACATGCCATGAACCTCTCCGGATATCCCTACGCCGAACTGTCGATCAGCAAGGACGGCCGCCTCGTCACGCCCGCCGAGGTCGATGCCGTGCTGGACACCGCGAGCGCGCCGGGTGTCACCGACCTGCTCGTGCTGTCGCACGGCTGGAACAACGACATGGACGACGCGCGCGGGCTCTACCGCTCGCTGGCCTCGCGGCTGGCCGGCGCGAGCTCGGCGGTGCCCGCCATGTCCGATCGCCGGCTCGCCCTGGTCGGCGTGCTCTGGCCGTCGAAGAAGTTCGCCGAGGCCGATCTCATCCCCGGCGGCGCCGCCGCGCTGGCCGCGGGGCCGTCGGATGCGCTGCTGGCGGACAGCGTCGACGAGCTCGGCGCGCTGCTCGATGCGCCGGACGGCGCCGGGCTGGCCGAGGCAAAGGCCGCCGTCGCCGACCTGGACACGGCCGACACCGCGCAGCGTGCCTTCGTCGACGGTGTCCGCCGCGCGCTGAAGGCCAATGCCAGCGGTGACGGCCAGGCCGGCGGTGCCGACCAGGCCGGCGACGAGGACACGCCCGGCGAACTGTTCACACTGGACGGTGCCGAACTGCTCGATCTGCTGGCCCGCCCGGCGTTCCTCAACCCGCCACGGCCGGGCGATCGTGGCGGCCCCGCACGGATCGGCGACGGTCCTGCGTCCGCCGGGGCATCCGGGGGAGCCGCCGGGCTGGCTATTCTCGGGGGCATCCGCAACGCCGCCCGGAACCTGCTCAACTTCGCGACGTACTACACGATGAAGAACCGCGCCGGTGTGGTCGGCTTTACCGGCGTGGCGCCGGTGCTGCAGAAGGTCCACGCCCGGCGGCCGGACCTCCGGGTGCACCTGGCCGGCCACAGCTTCGGCGGCCGAGTGGTGTCGGCTGCGGCGACCGGGCGAGACGGCGACCCGGTGGTCCCGATCGCCTCGCTCACGCTGCTGCAGGCGGCGTTCTCGCACTACGGGTTCGCCGCGAACTGGGAGCCGGGCCGCAACGGGCTGTTCCGCGGCGCGTTCGCCGGCCACAGGGTGGTCGGGCCGACGCTGATCACCCACACGGCGAACGACAAGGCGGTCGGGATTGCGTACGCGCTCGCCTCGCGGGTCGCCGGTCAGGTCGCCGCCGGCCTCGGGGACGCCGGCGACAAGTTCGGCGGGATCGGCCGTAACGGCGCCCAGCGAACGCCCGAGGCCGTGCAGGCGAGGCTGCTCGACGTCGGCGGCACGTACCAGCTCACCGCCGGCAAGGCGCACAACCTGCTGGCCGACCCGTTCATCGCCAGCCACTCGGCCGTGACCGGCCCGCAGGTCGCCTACGCCCTCCTGTCCGCTGTCGCCACCGGCTGAGCTCGGCGCCACACCGTCATCACGGGGACTGTCGGTCCCTCTTCCGACGCACGCCGTGCTGCGGCAGGATGCGGGAACCGGGTGTTTTCTGGTCGACCGAGTGACGGACGGTCGGCGCTCATCGCGCAGCACCACCCGTCCGGCACCGGAGGCAAGGGGGCCCCGAATGCGCACCAGATTTCTGATCATTCTCGCGACCGTGCTCGCCGTCCTGACGATGGCCTCGCCCGCGCAGGCCATCACGAACGGCGTGCCCGACAACGGCGCTCACCCGTACGTCGGGGAGCTGATCTTCTTCGACCCGGACGCGATCGACCCGCGGTTCACCGACCCGGGCGCCTGGTTCACCTGTTCCGGCACGCAGCTCAACGCGACGACCGTGGTGACCGCCGGGCACTGCACGTTCGGCGTCGGTCTCAACGGTGAGTCGACCACCGCGGGCGGAGGCAGCGGATCGGGCGGCAACGACGTCTGGTTCAACGTCCGCGAGGCGCCCGACTTCAGCATCCTGCCGCCGAGCGCGAACTTCGTCCCGGACAACAACGAGGGGCGGTACCAGGCGTGGTCGACGGCGCTGAACGCGTCGACCGAGTGGGTCCGGGCCACGTCCCATCCGCACCCCGAGTTCGACCCCGACGCGTTCTTCCTGCACGACGCGGGTGTGCTGAGGCTCAGCGAGTCGGTGTCGCAGACGCAGTACGGTCGGCTGCCGACCCTGGGCCTGCTCGACACGCTGGCGCGCGATAAGACCCAGCTGTACACCCCCGTCGGCTACGGCCTGGAGGAGTCCGGCCCGCACACGGCGATCGGCGGGGATACCCGCCGGCGAGCGACCATGAAGCTGGTCAACCTCAACGGCGTGTTCGGCGCGGGGAAGGGCATCGCCGCCAAGTTCTCCAACAACCTGGGCAGGCCGCACACCGGGGGCACCTGCTTCGGTGACTCCGGCGGCCCGATCTTCGTCCAGGGCACCCGCACGATCACGTCGGTGACCTCGTTCGGTCTCAGCAGCACCTGCAGCGGCAGCACCGGAGGCTACCGGCTCGACCAGCCCGACGACCTGGCCTTCCTGGCCACGTTCGGCGTCACTCCCTGACCTCGACGCAGTACGCGAAGGGGCTCGCGACCACGCGGGCCCCTTCTCCTTGCACGACCGCGGGTCAGGCGCGGGCAGCGACCTCGTAATGGGTGACCGTTGACTCCCGGTCGACCAGGTAGTCGTCGTCCTCGGGGTAGTAGACGGCGACGCTGATGTCGTCGCCGGCGAAGCCTCGGATGCTGTCCAGGGACTCCCACCAGCTCAGCGTCAGGACCTCGGTCCGGCCGTCGCCGAGGTCCCTGGTCAGCATCTGGGCGCCCAGGTTCCCCGGGGTCTGGCGGTATTCGGCGATGCCGGTGCCGATGATGTAGCCGACGTACGCGGCTGCCCGGTCAGTGCGGACCCAGCCTCGCCAGATCCTCGCGATCATCGATCCTCCCACCATCGATTCGACCATCCGGAGCCCGGATCGTACGAGTGCGATCCGGGGTGGGCTCGCGTGAGGAGGAACACGCGCCGGCGGGGGGATGTTGGCCGCGGCAAGAGGTCGCGGCAACCAGCGCTGGAGGACCGTCATGGCGGACGAGGAGTTTCCGGCCCCGGCCGAGGGGTTCGTGCTGACCCATTTCGCGGTGGTCGCGGACCAGGATCGGGCCCGGGAGTGGTATGAGAAGGTGCTCGGTGCGAGGACGGTCAACCCGCGCGACCCGGTGATCATGAAGGTGGCCAACGGCTGGATCATCCTCAACGTCGGCGGCGGGCCGACGCCGGACAAGCCGGACGTCATCCTGGAGACGCCGCCGGATCCGACGCGCACCAGCGCGTTCCTCAACATCCGGGTCGCCGACGTGCGGCAGGCGTACCGGGAGTGGAGCGCGGCCGGGGCGGAGTTCCTCACCGAGCCGAAGGACCGGGGCGCCGAGATCCGGTGCTACATGCGCGATCCCGACGGGCACCTGATCGAGGTCGGCCAGTCGACCCGGGCTCCGGGGTAGCGGAACGCATCTTTACGCGCGGTTTCTGCACGATCGGGCGCTCGGCCCGGCGTGTCGCGCCGATGGCGCGCCCAAACAATGAGCGACCGCCGAGCGACCTTCTGACTGTTTGTGCACGATTGCCAGCGGTACATGGCGCGTACTGCTACTTTCCGCATGCTCAGCATCGTCCGGGTGTCGGGCCCGGGGGGAACCGTTCTGGCAGGCGGTAGGTGGCGCTCGCCGCCGGAAACCGGCGACGGGCCGGAGGGGGCCGATGGGCGCCCAGACGGGACGATCCGGCATGGCGAAGCGTGCGATTTCCTGGTTCGTTGCGGTCACGCTGCTGGCGCTGGGCTCGGTGGTGCTCTCACCCGCCCCGGCCGGAGCGGCGGTCGTGCCGAACGGCACGTACTCGAACTGGACGTGGCCAGCGAGCACCACCGGCTACTACAACATGGATCAGCGGCTCACCGTCCTCGGGCATACCCCGGGGACGCACTACTTCTGGGCGCACCAGTTCGGCTTCGTCGGCGGCGACGGCGGCTATCTCGGCCTGCAGGTCGGCTCGCACCCGAACAACACGAAGATCGCGCTGTTCTCGATCTGGGGCGCCAACGGCGCCGCGGGAGCGAACTGCGGGTCGTTCACCGAGGGCGGCGGCAGCGGCTACACGTGCCGCCTCGACCCGTACGACTGGGTGACCGGGCGTGCCTACCGGCTGCGGATCTGGGGGCTCGGGGAGGACGCGCTCGGCGAGTGGTTCGGCGCGTGGGTGCAGGACACCGTGACCGGCGTGGAGAGCTATGCGGGCAAGATCCGGGTGCCCACCGCCTGGGGCTGGCTGACCTCGTTCTCCGTGTCCTGGACCTCGTACTTCGGGGCGTCGCCAGGTGACTGCCGGCAGCTGCCGTGGGCCAAGGCACAGTTCGGCTTCCCCACCGCCAACAACGCCAGCGTGAACATCGCCTCGCGCGACCACACCATCGGGGCGACGGGTGACTGCCCGGACTACAGCAGGACCAGCGAGGTCGCCGGCGCGCACGTGCAGGAGATCGGCCGCGCACCGGCGACGGTGGAACTGCTGCAGCCACGGCTGGTGCGCTCGCACGGCGCTCGGCTGGAATGGACGCCCTACCTGGGACCGTCGTTCGACCGGTACGAGGTGCACCGGTCGGCGACGGCCGGGTTCACGCCGTCGGCGACCACCCTGCTGACCACGATTCGGGACGCGGACGCCACGCGCTGGCAGGACACGACCGCCGCGCCGCTGAAGACCGTCTACTACAAGGTGGTGGCCGGGACCGCGGTGTCGAACCAGGTCCAGGTCGCGACCCCGGCCGCGGGCAGGGCCACGCTCACCCTGCAACCCGACGCCCGAGACGGCGAGGCGACCTACCTGGCAGCCGACCGGACGAGCCCGGTCGGCTGCTACGACTCGAACAACTACGGCCTGGCGTCGCTGCTGCGGCTGGGGACGTCGACCAGCGGGGTAGTGCACCGTCCGCTGCTGCGGTTCGACCTGCGAGACATCCCGACCGGCGCGGCGGTGTCGGCGGCGACCCTCACCCTGCGGAGCAGGACCAGCGTGCCGGCCCTCCCGATCGCCGTCCACCGGGTAACCCGCGGCTGGCAGGAGGGCCGGGCGGATTACCCCGGGGCCTGCGACGGCAGCGGTGCGTCCTGGACCGAGGCGCACGGGGGTGTCCGCTGGAGCGCGGCCGGAGCCGACGTGGACGGGACCGCCGACGCCAGCATCACACTGACGGCGCACGCGGCCGACGGGTCGGACAGCGTGAACCTGCTCGGCCTGGTGCAGAAGTGGGCGAACGGCACCCCGAACCACGGCCTGCTGCTGCGGCTCGGCGACGAGGCCGTCCCGACCACCAACCGGTACTTCGACTACCACTCCGACGAGTCCGCCTACGCGGACAAGCGGCCCAAGCTGACCGTGACGTTCACCGACCGCAGCGCGAGCACCGGCGCCCGGGTCGCGCTCGCCTCGCCCGCGCCGCAGTCGACCGTCCGCGGAACGACCG
>JBKOXW010000166.1:0-5791 GCA_046744115.1 Actinomycetota bacterium | reverse complement strand
GCCCAGGCGGTGCTCGACCACGCACCTCCGGGCGCGCGCCTCGTGTTCTCGTGCGGGTGGCACATCACGCGCGACGGCCAGGACGTGTATTCGTGGAAGCTCAAGGCGATCGTGAAGGTCCTCGGCCCGCTCGCGCGTCTTGCTCGCTTCGCCGACCTCGACGACCAAGTGGAGGCGTGCCGGCGGGTGTTCGCCAGCGACACGCGGTGGACCGTCGTGCGCGGCAGCGACCTCGAGGAGGGCGAGAGTCAGGGCCTGCCCGTGTGGAGCCGGCACGTGGGCGACCCCATCCTCGAGAGCAACCTCACGCGCCGCGTGGACTTTGCCCTGTTCATGGTGGCGGCCCTCGAGAACGACGAGCTCGTCCACGAGGCCCCGGCGATCGTCGGCCGCCAGACGCCCTCGGCGCTCGCGCACGCCGCCAACCAATGAACTCTTCAGTGCGCCGCACGCCCTCGCGTGACGCAATGCCGGCGTACACACGAGTACGGCTTGGCCCCGATGTTCACGAACCCCGGAAGTCGCCGCAGTGGGTCGGCGACCTGCTCCAGCCGCTCCCGACCGAGGAACACTGAGGAACCACTAGCGCGGGCACGCGCGTCCACGCGCGGTCACTCGTTCTTTGGGGCTCTCTTGGTTTGCGGGTTTCGTGGCCGCGGTCGGCGACGTCGCGCATGGTCGCACGCGACTTAAACGGTGGGCTGTCGCCCGGTGCGGTCATCATGAAGGCGTGGAGGCGTCCTTTTCCGCGATCGAACGCCACGGGGTCGCCATGGCGGCCGGCGTGTATCAAGATCCCAGCTGAGTGGTCGCCGCGCGAGAGGAGTGGAGGCTGTGATGCCACGCCTGCCCTCGGTGCGCAGGGCGGACGTGTGGGTGGCGGTGCTGGCCACGGCGCTGCAGATGGCGAGCCCGCGTCCGGGCAGTGCGCCGCCGCCGCCGGATGTGCTGACCGGTGTGCTTGTCGGCGCGCTCGCGATCGCCGCGGCCCTGGTGCAGGGCGTCGCTTTGCTCCGGCGCCGGAGCAGGCCGGTGGTCGTGCTGGGCGTGTGCGTGGCGGCCTACGTCATCAGTCTCGCGACCGCGCCGGGGGTGCCGCCGTACGCGGCATGGTTCGCGCTCTTCGCCGCGGGCGTCTACGCCCGGCCGACCCGGCGAGCGGGACATGCGGTGGCCGCCGGATCGGCGGCGCTGATCGCAATCGTCCTTGCCGGCGCCCTGCTTTCCGACACAGGCGCTGGCGACGTGATCGTGATCGTGCTCGCCACGGTGATCGTCGCGCTGGTCGCGACGCTCGTTCGCTCCCGTCGCGCCCAGCTGGAGGCGCTGCGCGAGCGCGCGGACGCGCTGCAACGGGAGTCGGAGTCCGCGGCGGCACGGGCGGCGGCAGAGGAGCGGCTGCGTATCGCCCGCGACATCCACGACCTGGTCGGGCATGGGCTGAGCGGCATCGCGGTGCAGTCCAGCACCGCGCGGCTGGCACTCGAAGCCGGTCGGATTGGCCAGGCCGCGACCGCGCTGTCGGCAGTGGAGAGCAGCAGCCGTTCCGCGCTGCAGGAGATGCGCCGACTGGTCGGCGTGCTACGTGCGGACGACGACGGCGACCGCGGGCCGACTCCCGGTCTTGACGACCTGCCTGACCTGATCGAGCGCGTACGCGCACAGGGCGTTCCGGTCGAGGTGTCTTCCGCCGGGCTCGGCGACTTGCCGCCGGCGGTGTCGCTCTGCGCGTACCGGGTCGTCCAGGAAGCGCTGACGAACGCGGTCAGGCACGCCCCCGGAAGCCGGGTCACGGTCGGCGTCACGGCGACGACTGGTCATGTTGTCGTCGCGGTCGAGGACTTCTCCGAGGGCGCCGTCCGCACGCCGTCGCCGAGCGCGGCGGGTGGCCATGGTCTGGTCGGCATGCGCGAGCGGGTCGCCGCCCTCGGCGGCGAGCTGAGCGCCGGACCGGCGACCGACCATCCGGGTTGGCGCGTGCTGGCTCGCATTCCTAGCCGGGCCGGGGACCTGAGGTGACCGTCCGCGTCGGGATCGCCGACGATCAGGCGTTGGTCCGGGACGGCTTCCGGGTCCAGCTCGGGCTCGTCGCCGACATGGAGTTCGTCGGCGAGGCGTCGACCGGCGAGCAGGCGGTCGACCTCGCTCAGCGGGAGCAGCCTGACGTGCTGCTCATGGACGTGCGCATGCCGGTGCTCGACGGCATCGAGGCGACCCGACGCATCACGTCCGACCCTGCCGCCGCGCGTGTCAGAGTGCTGGTGCTCACGACGTTCGACGTCGACGAGTACGTCTTTGCCGCGCTCCGCGCCGGGGCGAGCGGCTTTCTGCTGAAGGATGCGACGCCCGAGGAGCTGTTGACCGCGATTCGCGTGGTGGCCGCGGGAGACAGCCTGCTGGCACCCTCGGCGACCCGCCACCTGGTGACCGAGTTCGTCTCGCGGCCGAGCCCGGGGCGGCCGCGGGGAACGCTGCTCCGCGCACTGACCGACCGGGAGCGTGAGGTGCTGGTGCTCGTCGCCCAGGGCATGTCCAACGCCGAGGTCGCCGGCCAGCTTGTGATGAGCCCGGCTACTGCCAAGACACACGTGAGCCGCATCCTCGCCAAGCTCGGTCTGCGGGACCGTGCGCAACTGGTCATCGCCGCATACGAGTCGGGCCTGATCACGCCGGGGCGGTGACCGACCCCGTACATCGTGCGGCCTACGCCGTATCCGGAAGTCGTACGTGCAGGTGCGCCCCGGCGGCCGACGGCAGGGACGACATGGCTGCCTAGCGTCGGAAGGGTTCCGGCCAACCATCGTCAGGAGCTCCCATGACGCGCATTGCCATCGAGGCGTTGACCAAGCGGTACGGCAGCGTCACCGCGGTGGACAACCTCACCTTCCACCCTGTTTCCGGCCGCATCACGGGGTTCCTCGGACCCAATGGGGCGGGCAAGACCACGACCCTGCGGATCCTGCTGGGACTGGCCCCCGCGACGTCCGGCCGCGCGACCATCGACGGACACCCCTACGTCGAGCTGCGCGATCCTCTCCGTCGCGTCGGGGCGCTGCTCGACTCGAACGTGTTCCATCCGGGCCGATCCGGTCGCATGGCGCTGCGGATCCCGGCGCTTGCCGCGGGCATCTCCGACCGACGGGTCGAGGAGCTGCTCGGCGTGGTGGGGCTCAGCGAGGTCGCGGGCCGCCGAGTCGGCGGCTACTCGCTCGGGATGCGGCAGCGGCTCGCTCTGGCCACGGCACTGCTGGGAGACCCGGCGGTTCTCGTGCTGGACGAGCCGGCCACCGGACTCGACCCGGAGGGTGTGCACTGGCTGCGCGGCCTGATGAAACGGTTCGCCGGCGAGGGTCGCACCGTGTTCGTGTCGAGCCACCTGCTCGCCGAGCTCGCCCAGACCGTCGACGATGTCGTGCTCATCAGCCACGGCAGGCTCGTCGCCGCCGGCCCGATGGCCGAGCTGATCAACCGGTCGGATACCTCGTCCCTCGAGGACTTCTTCCTGGAGGCCACCTCCACGCAGCTAAGGACGTTGTCATGAGATCGCTTGTCTCCGCGGAACTGCTCAAGCTCCGAGCCACCCGCAGTGCCTGGATCCCGCTCCTCGTCGCGCTCGGTTGCGCCGTGCTCGCCGTGATCGCCATCACCACGGCAGCCGGCCGGGACGGGAACCCACCGCTGTCCGCGGGCATGCTCCCCGACCTACTTCGATCCTCCGGCGGCAAGCTGGTCAACGGCGCGGTCCTCCTCGCGTGGATCGTCTTATCGGCGGGCGAGTTTCGGCACCGCACGTCGGTCCCGACCTTCCTCGCAGAGCCCCGCCGGCTCAGGGTCGTCTCGGCGAAGCTCGCCGCTGCGGCGCTGACCGGGATCGTCGTCGGACTGGCAGCGGAGGCCCTCGGCGTCGCGACGTCCGCGGTGTCGCTGTCCGCGCACGACCTGCCGCTGCTGTGGTCCGATCCAGGCGTGCGCGAGGCGATCGTGGTCGTACCGCTCCTTGCCGCGGTCTACGGAATGCTCGGTGTCGGACTGGGGCTGCTGTTCCGCAACACGGCGGCAGCGCTCGGCGTCGCATTGATCTGGGCGTTCGTCATCGAGGGAGTGCTGCCCGCACTGACCAGGGAGCCGGAACTGGTTCGCTGGCTCCCCGGCAGTGCGGCGCAGGCGGTGCTCCACAATGCGTCCGCGACCGCGACGACCCTCTCCGCCGGTGCCGCGTTGGCCGTGCTCGTCGCGTACGCCGGGGCCCTGGCGGCCGGCGGGGCGGCGGTCACGACCCGGCGAGAGATCGGCGCCGCGACCGGCTGAGGCACGAGCCGCCGTCGTCCGCGTCACTTCACCTCGCGTCGCAGCGTGCGCACCAGGCCCGCAGCCAGCGGCAGCACCACCCAGATCCCGACCGACGTGAGGATCTGCGGCACGTGCCCCGACCAGTCTCCCTGCAGCATCCAGCCGAACGTCAAGAGCGGGCACGAGCGACACGAGCGGATGCTCGCCGCGATGATCCCGGACGAGAAGGCATCGACGCCGGAAGAATTCGCGTCCGATATGCCGAGCACCGCTTCTCGCACCTCCTAGGACGAAGACCGCAAGGAGTACGAGGAGTGTCTATCCGAAAGGGCGCGCGATTTGCACAATCGGGCAACCTTAGTAAACCGTCGGTGGGCTGTGCCGCGTCTATTCGACGAATTGGCCGCCTGGCCAGTCGCCGCTCACCACAAAGGAGCCCGTCATGTCTATCCGTTCACTCCGCCGACGACTTGTGCTTCTCGTCGGGTTGGGCCTCGCGCTTCCGGCCGCCTTGCCGATGTTGCCGGCTGTCGCCGAGCCGACCGCCGTGACGGCAGCACTCACCGACACTGCCGCCTTGATCGGCAAGGGCGCCGCCGTGCAGATTCCCGTCGTCTATACCTGTTCGACGGACGCCTCGTGGGGTGGCATCGACCTGTTCGTCACCGAGCGGGTGCCCGGAAACCGTACGGCGACGGGGTGGGGATCGAGCTTCGGCGTGGTCTGCGACGGCACCCAGCACACCACGACGGTCGTCGTCCCATCCAGCAACGGGATCGCATTCCACAACGGCACCGCGGTCGTTCAAGGCAGCCTGTACGCCTGCGACCAGGAGGGTTACTGCACCCGGGTGCCGCTGTCCGGAACTGTCGACGTCAAGAAGTAGCCCGCGACGAAGGAGATTCGCCCACCTCGGGACGGAAATACCGCCTCGCCTGGCCCTGCCGAGCGGCAGGGTCGGGCGCTGCGCCGAAAGACCACCGGGGCGGGGGCCGGCCCGAACGGCGACCCGGACTCCAGTGCATGGTCCTCCTTCCTCCGGCCGCGCTGGGATCGTTAGTGAGCAAACTGCCAGCAGCCATCCGGAGAGCCATGGCGCTCGGCAACGTTGAGCGGGCTGATGGCGGCGATCATCTGCGATGGGCTGCGTGTTCGCTGATCTGGCGGTTGACTGCCTTGCTGCGAAGGCGCAGCGTGCGAGGGAAGGTGTGGCTGCTGCTTCCGCCTTGCTGACTGCCGACACCCGAGCACCTCGACTGGAGCATGGGCCCGGCTCTCCCGCCGCACGGAGGAGGGTCCGCGTGGACGGCATCAAGCATGACCCGGCTGACCGACCGAGCAGGGTATCGACCCACCCGATGCTGCTGGTCTTGGTGACGCTGCTGTCGCTGCTGGCCGGGCTCACCCCGGCCGCCAGTGCCCACGCCCCAGCTGCCGCCGCCGGCGTGGCAAAGGACGGCTGGACGGCGGCGGTGGCCGCCGTCGAGCCCCGCTGCCACCC
>JBKOXW010000147.1:0-38410 GCA_046744115.1 Actinomycetota bacterium | reverse complement strand
GCGCGCTCGGAGGGACTCGAACCCCCAACCTCTTGATCCGTAGTCAAGTGCTCTATCCGTTGAGCTACGAGCGCACGGCGCCTGGCGTGCCGGGCACCGACCCGACGAGGATACACCGCGGCGGCGTGTCGGCCGGTGTGCGATACGTCGGGAACGTCCCAGGGTAGGGAGTCGTCATGTCCGAGCCTCCCGCAACGACGACGACGTGCTGCATCGCCGGGGGCGGGCCGGCGGGCGCGATGCTGGGCCTGCTGCTCGCCCGGGCCGGTGTGGACGTGCTGGTACTGGAGAAGCACGCGGACTTCCTGCGCGACTTCCGCGGCGACACGATCCACGCCTCCACGCTGCGGCTGATGGACGAGCTGGGCATGGCCGAGGAGTTCCTGCGTCTGCCGCACCAGACGTCGCCGACGGTCGGCGTCAGCACCGACCACGGCGACTTCACGTTCGCCGACTTCCGGCGGCTGCGCGGCCCGTACCGGTACATCGCGTTCATGCCGCAGTGGGACTTCCTCGACTTCGTCGTCGGCAAGGCGCGCGAGCTGCCCGGCTTCGAGCTGCGGATGCAGGCCGAGGCGCTGGAGGTCACGAGGGCTGGCGACCGGATCACCGGGCTGACGTATCGTGACCACAAGGGACAGACCCACCGGGTGCGCGCGGCGCTCACGGTGGCCGCGGACGGGCGCGACTCGACGCTGCGCCGCTCCGCCGGGCTGACCCCGAGGCGGTTCGGCGCGCCGATGGACGTGCTGTGGTTCCGGCTGTCCCGCCAACCGGACGAGCGGTCCCAGGCGTTCGGCCGGCTGACCACCGGCCACCTCCTCGTCATGCTCGACCGCGGTACGTACTGGCAGATCGCCTTCCTCATCCCGAAGGGCGGGTACGACGACGTTCGAGCCGCTGGTATGGCGGCGTTCCGGGCCGAGCTGGCGCGGCTGGCGCCGTTCCTCGCCGATCGAGTGGACGAGCTGCGCGACTGGGACGACGTCTCGGTGCTGAGCGTGCAGGTCGACCGGCTGCGCCGCTGGTACCGGCCCGGGTTCCTGTGCATCGGCGACGCCGCGCACGCGATGTCGCCGATCGGCGGCGTTGGCATCAACCTTGCCATCCAGGACGCGGTGGCGACGGCGAACGCCACCGCCGGGCCGCTGCTCGCCGAGACATTGCGGACCGGCCACCTCGCGCGCGTCCAGCTGCGGCGCATGGTGCCGACGGTCGTCACGCAGCTGGCGCAGCGGACGATCCAGCGATGGTTCCTGGGACCGCTGCTCACCGGCCGGGAGCCGATGACGGAGGCCCCACGACCGCTGCGCGTGCTGCGCCGAGTGCCCGTACTGCAGGGTGTGCCAGCGAGGCTGGTCGGGATCGGACTGATGCCTGAGCATGTCCGACCACCGACCGCCTCGCATGGCCCTCACCACCCGTAGCCACGGGTCACCACGGTCACTCGGCAGCACGTGGTCACTCGGCGGCAACCGCCCGCAGGACGTCCAGCCTGGCCGCCCGCCGGGCCGGGCGCAGCCCGGCCAGCACGCCGGCCACGGCGCCCGCCGCGAGCACGATGCCGAGCTGTCCACCCGGGACGGTGAACGGCGCCAGACCGTCCGGAGAGGACGCGCGCACCAGCGCCCAGCCGAGGAAGACCCCGAGGCCGAGACCGCCGACCGTACCGAACACCGCGATGATCACCGACTCCCAGCGGACCATGGACCGCAGCTGCCCGCGGGTCTGACCGACGGCCCGGAGCAGCCCGAGCTCGCGGGTCCGCTCGTAGACCGACAGGGACAGCGTGTTGGCGATGCCCATCAGCGCGATGATGATCGCGAGGGCGAGCAGCACGTAGACGACGCCGAGCATGATGTCCACGCCCTGCCCGAGCGACTCCGCGTACTCGGCCCGGTCCTGCACGGATGGCGACCCGTACGCCTCGGCGACCCGCTCGACGGCCGCGCGCCCGTCGGCGAGCGACACCCCGTCGCGCAGCTCTACCAGCACCAGCGCGTCGATCGGCTGCACCGCATGGGGCTCCCAGGCCGCGCGATGCATCAAGTAGTCACCCAGCACGCCGCGCTCGGCGTAGATGGCACCGACGGTGAAGTCGGACCTGGCGCCGTCGGCGAACGCGACGGGAACGACCGTCCCGACCTGCCAGCCGCGGTCATCGGCGACCTGCTCGGACACCGCGATGTCGCGCTCGCCGAGGCCGCCGATCGACCCCTCGACCACGCCGAGGTCGAGCATGTCGCTCAGCGTCGCCGGGTCGCCCGCGTTGACGACCTGCCCCTCACCGTCCACCGTGGCCGCGCCCTGCGCGATGCCGGTCGCCTCCTGCACCTCCGGCAGACCGTCCACATCGGAGGCCAGGCGCGGGCTCATGCCGCCGCCACCGAAACTGCCCGCGCTGATCGTGAGGTCGCCACCGAACGAGGTCTCGACGCTCCGATCGATCGACGTCCGCAGCGATGCGGCGAACACCGTGAACAGCGTCACGACACCGACGCCGACCATCAGCGCCGCCGCGGTGCTCGCGGTGCGCCGCGGGTTGCGGGTCGCGTTCTCCCGGGCGAGCGCCCCCGTGACGCCGCGCAGTGCCGGCAGCGGCGCGCCGATGATCCGGCCGGCGGACCGGGCGACGACCGGGCCGAACACGACCACACCGCAGACCGTGACGACCGCACCGACCCCGGCGACCACGAGCGTCGCGTCGCTGCCGGCGAGCACCGCCCACAGCACCAGGGCAACGCCCGCGCCGCCGAGGGCGAGGCCCACGACCGCACGTCGCACCAGCCCGGCGGAACGCTCGAACGCGACGTCCCGCAGCGCGGCCAGCGGCGGTACCCGCGAGGCCCGCACCGCCGGCAGCACACTGGCGAGCAGCGTGACCGTGATGCCCGCGACGATCGAGACCACGGCCGCGGTGCCGGTGACCTCCAGCCCGCTGGCGGGCAGCGCGAAGCCGAAGGTCTGGAACAGCGTCTTGAGCAGCATCGCGACGCCGAGCCCGCCGGCGAAGCCGGTGACCGAGGCGAGCACGCCGAGGGCGGTCGCCTCGGCGACCATCGAGGCGAGGACCTGCCCGCGGGAGGCGCCGACCGCACGCAGCAGAGCGGACTCCCTGGTGCGCTGCGCGGCCAGGATCGAGAACGTGTTGTGGATGCTGAACGTCGCGACGAGCAGCGCGATCCCGGCGAACACGACGAGGATCGTCCGGAACAGGTCGAGGAACTCGCCGCTGACGTCGTCGACCATCTGCTCGGTGCGCTCGGCACCGGTCAGCGCCTCCACACCGGACGGCAGCAGCGGCTCGATCCGGCGCACGACGTCCTCTTGCGACACTCCGGGCTCGGCCTGGATCACGATGCTGGACACCTTGCCGGGCTGCTTGGTGATGTACCGCTCGGCGCCGGCAAGGGTGAAGGCCGTGTACGTGAGCCGGCCCTGGCCGTCGGCGTCACCGAACGTGGCAATGCCGACGATGCGCACCCGTACCGGTTCCGGCGTCTGCACCACGGTCGTGTCGCCGACAGCGAGATGGCCGAGCTCGGCGGTCGCCCGGTTGATGACGACCTCGTTGTCGGTGCGCGGCGCCCGACCGTCGACGAGGCGGTACGGGTTCAGCGTGGCGTTGTCGATCCAGTTCGCGGCGATCCGTGGCGGACCGTTGCCGCCGAGCGCCTCGCCGTCTCGGCCCTGCAGCTGGCCGTATCCCTCCACGGACGGCTCCGCGGCGGCCACCCCGTCGACCGAGCGCAGCCGGTCCAGCAGGGAGGCGTCGATCAGCGCCCGCTCCTGCATGGACGGTCCACGGTCGACGTCGGCCTCGATGCTGCGGGTCGCTCGCACGACCGCGTCGGTGCCCGCGTTCGCGTTCGCGAACAGGACGTCAAAGTTCGCCCGCAGCGTGTCGCCCATGACGAGCGTTCCAGCCAGAAACGCGACGCCGAGGAACACCGCGAGGAACGTGCCGATCAGCCGGCGCCGATGCGCCAGCAGGCTCTTCAGGCTCACGGACAGCATGATCAGCCTCCCAGTGCCTTCATCCGGTCGAGCACCCGCTGCGCGGTGGGTTCGTCCATCCGGTCCACGATCTGGCCGTCGGCCAGGAAGATCACCGCATCGGCGTAGGAAGCGGCGACGGGGTCGTGGGTCACCATCACGATCGTCTGCCGAAGGTCGCGTACGGCCTCCCGCATGAAGTGGAGGATCTCCGCGCCGGCGCGGGAGTCGAGGTTGCCGGTAGGCTCGTCGGCGAAGATGATCTGCGGCCGGCTGGCGAGCGCCCGGGCGATCGCCACCCGCTGCTGCTGGCCACCGGACAGCTCGGACGGCCGGTGGGCGAGCCGGTCGCGGAGCCCGACGGTGTCGATGACCGCGTCCACCCACTCCCGGTCCGGCTTGCGGCCGGCCAGGGCCATGGGCAGGGTGACGTTCTCCGCGGCCGTCAGTGTCGGCAGCAGGTTGTAGGACTGGAAGACGAAACCGACGCGGTCCCGCCGCAGTAGCGTCAGTTCCTTGTCCGACAGCGAGCCGAGCTCGACATCGCCGAGGTAGATCTTGCCGGACGTGACGCTGTCCAGCCCGGCGAGGCAGTGCATCAGAGTGGACTTGCCGGAGCCGGACGGGCCCATGATCGCGGTGAAACGGCCGGCCGGGAAGTCGACCGTCACCGCGTCGAGCGCGACGACGGCCGTGTCCCCGGCGCCGTACACCTTGGTGGCGTCGACCGCACGGGCGACCGGGTCGCCGGTCTGATACGTGTCGCCGGCTGCGTGCCGGTCGCTGGCGCTGAGGATGCTCATGATCGCCTGCTCTCCGTGATCGCGTCTGTCTGCATGAGACCAGCGTGTCGAGCGGGCGATCCGGTGTCGTCGGACCAGGGGTGGCTTCGCCGGTACGTTCTACGGCGCACTGCCGGCGGCCCGGCGTACCGCCTCTGTAGTAGAGGTCAGCCCAGTGGTAGCAGTCAGCCGAGCCAGCCGGGGCGAACCAGCCCCGACTCGTACCCGATGACGACGAGCTGCGCCCGGTCCCGCACCCCGAGCTTGACCATCGCCCGGCTCACGTGCGTCTTGGCGGTGGCCGGGCTGACCACGAGCCGGTCCGCGATCTCGTCGTTCGTCAGACCGGTCGCGACGAGCGTGACCACCTCGCGCTCGCGCTCGGTCAGCACGTTCAGCGACGGTGCCGGCCTCGGCTCCTTGGCACGGGCGGCGAACTCGGCGACCAGTCGGCGGGTGACGCCGGGCGACAGGAGTGCGTCGCCGGCCGCCACCGAGCGCACGCCGCGCACGAGGTCGGCCGGCTCGGTGTCCTTGACAAGGAAGCCGCTCGCGCCGTACCGCAGCGCCTCGAACACGTACTCGTCAAGGTCGAACGTGGTCAGGATGACCACCCGAACCGCGTTCAGCCGCTGGTCGGCGGCGATCCGGCGGGTCGCCTCCAGACCGTCCACATCGGGCATCCTGATGTCCATCAGCACGAGGTCCGGCAGCAGGGTCGCCGCCAGCCGTACGGCCTCGGCGCCGTTCGCGGCCTCACCGACGACCTCGACGTCCGGCTCCGCGTCGAGCAGCGCGCGGAAGCCGGCGCGGACGAGCGCCTGGTCGTCGGCGAGCAGGACGCGTATCACCGCCGGTCCTCCCACGGCGTCGCCTCGACCGGCTCGGCCGTCTCGACCTCGCCGGGCCCCTCGTCGATCGGGTCGATCGGCAGCCGGGCCCTGACCCGGAACCCGCGACCGTTGCGCGGCCCGGCCCACAGCGTGCCACCGAGCGCGGTCGCCCGCTCCCGCATGCCGGCGATGCCGCTGCCGGCGCCCGGTAGGCCGATCTCGGTGGCCGGGACGCCCCGGCCGTCGTCCTCGACCTGCAGGGTCAGCTCGCGCTCGCCGTACTCCACGCTGACGCGCGCGGTCGCCGAGCCCGCGTGCCGTACCACGTTCGTCAGCGCCTCCTGCACGATCCGGAACGCTGCCAGGTCGACACCGGCGCTCACCGGCCGGGGTTCACCGATGACCACTGTGGACACGTCGAGTCCGGCGGACGCGGCCCGGAAGACGAGATCGTCCAGGTTGGCCAGACCGGGCGCGGGCTGGCGCGGCGCGGCGCCGTCGTCCTGGCGGAGCACGCCGAGCGCCGTCCGCAGCTCGTTCAGCGTCTCATGGCTGGCCTGCTTGATCGCGGTCAGCGCGGTCCGCGCCTGCTCCGGGCGCTCGTCCATCAGATGCAGCGCCACGCCGGCCTGCACGTTGATCAGCGAGATGTTGTGCGCCAGCACGTCGTGCAGCTCCTGGGCCATGCGCAGCCGCTCCTCGCTCGCCTGGCGGCGGGCGGCCTCCTCACGGCCGCGCGCGGCGGCGAGCACCTGCTCCCGCCGGACCCGGGCGAACTCCGACGCGACCAGCACGAGCAGCAGCCACGCACCGACCGCGGCGGCCTGCAGCCACGTGGTCTCCTCGTCGGGTCGGGTGAACGGGCGCAGCGCAAAGTGTCCGACGTAGAGCACGCCCGAGGCGATCCACGCGGCCGCCCGATACCCGAGGATCACGGCGTTCGCCAGCGCCACCACCATGCTCAGCACGACCGGGCCGTACGGGTAGCCGATCAGCAGGTACGCCAGCGTGACCGCGGTGACCGCGGCCAGCGTGTGCACCGGGTAGCGGCGGCGGGCGAGCAGAGCCGCGGGGCCGGCGACGAGCAGGGCGAACGCGAGCAGATCCAGCGATCTCCGCTCGGGCTGCCCCTGCGCGGCGAAGATGGTGATGACGACCTGGATGAGCCCGACCAGGGCAGCCAGCACCGCCGGAGACCGCCACGGCCATGGCCAGGCAGGCTGCTCCGGCGGTCGGACCGCCACTCGGGTGGACACACAGGCACGGTAGGCCGCGGAGGCGGGCACCGTCATCGGCTCCCGACCTGAACTGCGAGTACCACCCCGGGAGTATGCGGCGCCTCGCGGCTGCTCCGCCGGGCGCAGGCAGCCGGCGGCCCGGCTATCGGATCGTGGCGTTGGCGACCGGGGTGTCGAACGCGCGGCACCAGATCAGCACGGTGACCGGCGTCTCCGCCGGCCGCCCGCGCGGCACCGGATAGTTCTGGCTGCCGCGGTTGCCCTTGAGCCGGGCGAGCTGGGAGCCCCCGGCCGGCTCCTGCTGACCCGCGCCGCGGACCAGGTGGACGTAGTAGTCGGGGCCGGGCTGGATGTCGATCTCCTCGAGGCGTACCAGCAGGCTGCCGTCGGCGAGGCGGATCAGCCGCGCGGTCCCGGTCGCGGTGTGGTCGATGCCGGCCAGTTCGGCCCGACCGATTTCGACTGGAGCGCGTGGAACCGCCGGGGCTGTCGTCGGTGGGGCCGTCGGCGCCGAGCCCGACGGCTGCGGCGCGCCGGGCTGAGGGCTGGTGGGCTGAGCCGTCGGGTTGTCCGCTACCGCGACGACATCCGCCTCCTCGACGGTTCGGTCCCGCACGGTCGGCAGCGCGACGAGCAGTCCGGTGCCGATGGCGGCGACCAGGTACCCCTTCCGCACGCATCCGGCCGCGGAACTTACGGATCGGTGAACGTAGGCGTCACTGCGGAAGCGGGGCGCACACTGATCGGGTGGGGCAGGCCCTGGTCCGACGCGCCGGGCGGCGCACGAACCTCGCCCTGTTCGTGTTGCTCGCGACCGCCGTTGTGACGGGCGCGGTCGCGTTCGGTGTCGGCACGCCGGGGCCGTCCCGCGTGGTCGCCGTGCTGCACGGCGCGGCCGGGCTGGCGCTGGTGCTACTGGTCCCGTGGAAGTCGGTGATCGTCCGACGTGGACTGCCTCGCCGGCGGTCCTGGGCCGGCGTCGCGCTGGGCGTGCTCGTCGCCGCGACGCTGGCGCTCGGCGCGTGGCACGCGCTGACCGGCCGCCAGGTCCTGCTCGGCATGAGCGTCCTGTCCTGGCACGTCGCGGTCGGCGTACTCGCGGTCGTCGCCGCGGTCGCACACGTACGGTCGCACCCGCAGCGGCCGCGGCGTACCGACCTCAGCCGGCGGGTCCTCCTCCGCGCCGGCGCGCTGGCCGGCGTGGCAGGGGCGGCCTACCTCGCCGTCGAGGGGATCGCCACGCTGCTGCGGCTGCCGGGCTCGGAGCGTCGGAGCACCGGGTCCTACGCGGCCGGGTCCGGGCGGCCGGCCGCGATGCCCGTGACGCAGTGGTTCACAGACACCGTGCCGCGGATGGACCGCGACCGCTGGCGGCTGGAGATCGTCGGCCTCGACGGCCAGACCCGCCGCCTCGGCGTCGACGACCTGGAGGGCGAGGCCGACACGGTCCGGGCCACTCTGGACTGCACCGGCGGCTGGTACGCCGAGCAGGAGTGGCGTGGTGTGCGGCTCAGCCGGCTGCTCGGCGACCCACCCGCCGCCGCCCGCAGCATCGAGGTCGTGTCGGTGACCGGCTACCGGCGCCGGTTCCCCGTCGACGACGCCGATTCCCTGCTCCTCGCCTCGCACGCCGCCGGGCTGCCGCTGTCCGCCGGACACGGAGCGCCCGCGCGGCTCGTCGCCCCCGGCCGCCGCGGCTACTGGTGGGTGAAGTGGGTCGCCCGCATCGAACTCCGCGACGAGCCCTGGTGGCTACAGCCCCCCTTCCCGCTCCAGTAATGCAGGGCGCCTGATGTTCGGCCCAGGCTCGAGCTCGACATCCGTCGGCTCCGGTTCGGGGTCAATTGGTGACGGCTCCGGGTCGGGATCGGGCGCGTCCTCGCTCGTGACCCATACGTAGGCCGTGCGCGCGATCGTCGAGTCGTCGGGCTCGATGACCGGCGGCTCCCCCGGGTCGTCGCCGGCCTCGGGTCCTGGCTCCGGAACGGGCGGCGGCAGGTCGAACTCGATCGGAGCGACGTATGCGTCCTCGGGTGGGTCGACCGGCTCGCCGTCTGTCGCGCGCGCCGACCCCGTCAGCCCCGCGACCAGGCCGAGTGCGGCAACCACGACCACGGCTCCGACGGCCTTGCGTTGCCAGGCAGGCTGATCCCATCGCGGCCTCATCGCGCTCGCCTCCTCCGCAGGCGCCGGATCCGGCCAGCACATACACCGCGGAACGTACGTCGACCGCTGGCGAGGCAGAACCTGGACACTGGACGCGGTAACCAGACCGTAGGAGAAGGGCTGAGAAGTGAAGCGAACCGCCGTCAATCCGTGGGACTGGTCGCTGCCCAGCTTCAACCAGGGCGAGCTCGTCGAAGGCCACACGAGGGTTCTGTTCTGCGCCGGGCAGACGGCGCTCGACGGCGACGGAGTCGTCCAGCATGCCGGTGACATGGCGGGACAGATCGCACTCGCGCTCGACAACCTCGAGGCGGTCCTGGCCGAGGCGGGCTTGAGCCTGGCGAACGTCGTCCGGCTCACCACGTATGCCACCGACGTCGACGCCTACCTCCGGCACGCCGGCATCGTGCGGGAGCGCAAGGCGGCGGCAGGTGTGGCGCCGGCGAGCACGCTGGTCGGCGTCACCCGCCTCGCCTATCCCGAGCTGCTCGTGGAGATCGAGGCGACGGCCGTGGCGTGACGGGCGCTAGAGGTCGAGCTGCTCCAGCCCGGTCAGGTACCCCTCGGTGTACGTGGGGAACTGCGCGACCTGGTCGAGCAGGGTGTCGATGAGGATCTCGGCCCGGACCGCGAGCGCGGCCTGGTGGATCCACTCCCCGGCAAGCGGCGCCACGGCCCACGCGCCGATCAGTACCCGGCGCGAGCGGTCGGCGAGCAGGCCGAGCCTGCCGCGCGGCTCGGTCTCGTACGTCCACGGCCGGGCCAACGCCGCGGGCAGGTCCACCTCAACGGCGGCCACGTCGAGCCCACTCGAACGGGCTCGGTCAGCCGTCATGCCGACCGCGGCGATCTCGGGGTCGGCGAAGATCACCCGCGGGATGCCGTCGTACGTCGCCCACCGCGGCCGACCGATGATGTTGTCGGCGGCGACCCGGGCCTGGTACTTCGCGACGTGGGTGAACTGCGGGCCGCCGGTCGCATCGCCGACCGCCCACACGCCGTCCGGAGCGCCGACGACGTGGCAGCGCTCGTCCACGGCGAGCCCGCCCCGGTCGAGGTTCACGCCGACCGCGTCGAGGCCGAGCCCGCCGGTCCGTGGTCGGCGGCCGGTGCCGAGCACGACCACGTCGACGTCGAGCGTGCCGCCGTCGTCGAAGGCGACCCGGGTGCTGGCGCCGTCCCGCCACGCTCGCGCCACCTGCCGGCCGAGACGCACGTCGATGCCGTCGGCGGCCAGGGACTCGGCCACGAGCTCGCCGATGCGCGGCTCCTCGCGGGTCACCAGCCGATCGCCGCGCTGGGCGAGCGTGACCTCGGTGCCCATCCGAGCCAGGAACTGCCCCAGTTCGACGGCGACCGCGCTGCCACCGACGACCAGCGCCCGCCCTGGGATCTCGGTGAGCCCGGTTGCCTCGCGGTTCGTCCACACGGGAAGGTCGGAGCCGGCGTCCAGGCCCTCCGCCGGAGGGCGGATCGGGTCCGAGCCGGTGGCGAGCACGACGTGGTCCGCCTCGATCCGGCGGTCACCGACCTCGATCTGGAAGCGGCCGCCATCCCCGCCAGCGCCGGCCAGCCGGCCGGTTCCCTTGACGACGATCGCGCCCTGCTGCTCGTACTCCGCGACCTGCTTGCGGTCGTCGAGATACCGCACCATGACGTCGCGGTAGTCGCGCACCGCCGCCCAGTCCAGCGCCGGTCGGCTCACCCCGGCGGCGCGCTCGGCCTCGGATCGGGCATCCACCGGGCGCAGCAGCGTCTTCGACGGTATGCAGGCCCAGTACGCGCACTCGCCGCCGATGAGCTCGCGCTCCACCACCGCCAGGCTCCGGCCGGCGTTGAGCAGCCGGCTGGCGGCGACCTCGCCGCCCGGACCCATGCCGAGCACGGCGACATCGACTCGTTCGGTCATCGCCGGCGTCCTCCCGCAGACTGTCCACTGTCGACATCGGCTCAGCCGATGGCGTTGAGCTCTGCCGGGCTCAGCCTCAGGCCGGCGGCCGCGACGTTCTCCTCGAGGTGGGCGACCGAGCTGGTACCAGGGATCGGCAGCATCATCGGCGAGCGGGCCAGCAGCCAGGCCAGCACCACCTGCCGCGGCGTGACCCCGTGCCGCTCGGCGGTCTCGTGGACCACCTGGTTGCGGTCCACGTCTCGGATCGGTGCCCACGGCACGAAGACAAGCTGCTCCTGCTCGCACAGATCGATCAGCGGCTCCGAGGTCCGGTCGTCGACGTTGTACCGGTTCTGGATCGACACGACGGGGGTGAGCTTCTGCGCCTGCCGGAGCTGCTCCTCGGTGACATTGGACAGTCCGATGTGGCGGATCTTGCCCTCGTCCTTCATCTCGACCAGGGTCGCGACGGAGTCCTCGAGCGGTACCTGGGGGTCGACCCGGTGGAGCTGGTAGAGCGGGATCTGGTCCAGCCGCAGCCGCCGCAGGCTGCCCTCGCAGGCCTGCCTCAGGTGCTCGGGCCGCCCGTCGGGAGTCCACCGCCCCGGACCCGGCCGCACATGGCCGCCCTTGGTCGCGATCACCAGGTCGTCCGGGTACGGGTAGAGGGCCTCGGCGAGCAGCGTCTCGCTGACCTCCGGGCCGTACGAGTCCGCGGTGTCGATGAAGTTCACGCCGAGCTCGACCGCGCGGCGGACCGTCGCGATCGCCTCGGCGCGGTCGGATGGTTCGCCGTAGATTCCCCTCCCCGTGATCCGCATGGCGCCGAAGCCCAGGCGGTTGACGGTGAGGTCACCACCGACGTCGATCGGGCCGGCGTCCGCGGCGGTCACGCCAGTCAGGTCAGCCATGCGCACGCTCCCTTCCCGGACTGATCGTTGTCTCGGCCACCGGTCACCGCAAGCCCGCGGCGAGGGCCTCGACCAGAGCGGCGACCGCGGCGGCGTACAGGTGCTCGGGCGGGCCGGCGTAGTCGACCACGAGCCGGCCTCGCCCGTCCGGTGCGCTGCCCGCGCTGTAGTAGCCGTGCGTGGCCAGGGCACGAAGGGCCAGGCCGCGAGCCGCCGCGGCGGCCACGACGTCCCGCTCCTCCGCGCCGGCGGGCAGCACCTCGCTCGCCGCCGACTTCCGCCCGGCGGCCCGCGACCTTCCTCGCGCCACCGCGATCGCGATCGTCGTGGTTGGGCTGCTCTACCTCGGCGTCGCCGCCGCGAGCCTGCTGGTGCTCGGCCCCGCCACCGGCTCGACCGAGGCACCGCTCGCCGAGCTGCTCGCGATCGGCATCGGCGGCGAGGTCCGGGTGCTCACCGCGATCGTGGCCCTGCTGCTGACGCTCGGCGCGATGAACGCCTACTTCGCCGGTGCCGCCAAGCTCGGCGCCGCACTCGGCCGGGATGGCGCGCTGCCCGCGTGGTTCGCCCGCGGCAGCAGCGCCGGCCAGGTGCCCCGCCGGAGCCTGGCCGTCGCGTCGGGCCTATCCGTGCTGGCGCTTGTGGCCGTGGCCGGCGCGGGCCCGCGGCTGTCGGTCCTGCTCACCACGGGCTCGTTCGTCCTGGTGTACGTGCTCGGCATGGCCGCGGCGGTCCGGCTTCTGCCTCGGCGGAGCTGGTCGCGCCGCGGCGCCGTCGTCGCGCTTGCCTCGGTCACCGCGCTGCTCTTCATGCTCGGCGCGTACGTGCTGTGGACGCTGGCCATCGCCGGAGTCGCCGCCGTCTACGAGGGATGGCGGCGCAGAGTCGCCCGTATCGCCGAGCAGGCGTCAGACTCGGCGTCAGACCCAGTAGGTGTCGTGGCGCAGGAAGAACGCGGCCCTCTCCTCGTCGGTCAGCACAAGGCCCTCGGCGACCCGCGCGAGGGTCTCGAAGTAGTCCTCGCGCGGGGCACCGGGTGCGAACAGCAGCAGCATCGATGCCGGCTCGCCTGACTCGTTCCGGAAGCCGTGGACGCCGCCCTCGGGCACGAACAGGAAGTCGCCCGGAGTGCCGTCGATCCACCGGTTGCCGTCGTAGAAGCGGACCGATCCGGACAGGACGTAGAACGACTCGGAGATCGTCCTGCGGAAGTGCGGTCCCGGCCCGCTCGGCTCCGCCGATATCTCCCACCGGTACAGGCCGAACTCGCCTCCGGTCGTCGCCCCCGTGGCCAGATAGTGCACTGTGCCGCCGGAGGGGTACCGGAGCTCGGGATCCTGATCGGACGGTCGGAGCGTCGCGTTCGCCAGTCCGGTGTCGCCGTGGTATCGGGCCTGTGGGTAGGACATGGACTTAGGCATACAGCCTGGTCAGCCAGGACTGCCAGGCCTGCTCGGCCTCCTTCGGATCCACGTCCGCGAAGATGTGGTGGCCGACCCCGATCTGGCCGCCCCCGCCGACGAACCGGTACAGCCCGTCGTCAGTGCGCACGCCGAGGAAGCTCGGGTAGAGCACCGAGTCCACGACGCCCTCCACCGGAGCGCCGTCGTCGAGCGCGAACCGGACCCGGTCGCCCTCGTTGACCGTGCCGGTCAGGCCAAGGCCGCGCTTGATGCCCTCCCAGGCACCCTCCTCGCTGGGCTGGGGCGCGGCCCAGGCCGTGACGGGCACAGCGGTCCGGCCCGGGAAGTAGGTGAGGTACGTGCCCAGGGAGCGCAGGTACATCGGGTCGCCCTTGCGCAGCGCGTCGTACTCGGACTCCCAGTCGTCGCCGCCGAGGACGCCGCTGTGCACGAGCCGCACCGTCGTGCTCCCGCCGGCTCGTCCCTCCACGAGGAACTCGAACGCCATGAACGCGCCGTCTTCGCCCTCGGCATCGCGGTACGCGAGCCGCCGCGGCGGATCCCAGACGGTGATCGTGGACGCGGGGAAGTCCATGTCCCCGAGGGCCATCCGGACCGAGCCGCCCTCGCCCGGTACGACCTCGTTCCGCCCCATGAACCAGGAGTCGATGCCCGGGCCGGTGGCGATCGCCTCCCAGACCTGTTCGGGCGTCGCGTCGACCGTGATCTCCTGGCTGGTCTCGAACTCGTGGCCCATCGCTAGCGCTCCTTCTGCCCGGTCGTCTCGGTCGGCTAAGTCGTTCCTGTCGTCCCTGTCGGCTCCGCCGACGGTGTCGTCCCTGTCGGCCCCGCCGACGGTGTCGTCCCTGTCGGCTCCGCCGACGGTGTCGTCCCTGTCGGCTCCGCCGACGGTGTCGGCTCGCTCGCCTCCGCCTTCTCCGTGGACGGGGCCGGCGTCGGATGCACGGCGACGATGACGCGGTGGTTGCGCCCGCGCTCCCCCGTCTCATCGTGGTACTTGCCGATGAGTGCGGTGACCGCGCCGGCGAGCTCCTCGGCGAACGCGGCGCGGTCGGCCGCGGAGGCAAACCGCACCTCGCCGTCCAGGGCGAACGTCGCCAGCCGCTTGCGGGCCTTCGTCGCGCCCGTGATGAGCGCGCCCACCTCGCGCACCAGCCGGGCGGCGACCGCGAGCAGCCACCGCGCGGACAGCCGGTCCGGCGAGCGGGACGGGTCGGGCTGCACCGCGGCCAGCGCGGCCGGCGAGATCACGTACGACGCCGCCGTGGCGCGGAGCAGCCGCTCGGTGACGTTGCCCTTCCGCCGCTCCTGCACCAGCTCGACCAGACCGTGCCGCTCCAGCTCGCGCAGGTGGTAGTTCACCAGCTGTCGCGGGAGGCCGACCCGGCTCGCGAGCATCGTGGCCGAGCCGGGCTCGGCCAGCTCCGCCAGCAGCCTGGCGCGGGTCGGATCCAGCGAGACCCCGGCCGCGGCCGGGTCCTCGATCACCGCCACATCGAGCATGCCGGCGAGGCTATGACCGACAGTTCTGTTTGTCAAGGCGACCGCGCTTGTCGGCCGCGCGGGGTCACTACATCTCGAGCACCGACAGGACGTTTCCGGCCGGGTCGGTGAACCACGCGATGGCCGGCCCGCCGCCGCGGACGATCCCCTTCTCGTCGGCCTCGACGCCCTCGTACCGCTCGAATCGCACGCCGCGCGCGGTCAGCTCGTCGACCGCCTTGTCGACGTCGTCGACCGGAAAGTTGAGGATCGTGAACGTCGCCGGGGTGTGATTGTCCTTGGGGTAGACCAGGATGTCCCGGTCACCGGCGATGTGCAGGGTGAGCATGCCGTTCTCCTCGGACACCCGCAGGCCGAGCGTCTCGCCGTAGAACCTCTTGGCCGCCGGTATGTCGTTCACCGAGAAGCCGCTGAACGCCTTGGTGTTCTCGAACACGACGTGTCCCTCCATCTTGGTCGGCACAGATGTCTCCACTGACTAGACCCTCGGGCGAGCCAAAACTCATCGGTACGTCGGCGCCAGTCCGAACGCGGGGAACAGGCCGGCGCCAAACGTGGTGATCTCCGCGATCGCGCCGCCCTCGATGCGCAGCACGTCGAGCTTGAACGCGCGGAACTCGGTGTCCCCGCGCTCGCGCAGGTAGCTGGCCGCGGTCGGCTGGCGGTTGGCCGCGGTCGGCACCAGCCGCCATTCCCCCGGCTCGGTCAGACCCTGCAGCAGCGGCGCGATCGACTCCAGGCCCTCGTACAGGAACGGGTGCGGCGGCATCGTGATCCGGATGTCCTCGCGGGCCAGCGCGACCGCCGCCGACGCGTCCGCCCGCTCGTGCGCGTCGATGAACCGGGCGAGCAGCTCCCGCTCCTCCGCGGTCGGCTCCACTGTGGACGGCTCGATCCGGCCGGCCGGCAGCCGCTCCCGCAGCGTCGCGCGGGCGCGCTGCAGCGCGCTGTTCGCCGCGGGGATGCTGATCTCCAGCGCCGTGGCGGTCTCGCTAGCCGACCAGCCGAGCACGTCCCGCACGAGCAGCACGGCGCGCTGTCGCGGCGGCAGGTGCTGGATGACGGCAAGGTAGGCGAGCTCGATGGTCTCGCGGGCGACGACGACGGCATCCGGCTCGTCCTCGCTGGGCGCGATCTCGTCCAGCAGCCGGTCCGGGTACGGCTGCAGCCACGGGACGTCGGCGAACGAGCTCAGCGACGGCACCCGGCGTGCGTTGCGCCGGAGCGCGTCGAGGCACGCGTTCGTCGCGATGCGGTACAGCCAGGCGCGGAACCACGTGCCGTCGAAGCTCTCCCGGTACTGCCACGCGCGCAGGAACGTCTCCTGCACGAGGTCCTCTGCCTCGTCGAACGAGCCGAGCATCCGGTAGCAGTGCACGTGCAGCTCGCGCCGATGCCGCTCGACCAGCGCAGCGAACGCCGCCTCGTCGCCGGCGCGTGCCGCCGTCGCCACCGCGTCCGCCTCGGCCCCCTCCACGGTGCCCCTCCTCGTCGGATCGTCAGGACTGTGGCGACTCGAGCGCGGCCCCGAGCTGCTCGAGGACGGTCCGCTGTGGCCCGCCCGACCCCGGCTCCCGGGTGCGCGCCAGGCGCTCGGCTTCGAGCAGTGGGGCGCCCACCGGCAGTGGCGTGATGCTCTCCTCCCGCGGGGGCTCGACATCGTTCGTGCCCGACCGCCACCACTCGTGCAACAGGTGCAGCATCCGGTTGCCCTCGTCGCCCCGTTCCAGGCAGGACGGAATGACCGCGGGCAGCGGCGTCCCTTCCGGCCGTCCTCCGAGCACCTCGTCGAGGGCGAACCGGTTGTAGCGGAGAGCGTGCACGAGCGCCTGCCGGTACCGGGCGGCCGCAGCGTCGAAGCCCGCCTCCGTTCCGAGCCGCCCCTCCCACGCGAGCTGAGCCTGGCTCAGCCGGAGCGCGGCGAGCAGGTCGTTGTACTCGTACCGCTGGGCGCTGCGCTCCGCGGCGGCGAGCTGGTCGGCGCACTCCTGGTCCCGGTGTCGGGCGGCATGCAGGCGGGCGAGTCCGGCCCGGGCGGTCGCCTCGAAGTAGACACGGCCGACGTCGCCGAGGCCGAGAACCTCGCGGTACTCCGCCTCGGCCGCCGCCGGCTCGTCCCGCTGCTCGTGCAGCTGGCCGCGCCAGGCGTGCACCTCCGGCAGGCCGATCCGGTCCCGGATCCGCCGTTTGATGTCCAGCGCCCGCTGCAGGTCGGCGTCGGCCTGGTCCAGCCGGCCGGCCCGCAGCGCGACCAGCCCGCGGAAGCTCAGCATCGCGCGGACGTAGCGGTCGGCCGCACCGGTCTCCCCCGTCGCCGCCGGGACGTGGAAGTTCTCGTAGAAGTTCCACGCCTCGCCGAACCGTTCCGCGGCTTGCGGGTACGCCTCCTGCATCCCGAGGGCAAGCCCGACGCTCTCCAGCACGGTGACCATCAGCTCCTTCTCTTCGAGCCGGACGGCCAGCGTCAGGGCCTCTTCGCTGGAGATCTGGGCCTCGCGGTAGCGGCCCATGTAGACCAGCGGCCAGGTGAAGTAGGCGACGTGCATGCGCAACGCGGGCACGTCGCCGAGCCCGGCGACGGCCGCCTCGTAGTGCCGGCGCGCGGTGAGGTATCCGCGCCAGTCGCCGCGCAGGGCGTGGATGGCGGCCTCGTGCCGGTCCGTCATGATCAGGGCGAAGCTGTCGCCGGTGGACTCGGCATGCTCGCGCATCGGCCGGAGGTGCTCGAGGCTTTCCTGCCAGTCCGCCCGCGCATTGCTGACGTTCATCAGGCTCTCGTGGTTCGCGACGAGCTTGGCGTCCAGGGGCCAGGCGGACAGGCTGCGCTCGATGACGTCCACCGCGCGCCGCTCGCCGTCTGGCGCGGCCAGCCGTTCCAGCGAGACGAGAATCGTCCCGAGGTCGCACAACGCGTACGCACGCAGCCGCGGTTCGGCGTCCTCGCTGTCGCCGATCGCGCGGTATTCGGCCTCGGCGCGGGCGGTCATGCCCTGCAGGTGGTCGAGCCGGGCGGCGTAGTAGCGCCGCCAGAGCCGGCTGTTCTCCTCCTGGAGCGGGTAGCTGCTGGCGTCGTTCACCAACGCTCGCAGCCTGCCCACCACCTGGTAGCGGACCAGCTCGTCGGCCAGCTCCTGGAGGTTGCGCAGGCCGGCCCTCTCGTCGGCTCGGATCGAGTGGTAGAGCCATTCCAGCCGCAACCGGTCTCGCTCGTCGCTGCTCGCCTCGGCCAGCAGCGCCGCGTAGTGTGCCGCGGCGGCCTCGTTGTATGCGCGGAACTGGTGCGGAGACCGGGCTCGGAGCGCGTCGTTCATGACCTCCCGCATCGTGTCGTGAACGGCAAGGCCCTCCCGCCTCGGCCGGGTGAACGGCCAGCGCCGCAGCTCGTCGTACTCGGCCTTGCCGTCGGTGCCGAGGAGCGCTGCCAGCGAGTCGGCGTTGAAGAAGCGGAGCACCGCCGCGGCCTCGAACGCCGGTCGCAGCTCGGCCGGCACGCCCTCGAGCAACCGGTCCGCCAGCTCGGCCACCGCGCTCTGGCCCAGCGGCTGCAGGTCGGTGAGCTGATGGTTCACCCAGAGGCGCACGGCGGTGGTAGCGGCCAGCGGAAGACCGCGGGCGAACCGCACGACCGTCTGTACATGGTCGGCGTCCGGTTCCCCCCGGCCGAACAGTGCGTAGTACTGCTGCACCAGCCGCTGGACGTCGGCGTCGGACATCTCGGTCAGCTCGATGATCTCGGCCCGGCCGATCCACCCCTGCCAAGCGCGGTCCCACTCGGGGATCACCCGTCCCGCGATCACGACGAGAGTGGGCTCGGGTAGTCGCTGGACCAGATCGCGCAGCCAGTCGCCGAGCGCGGTGGCCTGCTCGTACGTGTCGAGCATCAGCACCGGCCGCCGGTCGGCGGCAGAACCCAGGTCGGCGAGGAAGTCGTCGGTCAGCCGGCGGGTGGGGTCGAGGAAGAAATCGAAGTCCGGTTTGGACAGCGAGGCGCGCAGCACGTTGAGCACCGCCTCCACCGCCTCGCCTCCGACAGCATCGACGATCAGCCCGGCGAACGGGATGGCGCTCGCGGCCACCTTCACGACGCCCTTCGCCGCGGCGGTGGTCAGCGCCGCGGCCGCAGTCTCCTGGTCCTGCCCGGCGCGGCGCGCGGTCTCCTCGACCTTCGCCAGGAGCTTGCGATAGCGGACCAGCGACGACGTGACCGCCGACATCGAGACGCCGTCCGCGCGAAGGTCGGCGGTCCACCGGTCGAGAATGTCTACACTGGACGGAGCTTCCTCGGCGCCGACCAGCCCGACCGGTCGCTGGTGGCGCCGGCAGGACAGCCGATACATGCGGAGCAGGCTCGACTTGCCGACCGCGCCGATGCCGTGGATGACCACGATCTGCTTCGCCGGCCGGTCGGCGGAGATCAGCAGGTCGAAGCGACGGCGCGCGTCCTCGGCGTCGGTGAAGAACCGCTCCAGGTCGGCGTCGGCCGTGCTCGGCTGGCGCGGCGGCGGCTCTCGGCGGCGCCGCAGCCAGCCGAACAACCTCATCGGATCAGCGTATCGCCGATGATCAGTGGGGGTGCCGCTTCTCGGCGGTGACGCCCAGCAGTGCGATCGACCGGAACTCGTCGCGCCAGCCGCCTACCGCCGGCGCGGTCGCCGGTCCCACCGGCGGTCGCCACGGCCAGGGCAGCCGCCACGGCGCCGACGCAAGCACGGTCTCGCTGGTCAGGAGCTGACCTGGCCGACGCAGGTCGAGCGGGAAGAGCAGGTCGCACGACTCGTCCAGGTGGGCCAGCAGCGCCCCGACATCTTCCACGGTCAGCCCGCCCTCACGGCGCAGGTCGACGTCACAGGTGAGGACCAGCCGTCCACCCGGCCGAAGCATCTCCACCAGCGCGGTGATGATCTCCAGCCGGGCGGCGCCGACGTGTTCGAGCACGCTGATGCACGCGACCGCGTCGAAGCTCCCGGCCGGGTACGGCAGGTCGGTCAGCGACGCCTCGGTGAACGTGACGCGGCATCCGGTGAGGGCGGCGGCACGGCGGTATCGCGCGGCGAGGCCGAGGCTGCTGTCCTCGTCACAGCAGTGGACCTCGAAGCCGGCCGTCGCCAAGAGGAACGGGAAGAACGTGATGCCGGAGCCGGCGTCCAGCAGTCGGCCGCGCACCGGCGCGAGGTTGGCCCAGGCGTACGGAAACTCCCACTGGCGCCCGAAGTGAGCCAGCGCGTCGCCGGGAATCGGGAAGTGATCTCCCCACTGCTCGCGGGTCCGGCCGAGGAATGCCGCCTGATATCCCTCCAGTGCGCGCATGATCTTCGCGTATGCCGGGCTCTCCAGGTCGGTGACCAGTGCGTAGCCGTTCCGGGCAAGCGGCCCGTCGACCCGCGGAGGCAGCCAGTCGGGCAGCGACATCCGCCCGCCTCACCCGGCGGTCGCATGAACGAGGCGCCGGTAGATCTGCTCGTACGCGGCGGCCATCACGGTGGTGTGATAGCGCCGCTCGGCCGCCGCCCGGCAGTCGCGAGGGTCGATCTCGTCCAGCCGACGTATCGCGGCGGGCATGTCGGCGGGATCGTCACACACCCAGCCGGTCCGGCCATCGTCGACGATCTCGGGGATCGCCCCACGTCGCAGCCCGACCACGGGCGTGCCGCAGGCCAATGCCTCGATGGAGACCAGGCCGAACGGCTCCTCCCACTGGACCGGCACGAGCAGCGCCCGCGCGCGGGCCAGCAGGTCGGTGCGCCGCGTGTCGGCGACCTCACCGACGAACTCGGTGTCCGCGCCGAGCCTCGGCTGAACGAACTCGGCGAAGTAGCGCTGCTCGTGCTGCTCCGCGCACTTACCGGCGATCACGAGCCGGGAGCCGGCGGCGCGGGCCGCGTCCACCGCGACGTGGACGCCCTTCTCGGGGGAGAGCCGGCCGAGGAAGAGCAGGTAGTCGTCCTTGTCGGCGCGGAACGGGTAGTCGCGCACGTCGAGGGCGTTCGGCACCGTGCCCACCCACGGGAGGTCAGGTGCGATGCGGCGCTGCGCATCCGAGGACGCCACGATCGGCAGCCCGAGCCGGCGGTAGTAGTCGCCGATGTGGCCGTCCGTTGGGCCGTGTGCAGTCACCAGAGTGGGCGCCGCACGCCCCCGCCCGAGCAGCGGGCCTGCCAGCGAGTGGTCGTGCACGATCTGCACGTCGACGTTGGTCAGCACCTCGGCGACGGCGGCCGCGTACCGCACCTCCTGGGCGGGACCCTCGATGCCGCCGAGGCCGTACGGCAGCTCGGGCAGCGCCGGCAGGTACCGGGCGCGGGTGCGGTCCGCGCCGTTCGCGATCAGCGTCACGTCATGGCCGCGGTCGATGAGCCCCTCCACCAGGTGGAAGCACACCCGCTCGATCCCGCCGTAGCCGTCCGGCGGCACGTCGAACCAGGGCGAGGAGACGACAGCGATCCGCAGCGACGCCGAGCCGGTGTCGTGCCCGCTCACGGTCCGCAACCCTCTGCCCTCCCGCGGCTTCCGCCGAGCGGTCGACCGCAGCGGACGATAGCAGCGAACGATCACGGGCGCGGTGGCTTCGCCCAGACCGAGACGTGACCGCGGCTCTCGCTGGTGAACGGGGCGCGGTTCCAGTCGGCCCACCGCTCGCGCAGGCTCAGTCCGGCCAGGCGCGCCATCAGGTCCAGCTCGGACGGCCACACGTAGCGGTGCGGCGAGGAGAACGTCCTGAGCCGGCCCTCGATCGTCCAGTAGTGATGGGACACCGCGATCTGGGACGCGACGTCGTACTCCTCGAAGCCAAGATGGCCGGGCGTCGCAGTGAAGACGTGGGTGGTCTCGCCCGGAGGAAGTCGCCGTAATTGCGGGACGTAGTTCTCGATGACGAAGCAGCCGCGAGGTTGTAGGTGCGCTGCGGCGTTGCGGAACGCCTGGACCTGCTCGTCCTGCGCGGTCAGGTTTGTGATCGTGTTGCGCAGCAGGTAGACGAGCGCGAACGGACCGCCCACGTCGGCGGTCGCGAAGTCGCCGATGGTCACGCCGATGTCGGAGCCGCCCGGCTGCGCGTCGAGCTGTTCCACCATCGCGGGAGACAGCTCGATCCCATGCACGCGCACTCCCCGACGGCTCAGTGGTATGGCGATGCGCCCGGTGCCGATGCCGAACTCGAGGGCGGGCCCCGTTGCCGCCAGTTCGGCGAGGAAGCTCACGGCCGGGTCCACCACCGCCGGATCGAACAGCTCCGGCCACAAGGTCGCGTACCGCGCGGCCATCCACTCGTCGAAGTGAGTCTCCGGCACGCTGCCGACCGTAACGAGAGTCCCCGCGTACGGGTAGAGAGTCATCTCGGCCGGACGTGGGCCGAGCCGTGGGGTGCCCGCCGAGATGAGGTGGACGACTCTATCGTGGCGCTGCCCAGTGACGTGGGGAGATGGATTCATGGACCTGATACGGCACGAGAACGGCGACATCCAGGACGCCAACGGCCGCTTCATGCTGCGGTATTACTCGGGCTATTCGCCTCTTCCCTATGCGGACAGCGGCCAGTACGACAGAGACCTTTCGCTCGAGATAGTGCAGTGGACACTCACGGCGGCCGGCTCGGGCGTCATCTGGCCAAGGCTAGCGAGAGCGGCTTCCCTGTCCGCCTCTGGCGACGCGATGACCAAGGCGAATGGGGGCGGGCCTTCGAATCTCGCCACGGCTGACCCGATGCGCCGTCCCCTGCGCCGGCGGTCAGCGCGAGCGCGCTGGTCGGGGCGGAGGCTCCGGGATTCGAACCCGGGAGGGCCGGTGAGACCCAACCGCATTAGCAGTGCGGCGCCATAGACCGGACTAGGCGAAGCCTCCAGCGCGGCCTCGGGTCGAGGCCACCGGCTCGTACGGTACAAGGTCGGCGGAGGGGGCGGCAAAGCCGATCAGGCCGGGCAGAACGCGGGATCGAGGTCGCCGGGCGGGCGAGCCTCGCCCTCGCCGTAGCGGGCGCAGCCGACCGAGGCGTAGCCGCTGCCGCCCCACCGGTACACCTGCCAGAACAGGCTGCCCTCCGCGAACGAGGGCACGCCGTCGTTGCGGATCACCACGATCTCGGCCACCCCGTCGCGGTCGAGGTCCTCGGCCCGCGACACCGGGCCTTCCGAGCCGATCCGGTCGGTGACCAGCCGGATGCCGCCGTCCGGCGCCACCGCGACAACGGTGACGACGCTGCTGTGCACGCCGACCGACGCCGGCACCAGGCAGTGCGCGAGCCGATCACAAACCAGCTGGTACGGCCGGCCCTGGGCGTCGGCGAAGACGTCGCCGGCCCGGATCCGGTGCTCGTCGATGCGACCACCGGTGCCGGTGCGGAACGTGAGGAACGCGCCCGCCTGACCGACCGGTGCCGGCGGTCCGACGAGCAGCGCGACGGAGACGCCGGGTCGTACGTTTGCCGCCACCCCTCGCACCTGGCAGCCGGGACAGTCGCGCACGCCAGCCAGGTCGGGCGCCGCGCGGCCGGACGGCGCGGAACCCGACGGCGCGGTCGGCGACGAGGTGGTCGCCCCGGACGTACCCGCGCTGGACGACGCGGGCGTGGAGCTCGGCGAGACCGCACCGCGATCGCCCCCGTCATCACCGCAGCCGGCCACCGCTAGCACCGCGACCACCGTGACCGGCAGGGCCAGTCGCGCAGCACCGCGGGCGGTCATCGCGCCCGCCGGTCACCGGCCGGGGCGGTAGGGCGCGCCGGGCGCCGCCCCGGCCATCACGTCCGCCGCCACGTCGAGATACGCGAGCCGGGTCGACGTGGCGAGCCGGCGCAGCAGGATCCGGCCGCCGGGCTGCAGGGCCGGGTCGAACGGGACGGTGTGCACCGCGCGCGCCCGGCGGGACAGCTCCACCCGCAGCTCGCCCAGGTAGCCACGGCGCAGCCGGCGCGGCGGCGTCAGCGAGTTGACGACCACGATGCTCCGCTCGACGAGCGGGCCGAGCCCGCGGGCAGCCAGCCAGTCGATGGCGGCGCCGGCGCTCTGGGTCGAGTCCCAGGTCGCCGCGGTGGCCACCACCAGCTGGTCACAGGTGCGCAGCGCCGCGGCCAGGAACGGCTGCTGCAATCCAGCGCCTACGTCGACGAGCACCACGCCGGCCACGGACTCCAGCAGGCGCACCGCCCGGACGTACTCCTCCTCGCTGAGCGCCGCGGACACCGCGGACTGCGGGTCGCTGCCGATCACGTACAGGCCCGACGGCGACGCCGCGAGCTGCGCGGTGATGCCCTGCTCGGAGACCGCCTGCCGACCGCGGCCGGACAGCTCGCGCACCGACTGCCGAGGTACGACGGACAGCCGCGCGGCAAGCGTGCCCCAGTCCGACGAGGCGTCCATCGCGACCACCCGGTCTCGTCGCAGCGAGGCCAAGAGCGAGCCGACGACCGCCACGGCCGTGGTCTTGCCCACGCCGCCCTTGATGCTCAGCACCACGACCCGCCGCGGGCCGGTCAGCGGGGTGGTGACCCGGCGGATCATCTCGCGCTCGCGGGCGCCGCCGCGGCCGAGGCCGAGCGAGACGCCGCGGGTGAGCTGCCGCGCGGAGATCGAGTCGGGTGGCGGAGTGTCCGCCGGCGCGGCGACGGGTGGAGCGGCCGCCGGACGGGCGGACGGGGGAGCGCCGGCACCGGGCACCCGTCGTGGCAACGGCGGCGCAGGCGGCGCGGGTGGCGGAGGCGACGCAGGCGGCGGCGAAGGGTAGGGCGTACGGGCCGGGGCGTACCCACGGTCTGAGTAGTCCGGCGGCGGGCTCGCCTCCTGCCACGGCCGGTCCCCCAGCGCCACCGGCTCGTCCTGCGGGCGGGAGCCGTGACGGCCGACTCCGGACCAGTACGGTTCCCAGCGGGGCAGGCCGGCTGCCGAGCCCGTGTCCGTCACGCTGGTTCCGACCTTCCCTGCGCTGTGCCGACCCAACACCGCGGGAGACCCGTCGGCGCCCGCCGGAGGCGTACGTCCGGTGTCCCGGCCAATGGTGTCATGGACCGCCAGCCGTGCGACCACGCGATCCGGGCGAATCGGTCGTGCGGCTCTGGCCGACGAGCGGCCGAGGCTCAGCCGACGGCGGCGATCCCCATCGACCGCGCGGTGCCGGTCACGATCCGCTCGGCCGCATCGAGGTCGACGGTGTTCAGGTCGGACAGCTTGCGGCGGGCGACCTCGCGCAGCTGCGCGCGCATGACGGTCGCGACCGGCTGCCCGTTCGGGCGTTCGTTCGCATGTACGCCGAAGTGCTGGGCCGGCGGGACGATCCGCAGCTTCGGGCCATGGTGGTGGACCGCTTCGAGCGCGGGGACGACCTCGCGCGGAGCGGTACTGGGAGCTGCTCGGGATCATCAACGGCTGGCCCGCGGGCCTGTCGCCGGTCACGGAGGCGTACCGGTGGCTGGTCGCCGGGCTGCGGTACAGCCTGGTGGCCGGGGGGCCGGCTACGGGGTGACGATGCGGTCGCGGGTCGGCGACTCCGGCCGGCGCGGGCGGACCAGCTCGACAGCCTGCCCCGCCCCATCGACCGTGTCGGGCCGCGGACCGGCCAACCCGGGCGGCGGCTGTAGCTCCAGACCGAGGCTCAGCGCGCGGTGCGCGAGGCCGACCCGGGACGAGCAGCCGAGCTTGACCAGCAGCCGCTCGACGTGGGTGTCCACGGTGCGCCGGCTGATCGTGAGCAGGAACGCGATGTCGACGTTGTGGTGGCCGTGCGCGACGAGGGTCAGAACCTCGAGCTCGCGGCCGGTCAGCTCGGCCGGCGGGTGGAAGGGCTCGACGGAGACGACCGTCCCGAAGTGGGTCCGGTGGGTGCGGACCCAGTCCTGCCGGCCGCCGTCGCCGCGCCAGACGAACCGCCGCACCTGGCCCAGCCGATCCCGGCGGCCGCTGACGATGCCGACCAGCGCGCCGCCGGGCGCGAGCTCCGGATGGGACGGGTGCCCGGCCAGCGCCTCGACGTCCTCCCGCGACTGGACGAGCACCGCGGGCACCCCGTCGCCAAGATCCGCGGCGAGCAGCGTGGGCAGGCGCCGATCGTCGACCAGGCCGCCGAGCACGGGCTGGAGCAGGGCGGCCAGGACGCGGGCGTCCTCCGGTATCGATCGTGGGCCCTCGGTGTTGATGTGCAGCGCTCCGGTGTAGCGGCCGTCCCGGGCATGCAGCAACGCGGTCATGCCATCGGTGTAGCCGACGGGCATCAACACCTCGCGGCAGGCGTACGAGTCGAGGAAGTCGCCCGGCGCGTCCCTCCATCGCAGTGGTGTGGGATCCATGTAACGCATGAGCCGGAACCGCGGCTCCCGGTCGTCGACCCGGGTGAGCGCGAAGTCCATCACCGACGCCGGGTAGCCGATCGTCGCCAGCTCGAGGTGCCGCTCGGCGTGGGAGTCCCACTCACACAGCGTCGCGCCCACGTACGGCACCACTGGCCGCAGAATCTCGAGCACTTCGCGCGCCGAGTCGCCCACAGGTTGCGCCGAACTCGCCACGGCCGAGACCTCGGCGAGCGCGTCAACGAACCGCCCGGGAAGTGACATGTCGTTCCCCCGTCGACAACGACCCGACTCGCCCGATCTGGGTTCTGCAGCCTACGCCGGTCTTCTTACAGGGAGCAATCCTGACACGTGCGCTACGTCGTAGATAAAGACGAACGAGACCGACGCAATCGGACATCAGATTAGGTGATCTTACGGATTGCGACCAACAGGCTGCAAGCCGTTAACTCAGTGCGCACCGCGTTGTTGTCGTCGTTGCACTGAATCGAGTGAGTGGAGCGCGCGATGCCGCCGATCGAGTCGTCCGCCCGTTCGGACGTCCGCCCGGATGGGCGGAGTAGGGCGGCACGCCCGCGCCGGCGTCGCCGTCCCGGGTGGATGATCGATCCGCGGCTCACGGCCGTGCTCGCCGCCGCGGGCGACCTCGACGACTGGAAGACGCGCGGCGCGTGCCGGAACGCCGACCCCGACCTGTTCTTCCATCCGGACAACGAGCGGGGCGCGTGGCGCACGGCGCGGGAGGCGGCTGCGAAGGCGATCTGCGCGAAGTGCTCCGTGATCGAGATCTGCGCTGCGCGGGCGCTGGCGAACCGCGAGCCATACGGGGTCTGGGGTGGGATGACCGAGTCCGAGCGGCACGAGATCCTCGCCCGCAGCCTGCGTGGCCGCTCCGCGGCCGGCGCCAGCCGACCCGGCTGACTCACGAGCGAACTGGCCCGTCCAACGAAGGGGCCAACGAAGGGGCCGAGCGCCCGGGTCGTTCCGTCCCGACCCGGGGCCCGGCCTCAACGCAGCGCTGGGGCTCCGGCCAGCTCAGCCCTCGCCGTCCTCGATCTGCCCCCGGATCTCGCCGCCGGGGAAGTTCACGCTGTGCACGTTGACGTACGTCGTCTCGGCTCGGACCGCGGCGAGAAGCTCGGCGAACTCGCCGGCCGTGATGCCCTGGTTGGCCGGACCGATGACGTCCGCGGGCGTGATCGTCCCGCTGATGGTGGCCGGAGCGGCCGGGCAGAGCTGGGTGCCGGCCGGTCCGTTGTTCAGGTTGGTGCAGAGGAAGACGCTGATCCCACCGCTCTGCGCCCTGCCACCGAAGTGGATGTGCGCCTGCTGAACGGTCGAGCCCAGGTCCGCGTAGCTGAGCGTGTACTCGATCGTCTGCTCCGATCGGTTGATCTTGGCCCGGAACTCGCCGGTGCCGGCAGTCGACACCGTCAGCGGGTCCTCCTCGTACCCCGACAACTGCTCGCGAACGTCGCTCCGGTTCCCGGAGTCTCGGTCGCTCGCGGTTGCCGCGGTCGTGATCAACGTGATCGCGGCGAGTACACCGACGCCGGCTAACAGCCGCGTACGCGTGTCCATCTGGCCTCCTTGGCCTCGGGTGACGGATCCCGTGCTCGTGAATCGTCCCCCCACCCCGCCGGGGTGCGCGACCGTGTCACCTGGCCGGCGTAGCGGCGGAGCCCGCCGCGGGGTTGTGCGACGGAATTGGCCGGGTATAGTCCGATTGGTCCTGGCTAGGTCAAGCCGAAAGGGTGCCGTGTCCGGGTTCTCCGTCGTCACCGGCGCGCTGTCCGCGCACGCCGGCCAGGTCGAGTCGGCGGCCCGGGCGGTGGGCTCGGCGGCCGGCGCCGTGCGCGGCGTGAGCGGAGGATCCATGCCGCCGCGGACCGGGGCCGCGCTGGAGTCGGCGCTCGCCGCCTGGCCGGCCGCGCTGCGCCGGCTGGCCGCCACGCTGGACAAGACCGCCGACTCGCTGGGCGCGAGCGCGGACGCCTACGACGCCACCGACCACGACGTCGCCAGCGCGGCCCGGGGCGGACCGCGATGAGCGCACCGGATGTCGAAGGGCTGCCGTGGCCGGAGGGTGAGCCCGGAGCGCTGCGCGATGCTGCAGCCGGCGTGCGCTCGGTGGCCGGTCGACTGAGCGACGCGGGCTCGGGGCTGGGCGAGGCCATCTCGGTCGACGGCTGGCAGGGCGGCGCGGCGGGCGCGTACTCGGTGCTCGTCTCAGCGCAGGTGCAGTCGCTGCAGGGCGCGGTCGAGGTGTTCGAGTCGGTCCAGGCGGCCCTGATCGCGCTCGGCGACCTGCTGCAGGCCGCGCAGGACCGGATCAAGGCCGAGGCGGCTCGGGTCAAGGAGGCGCGCGAGGCAGCGGAGCGGGCCGAGCAGATGGCGACCGAGGCCGGCGACCGGATGGCGGCGGTGCCCGGTTCGGGCGGCGCGGAGGCGGCGTACCTGCACCTCTCCGCGGCGGCCGGCCGCGCCCGCAGCGAGTACGAGGAGGTCCGCCAGCACGCCGAGTCGATCGCCCGCCGGCTGGTCGCCGAGGTGAAGGCGGCGGACGAGGCGACGGCCGGCGAGGTCGGCGAGGCGAAGGTCGCGGCGTCGGCCGGTCCGGGTGGGCTGCCGGCCACACCGTCCCAGGTGGACATCGACCCGGCCGCGCTGGCCTGGATGTACGCACCACACCTGCGGTTCCACCCGGACGAGCAGCACATGCCATCCGATTTCGCCGAGGCGCTGCGGCGCGGCGTGCTGCGCCAGGACGAGGACGGCAACTGGTACCTCGACCTGCCCGACGACATGCATCCCGGCAGCGGCTGGGACGCCCCGGTCGACTACTCGATCGTCGAGCGGGACGGCAAGCAGTACATCGTCTACCGGGTCTTCTACGGCTACAACGACAAGAGCGCCGGCGACCACGAGGGCGACATCGAGCTGTTCGCCGTGGAGCTCGGCGAGGACGGCAAGCCGGCCGCGGCGCTGCTGTACGGGCACGGGGCGCCGCACCGGATCCCGTGGGACCAGATCGGGCGCGAGGGCAACCACCCGATCTCGTACGTCGCCTCGGGCAGTCACGCCAGCTACCCGGAGCCTGGGCACTACCCGATCAGCAAGAAGGGCCCGGTGCACCTGGCCACCGACCAGGCCGCCGACGGCGGGGCACGCGCGCAGGTGGAGCAGCACCTGCGCGAGGGCAGGGAGCACTACCCGTTCCCGCCCGGCACCAGGATCGGCGAGACCACCCAGAGCCCGATCGGCGCGAACAGCCCGGCCGCGCCGAACGAGGGGCCGAACGCCGAACCGTTCCCGGTCGGCAGCCGGCCCCTGGAGGGTGCGCCGGAGCAGGGTGACGGGATCGACGGCGTGCCGCGCGACATCATCGACGGCGCGGACAGCGTCGCGGACGAGATCGGCGACATCGCCGACTCCGTCCTCTGACTCCCTGGCGGTGCCGCGGACCCGGCCGGTCGGACACCCGTAGGGTGACCGGTCGGAGGTGGGTCACATGGTTGCGCCCGAGGTCCCGAGAACCGACCCGCGGAGGGTGTCCGACGAGCGGACGATGCTGGACGAGTGGCTGGAGTTCCATCGCGCCACGCTGCTGAACAAGTGCGCCGGGCTGGACGCCGAGCAGCTGCGGCGCCGATCGTGCGAGCCGTCCACGCTCTCGCTGCTGGGCCTCGTCCGCCATCTGACCGATGTGGAGCGTGGCTGGTTCCTGCGCGGGGTGGCGGGGCGTGCCAGCCGGGAGGTGCCGCCGCTGTACTACAGCGACGAGAACCCGGAGGGCGACTTCGACGACGTGGACACGGCCGACCCGGAGGCGATGTTCGCCACGTACCGGCAGGCATGTGCGGAGATCCGGGCCGCCGTCGCCGGCGCCGACCCGGACGACACGTTCGGCGAGGGCCGCGAGGGCGGCCCGATCTCGGTCCGCTGGGTCTACCTGCACATGATCGAGGAGTACGCGCGCCACAACGGCCACGCGGACCTGCTGCGCGAGCGCATCGACGGGGCCACCGGGTCCTGACAGGACACCAGCGGCGGACCGTCCGGATCAGACGGTCATGCCGTCCAGCGCGGGCCCGCGCCCGCCGAAGAAGTCGCGCAGCGCGGCCAGCGCGTAGTACGAGCGCGACTTCACCGTCCCGGGTGGAATCCCGAGTATCTCGGCCGCCTCGTTGACGGTGCGACCGCGGAAGTAGATCTCCACCAGCACGTCCCGGTGGTCCTTGGACAGCTGGTTCAGCGCCTCCAGCACGGTGAGCGAGTCGACCACGGCGTCGGAGTGGTCGCGCGAGACCGGCTGGTTCGACGGCGACTCGGGGACCTCGGTGGGTCGGGCCGCCTTCGCCCGGGCCCGGTCGATCACGATGTTCCTGGCGACGGTGAATAGCCAGCCGCGGGGCGAGCGCTCCGCGTCGGCCAGCACGCTCGGGTTGCGCCAGGCGCGCAGCAGTGTCTCCTGGACCACGTCCTCGGCGTCCGAGCGGTCACCGGTCAACCGCGTCGCGTACGCCAGCAACGCCCGGCCGTGCTCGTCGTAGAGCGACCGGATCAATGCCTGATCGGCGGCACCCCGGCGGGCGCGTGGCGGCACGGCGCGTCACACGTCGGCGGAGACGAACTGGCGTCCCTCGACGTTCTCCACCACGACGGCGGCCACGTCGTCCGGAGCGACGAGCGCCGATCCGTCCAGCGTGGTGCCGGACTGCGCGCCGGCCTCCGAGACCAGCCAGCTCCCGGCGATCTCACGCGCGCCGTCGGTGGCCACCACGATGAGCCGGCACCGCTCGCCGGCCGCGATGCCGCGCACCGCGGCGTTGAGCCGGACCCAGCCGGCCGCCGGCTCGACCCGTACGCTGAGCCGCGCGCCAGTGGTCGGGTCGGTGGCCGAGACGAACCGGGTCCCCTCGACAGGGGTGGGGAGGCTCGAGGCCGTCGGCGGTCCGGCAGCCACGTCCGGCTCCGCGCCGCGGCCGATCAGCACGCCCGCCCCGACCAGCGCGACGACGGCGACCGCGGCGGCCGCGATGCCGGAGATCAGCCGCACGCGGGTGCCGCGGGCGGTCTCGGCGCCGGCCTGCCGAAGCGTTCGGGCGAGCAGCAGGTCTGCGTCCTCGGGCGGCCCCTCCAGGAACGCCTCCCGCGGCACCTCGTCCAGCAGCGCCCGCACCTGCTCCAGCTCCGCCAGCTCGGCGCGGCACTGCGCGCACTCGGCCAGGTGCGCCTCGACGTCCCGGGTCTCGTCGGGGTCGAGGGCGTGCAACACATGTGCCCCCAGCAGCACCGTGCCCCGCTCGCACGCGCTCACCAGGTCGTCCTCCCGTCGGCTGATCTCACCCATCGTGCCGTACCGAAGCCCCCCGTTCCATAGCTTCCGTCCCCCGCCCCTGCCGCAGCAGAATGAGTCGGGTGTTCGGGCGCGCGACCGGGCGGTGGCCTCCGTGGCTGCTCTGGGGGTTGGCCGCGCTGGTGGTGCTGGTGCTCGCCGCCGGCATCCTGACGATCGCGAGCTCGGCGAATGGCGGCGGTTCGGTCCCGTCGGCCGAGGACTACGTCGATGTCGGCGATGTCTCGCCGAACTACCGGGCGCCCGAGCCCGGCCCGGCGGCCTCGACCGGATCGGCCGTGTCGTCGTGCGGCCGCTCCGATCACCGGAACTCCGACAACATGATCACCGCGCCGGGCGAGCCGGGTGCCGCGCACCACGTCCACGACTACGTCGGCAACGTCTCGACCGACGCGTTCTCCACTGAGCAGAGCCTGGCCGCAGCGGGCACGACCTGCGGCAACGGTGACAGGTCGGCGCGCGTCGTGGACTGTGTCAACAGTGGACGGAGCTGCTGAGTGGACCTCGTCTCGGTCCACGCGGTGCGCGCCGCCGCCGAGATCATCGGCCGGGTAGCGGTGCGCACGCCGCTGCTGCCGTGCCCGTGGGCCGACTCCGACCGGCCGCTGTGGCTGAAGCCGGAGAGCCTGCAACCGATCGGCTCGTTCAAGATCCGCGGCGCCTACCACACGATCGCGGCGTTGCCGGCCGATGCGCGGGCGCGCGGCGTGGTGACGCACTCGAGCGGCAACCACGCGCAGGCGGCGGCGTACGCAGCCCGCGCATTTGGTATCCCGGCCGTGGTGGTGATGCCGGACGTCGCCGCGCCGATCAAGATCGACGCGACCCGGCAGCTGGGCGCGGAGGTCGTGCTGGTGCCGCCGGCCGAGCGGCTGGCCCGGGCCGAGCAGTTGAGGGCGGAGCGCGGGCTGGTGCTAATCCCGCCGTACGACCACCGCGACGTGATCGCCGGGCAGGGCACGGTGGGGATGGAGATCGTCGCCGACCTGCCCGACGTCGAGGTGGTGCTGGTGCCGGTCGGCGGCGGCGGGCTGGCCAGCGGCATCGCGGTGGCGGTGCGCGCGCTGGCGTCGTCGGCACGGGTGATCGGCGTCGAGCCGGAGCTCGCCGCGGACGCCCGGGACAGCGTGCTCGCCGGCGAGCTGCGGCCGTGGACCGAGCAGCAGCGGCACCGGACGGTCGCGGACGGGCTGCGCACACCGCTGTCCGAGCTCACCCTGTCCCACTTACGGCGGCTGATCGACGGCATCGTGACCGTCACCGATGCGGAGATCCTGGACGCGGTCGGCGTGCTCGCCCGGAAGTCGCGGCTGGTGGCGGAGCCGAGCGGCGCGGTGACCACCGCTGCCTACCTGTCCCGGCGGGACGGGCTGCCCGCTGGCCGGACGGTGGCCGTCGTCTCCGGCGGCAATATCGACCCGGCCCTGCTCGCGACCTGCCTCGCTCGTACGGGATTCACCCTCGGCGGGTGAGGGCCGAGCGTCCTCTATGGATCACGCTGCGGGCAGCCGTCCACCGGAAGGGACAGTCATGATCAGGGGTCTGCTGATTCTCGCCGTCACGTTCGTCATCGCCACGTTCCCGGCCACCTGGCTGCTCATGCTGTTCCTCGGCAACCTCGGCCAGGAGGTGTCCTACGTCGGCACCCTCCCGCTCGGGATCCTCGCCTCGCTGCTCATCGGCGGTGCGAGCACCCGCTTCGACTGACCGACCGGGTCGGTCTGGCATATACACGCCAGTGGCGAGGTCCTGCCGCCTCGCGACCTGGTGAGCGCCTCTCGGCTGACCGTAGGGTCTCGCTGCTACGCAGCGACCGAGGAGCCTTCCGCATGCCCAGGCCCACTGCCCGTCCGGGTCATGGCCTGTCCGCGGATCACGGGCATCATGGCGACATGACCGATGCCGCGATCGTGCGGACCGACTCCGGTCCGGTGCGCGGGATCGTGGCCGACAAGTACCGGCTGTTCCAGGGGATCCCCTACGCTGCGTCGACCGCGGGCGAAGGGCGCTGGCGATCCCCTCGGCCAGCAGGTGCGTGGACGCAGCCCAGGGATGCCACCGCGCCGGGCAGCATGTGCCCCCAGCAGCCCTCCTCGTATGCCGATGTGGCCAGCCTGGAGGAGGACTGCCTCTGCTTGAACGTGACCACCCCCCGGTCCGCCGACCTGCAGCGGCCCATGCCGGTGATGGTGTGGATCCACGGTGACGGCGCCGTGGGAGCCGGCAGCTTCTTCGACGCCCGCCGGCTCGCCACCCTCGGCGACGTGGTGGTCGTGACGATCAACTACCGGCTGAGCATCTTTGGCGCCTTTGGCCACCCGGGCCTGGCGGGCTCGGGCGCCTTCGGCTTGGAGGACCAGCAGGCCGCGCTGCGCTGGGTGGCACGCAACGCCGCCGAGTTCGGCGGTGATCCCGGCAACGTGACGGTGTTCGGCGAGTCCTACGGTGGGCTGTCGACCTCCGCCCACCTCGTTGCTCCGGCGTCGGCGGGGCGCTTCCACCGAGCGATCATCCAAAGTGGATTCGCGTTGATGGACCTGCCGGCCGGCGGCATCTTCCCTGACCTGCCCGCGGTGGCGTGGTTCGGCTGGCGGCCGAAGAGGCCTGTCTACGCGTACGAGTTCGCCGACCGGCAGGCGCCGATGTACCTGCCATTCCCCGAGGACTTCCCGCCCGGCGCCTTCCACGCCGCCGAGGTTCCGTACGTCTTCCCCGACGAGCCGTTCCAGGCGGCGAGCACGCCCGAGCAGCGGCACCTGTCCGACCAGATGATCCGCTACTGGGCGAACTTCGCGCGCGACGGCGACCCCAACGGCGTCGACCTTCTGCCATGGCAGCCGTTCGACGCTGCGCAACCCGTGCCGTACGTACAGTCCCTCGCGCCGGGACCCGGCGGCATCACGCCCGTCGACTACGCCGCCGAGCACAGGCTCGACTTCTGGTCCACCCTGCCCTGATCCCCACCGATGCGCCGCATCGCGCTGCCATGCGTGCTGAGATTGCATGAGATCAGCGTGGTCGGCGTCGGGGGCCGGCGGTGAGCGCCGAGGACCATGGGACCCTCGTGGACAGCGACGCCGAGGTGGAGGCGCAATGAGGCGAGTCACGCCAATGATCGCCGTGTTGATCGGCGCGGTGCTCTCCGGCTGCGCGCAGGACGATGGGCCCGATGCACTGCCCGGCGGGGTCACCGCGACCAGCGAGGCGCCGCCCGAGGCCGCACCAAACGCGCCCGCCCTGGCCGAGCAGATCGAGCAGCAGGTGCCCGCCCGGCCGACTCTGCGCGTCGAGATGGACATCAAGGCCACGTCCGGCGGCGTGCAGCGGGCCTCGGTGCGGATCGAGGGGGTCATTCGCATCGCGGCGGGCAACCGGGTCGACATGGATCTGGACTCGACGACGACCGAGGATGGCGTGACCGAGACGGGCAGGGTCATCGTTCTCAACCGCGTCGTCTACGTGCAGCAAGAGGGCGAGGAGGCCGCGCCCGGGAAGCCGTGGCTGCGGATGAGCCGTGCGGACCTCGCCGCGCTCGATGACCCCGCCGCGGCGGAGCTGAAGGCGCTGCTCCAGCAGCTGTTGGATCAGGTCGAGGACGACCTGCGCGGCGCCTCCCCCACAGACAGTCTCGTCCTCATGGAGAAGGGCAAGTTCACCGCGCGGCCAAAGCGCGAGACCATCGGTGGCGAGACCATGACCAGATACCAGGGGCGCACCGACATCACAGCGCTGTCCACAGAGGAGCGATACGCGCAGCTTCCGGAGCTGGGCGTCACCCAGCTGCCGTGGACGGTGTGGGTCGATGATGATGGGCTGCTGCGGCAGTTCGGCCTGACCTTACGGTTGCGGACCGAGAAGGGCACGGTACGGACCGTTGCCAAGGCCGCCTACTCCGATTGGGGGCAACCCGTCTCCATCACGGCACCGCCGTCGACGCAGGTCGCGACCGTCGCCGACCTGGGCGGCTGAACCACTGGCGGTCGCGCCGCCACCCGCTCGGGTGTAGACGGCACGCACGGGTTGTCGTCCCGACGATCGTTCTGGTAGAAGAATTCGGCCGCATCCGGGCCCGCCGTTCTGGAAGGTCGACGCTATGAGGACGTTCCGTCGGATGCTCCTCGTCGGCATCCTCGTCGTGGCCGCGACCGTGGTCTTCTCCCCGGCGGCGGGAGCGGTCTTCGGGCCAGTGCAGGTGATCACCGTGAAGGCGGCCACTTCCACCTCGCAGACCGCTGTGCTGGAGGCCTGGCAGCGGCCAATCTGGAGCCCGGTGTACAGGCGCGTCTACGGCCCCATCACCGCGAACGTCGGGTACAGCGGGGTGGGCGCCACCCGGGAGGGTCTCGGCCGCACGCCTGCGGGCACGTTCGGCCTGACCGAGGCGTTCGGCATCGGCGCCAACCCCGGCACGGCCCTGCCGTACCGGGTCGTGGACAACAACGACTGGTGGGTGAGCGACACCCAATCCCCGTACTACAACCAGCATTACCGCTGCGCGCCGGGCAGCTGCCCATTCGACGAGTCCCGGTCCGAGCATCTGATCGACTTCGGCATCCTCTACAAGCATGCGGTGGTCATCAACTACAACCGCTTCCCGGTCGTGCCGGGCGCGGGCAGCGCGTTCTTCCTCCACATCTCCAGCGGCGGGCCCACGGCCGGCTGCGTGGCCGTCCCGGAGACCCACCTGCGGTGGCTGATGCAGTGGATGAAGCCGGGCTACCGGCCGGCCATCGGCATCAACGTGGGCTCGCTGGCTTACGGCCTGGTCAGGTACCGCCGGACCGGCTGAGCGATACGGGGGTGCCCTCTTCTGTCACCGCACGGCCCGGGCCGCGGTCTCGATGCGCGGGTGACCGCGCCAGGGCGAGGCATTACGGCGGATCAGCTCACTGGCGCTGGGCTTCTTCGTCGGAGAAGAGCGGCGCGGTGCCGACCCGCTTCCACGCGGACGCCTCGTAGCGTATAAGCCAGACCAGGACAATGACGGCAACCAGGACACCCGCGATCAGCGCCGCGACCAGCAGTTCGAAGACGACGGCGGCGAGCAGCCCGGCGGCCGAGCCGGCGAGCACGGCGGTGATCACGCCGACCATTCCCGCCACGGTCAAGAACCTCTGCCAGCGCCCGCCCCACATGCCCTGGATCTTCAGCCGTTCCGCCGGCGGAACGCTGAGCAGGTAGTCGACCAGCTCGGGGGCGTATTGGAAGTAGTAGCCGCGCAGTCGAGCGACGCGGCGCGCGTAGCCGTAGTCTTCGATCCCTGACTGCAACGCCCGGTCGAAGGTGACCAGGCCCACGAACGCCAGCGTGGGTAGCAGGAGAAGCCCAAAGGCATAGAACGCCTCGCCGACGCCGGTGGCGGTCGCCATCAGCCCGAGGCCGACCAGCCCCCCGGACACGGCGCCGAGGAAAATGCTCGCCCGGCCCGTTGCCTCGGCGATGGTGGACGAGCGCGCTCCCTGGAGGGTGAAGTGCTCGGTGGTCACGAAGCTGACCGCAGCTGGGCTCGGGCCGGTGTGGGACCGGTCGACCTCGCCGCTCGGGTCGCCGTTCGTCATGGTGGGTGCCCGATTCCGCGCCTATACAGGCAGTGTGAGGTCTAGCTCCAGCCAGCGCGCCAGGTCCTTGATCTCCTCGTCTACGGCGGCTGAGGCGGCCTTGTCGAACGGGACGTCCTCGTGGATCGCGTCGACCCGGAGCTCGCCGGCCGTCCGATCGGCCGTGGCGTCGAGCTTGCCCACCAGCCGGTCGCCGAACAGGATCGGCAACGCGAAGTATCCCCACCGGCGCTGAGCAGCCGGCTTGTACATCTCCAGCTGATAGTCGAACTCGAAGATCTCCACCATGCGCTTGCGGTCGTGGATCAATCGATCGAACGGCGACAGCAACGCCGCCCGCCCGGTGAACGGCTGTCCTAGCTGGGCAGGGTCAACCCGCCACTGACCGCGGACCCCCTCGACGACCGCGGGCTCACCGGCATCGCCGACATCCCATGGCTCGACCGGGCACTCCTGGCCTCGCGACCGGGCGATGCCCAGCGAACGCAGGCGCAGCTCGTTCCGGATGCGAAGCGCCTCGTCCGCGGGGACGACCGGATCATCCGGATAGACCCGGCTCGCCAGGTCCCACAGCCGGTCGCGGCCTCGCCGCCCCGCGACCGCGACTTCGCCGCGCCGGACCATGAAACCCAGCATCTGCGTGACGTTGCGATCGTTGGTCCAGCCCGTCGACGACCACGGCACCTCGCATGTGTCCGGAAGATCTCGCGACGGCAACGGCCCGAATCGGGTAAGCCGATCCAGGATGTCTCGGCGACATGCGTCGTTGGCCGCTATCCACTTCTGCTGCGACAGCCGCCAGTCCCGGAGCACGCCGGGCTCGCGCCGCTGGGCCATCTCGGCACGGTAGAGCGCGAGATCCTCGGCGGGCCGGATCATCGCCCGCAGTTCGATCAGGGTGCGCATCTCCAGCGCAAGATCCAGCTCTCTCGTCTGGTACGACGAGCCGAGGCGGCTCCACGCGACCAGATCGGCGCTGGGAGCGACGGCCGCGGTCGGGTCGAGCTGGAGCAGCGTCAGGCGGCGGACGGTGTCCAGCAGATCGGTGGGCCGCCCGGCGTCCAGAAGCTGCGCGCGCACGGCGATGCGGCGCGCATCGAGGCGAGATAGCTCATGGACGGTCACGATCGGAGAGTATGCGACCGGTCCGACATTCGGGCAGGCCAACCCGTCTACCGGCTAGCCAGAAGCCGGGGATTCGGCCTAGCCCCAGTACAAGACGGCCGCTGGCCGTGATGCCCTGTATCTATACCGGCGCGAAGCTGCTCGTGTCCGCAGAGCCCCGATACGGGAGTACACGATGCGCCAGACCCAGATCCGCAAGCCGAAGCGGCCGGCCGCGCCCGCCGACCTCGACCTGCGCACGCCGGCCGGTCGGGTCCTGCCGTACTGAGGTGACCGCGACGACGACCACCGCGGCGGGGCCTCTGGCCTGCGATTCCCTTCAATCTGCGGAGGGCGTGGGATTCGAACCCACGAG
>JBKOXW010000132.1:0-4968 GCA_046744115.1 Actinomycetota bacterium | reverse complement strand
GAAGCTGCTCGACGGCGTGATCCGCACGACGCCGCTGGAGCACAGCCGCGTGCTGCAGGCCAGGGTCGGCGGCCCGGTCTACCTCAAGTGCGAGAACCTGCAGCGCACCGGCTCGTTCAAGATCCGCGGCGCGTACGTCCGGATCGCCCGGCTCTCGCCGGCCGAGCGGGCCCGGGGAGTGGTGGCCGCCAGCGCCGGCAACCACGCCCAGGGCGTCGCGCTCGCGGCGGACATGCTGGGCGCGAGCGCGACGGTGTTCATGCCGGCGAACGCGCCGCTGCCGAAGGTCGCCGCCACCCGCGCCTACGGCGCCGCCGTGCACCTCGGTGGGCACACCGTGGACGAGGCGCTGGACGCGGCGAAGGCGTACGCCGCGCGCACCGGCGCGATCTTCATCCACCCGTTCGATCACCAGGACGTGATCGCCGGCCAGGGCACGGTCGGCCTGGAGATCGTCGAGCAGTGCCCGGACGTGCGTACCGTGCTGGTCGGCTGCGGCGGCGGTGGACTCGTGTCCGGCGTCGGCGTGGCGGTCCGGTCGCTGCGACCGGAGGCGCGGGTGGTCGCGGTGCAGGCCGAGCAGGCCGCCGCGTTTCCCGGTTCGCTCGCTGCTGGGCGCCCGTTGCCGCTCGAGGACATGGCCACGATGGCCGACGGGATCGCGGTCGGCTGCCCCGGACCGGAGACGTTCGAGCACGTCCAGACGGTGGTCGACGACGTGGTGACGGTCTCGGAGGAGGACCTGTCCCGGGCGCTGCTGCTCTGCCTGGAGCGGGCGAAGCAGGTCGTCGAGCCGGCCGGGGTGGCCGGCGTCGCCGCGATTCTGGCCGAGCCGCACCGCTTCCCGTCGCCGGTGGTCGCGGTGCTCTCCGGCGGCAACATCGACCCGGTGCTGCTGCTCCGGGTGATCCAGCACGGGATGATCGCGGCCGGGCGGTACCTGTCGTTCCGGGTCCGGGTGGCCGACCGGCCGGGCGAGCTGGCCGCGCTGCTCACCCTGCTGGCCGAGCAGGGCGCGAACGTGCTCGACGTCGAGCACTCGCGGACCGGCCCGAAGCTGCACCTCGGCGAGGTGGAGGTGGCGCTGTCGGTGGAGACCAGGGGCGAGGAGCACTGCGCCGAGCTGCTCGCGGCGCTGCGCCGCGCCGGTCACTCGCTGACGTTCGGCTAAGCCGGCGCCGCCAGCCCGCTACAGGTTCCCCCGCAGCGCCTGCTCCCGCTCGATGGCCTCGAACAGCGCCTTGAAGTTGCCCTTGCCGAAGCCCATGGACCCGTGCCGCTCGATCAGCTCGAAGAACACCGTCGGCCGGTCCTGCACCGGCCGGGTGAAGATCTGCAGCAGGTAGCCGTCCTCGTCCCGGTCGGCGAGGACCTTCAGCTCGCGCAGCTCGTCCACGCCGACCCGGGTCTCGCCGACCCAGTCGCCCAGCGTGTCGTAGTAGGTGTCCGGAGTGGACAGGAACTCCACGCCGGCCGCCCGCATCGCCCGCACCGCGGCGACGATGTCGTTCGTGGCGAGCGCGATGTGCTGGACGCCGGGGCCGCCGTAAAACTCCAGGTACTCGTCGATCTGCGACTTCCGCTTGCCGACGGCCGGCTCGTTCAGCGGGAACTTCACCTTCCTGGTGCCATCGGCGACCACCTTGGACATCAGCGCGGAGTACTCGGTGGCGATGTCGTCCCCGACGAACTCCTTCATGTTCGTGAAGCCCATCACCCGGTGGTAGAACTCGACCCACTCGTCCATGTGTCCCAGCTGGACATTGCCGACGCAGTGGTCGATCGCCTGGAAGTATCGGCGCTGCGGCGGCGCCACGATCGGCTCGCGCCGGACATAGCCGGGGAGGTACGCGCCGGTGTACCGGGACCGGTCGATCAGCGAGTGCCGGGTCTCGCCGTACGTCGCGATCGCCGCACGCATCAGGATGCCATCCTCGTCGGCCAGCTCGTGCGGCTCGTCCAGCCCGGTCGCGCCGTGCTCGACGGCGTACGCGTAGGCCTTCTCCACGTCGGGCACCTCGAGCGCCAGGTCGGTCACCCCGTCGCCGTGCCGGGCGATGTGCGCGCCGAGCTCGGTGTCGGCGCGCACCGGAGCGCTGACCACGAACCGGGCCGCGCCCGACTCGAGCACGTAGGACGCCTGGCTGCGGCAACCGGTCTCCGGCCCCCGGTACGCCACGCAACGCATCCCGAACGCGCTCGAGTAGTAATGGGCCGCCTGCTTGGCGTTGCCGACCGCGAACACCACGGCGTCCATGCCCTTGACGGGGAACACATCGTCGGTCACCGTCTGTCTCCCTCCACGTCGTTGTGGCGCTGTGGCATTCGCGTGACGGCGGCTCAGCCGACGAACGGCTTCGCCTCCAGCAGCCGGACCCGCATCGTCTTGCCGGTCGGGGTGGCGTACTCCCTGGTCTCACCCTCCCGGGCGCCGATCAGCGCCCGGCCGAGCGGCGACTGCGCGGAGTAGACCTCCAGCTCGCCGCCGGCTTCCTCGCGCGAGCCGATGAGGAACGACTCGGTCTCCTCCTCGTCCTCGAACCGCACGGTCACCACCACGCCGGGTCCGGCCACCCCCGACTCGGTCGGCGCCTCGCCGACCTTCGCGGTGCGCAGCAGGTCCTGCAACTGGCGGATGCGGGCCTCCTGCTTGCCCTGCTCCTCCTTGGCGGCGTGGTAGCCGCCGTTCTCGCGCAGGTCACCCTCCTCGCGGCGGGCGTTGATCTCGCCGGCGATCACGGCGCGATTTGAGATCAGCGCGTCGAGCTCGGCCTTGAGGCGGTCGAACGCCTCCTGGGTGAGCCAGGTGACGGGGGGATGGTCATCCGTCATCGACACGTGGTGCTCCTATCGCGGGGACTACCGGGTTGGCGGAAACCGGGGGGTGATACCTCGGTCGCGAGTAGCTCAGAACGTCGAAACTAACACCGCTGCCGGCCCGCGCGCACCGGAGTACCCCGCCGATGCCCGCTGACCTGCTGGCTTGCGGGTGGAATCCCCTCGGCGACGGCGCCGTTCCTGCATCCGGGAAGATTGTCCTGTCCGCCGCGATCCCACGGGAGCGAGCCTGTGTCCGAGCAGTTGCGCCTGATGGCCGTCCATGCCCACCCCGACGACGAGTCGAGCAAGGGCGCCGCGACGATGGCGCGGTACGTCGACGAGGGCGCCGACGTGCTCGTCGTCACCTGCACCGGTGGGGAGCGGGGCTCGGTGCTCAACCCGGCGATGGACCGGCCGGAGGTCGCGGGGAACCTGACCGCGATCCGGGCCGAGGAGATGGCCCGGGCGCGGGAGATCCTCGGCGTGCGGCAGGAGTGGCTCGGGTTCGTCGACTCCGGGCTGCCCGAGGGCGACCCGCTGCCGCCGTTGCCGGAGGGCTGCTTCGCGGTGCAGCCGGTGGAGACCGCGGCCGGCCGGCTGGTCGAGGTGATCCGCCGGTTCCGGCCGCACGTGATCCTCACGTACGACGAGGACGGCGGATACCCGCACCCCGACCACGTGATGACCCACACGATCTCGGTGGCGGCGTTCGAGGCGGCCGGCGACCCGGACCGCTACCCCGAGGCCGGCGAGCCGTGGCAGCCGATGAAGCTCTACTACCACATGACGTTCACCAAGGCCCGGGTGCTGGCGCTGCACGAGGCGATGCTCGCCGCCGGCCTCGAGTCGCCGTACGAGGAGTGGCTCACCGGCTGGCTCGACGAGCACGACTCCTCCCACCGGATCACCACGCGGGTGCCGTGCGCGGACTGGTTCCGCCGACGGGACCAGGCGCTGATGGCGCACGCGACCCAGGTCGACCCCGAGGGCCGGTGGTTCTCGGTGCCGCTGGCGCTCCAGCGGGAGGCGTGGCCGACCGAGGACTTCGAGCTGGCCCGGTCGCTGGTCGACACCGAGCTGCCGGAGGACGACCTGTTCGCCGGCGTGCGGGAGAGAATCGCGGCATGAACGTCGCCGGCGCCGTGCTAGTCGGATCGCTCGCCACCCCGCTGGCGGTCCTCGCGGTGCCGGACGACGGCTCGCGCCGGGCCGGACCGATGGCGTTGCTCGTCATCAGCCTGCTCGCCATCGCCGCGTTCTTCCTCGTGCGCTCGATGCTCCGGCACCTGCGCCGGGTGCCACCCTCGTTCGACCGGCCCGACGAGCCGCCGCGGCCGCCGGACGACCGCGACCCCGGTCCGTCCTGAGCCGCGATTTTTGCGCGCGGTATCGGCGCTGTGAGCGCTCTCATGCGGCGTGTCACGCCGACGGCGCGCGCAAAGATGGGGTCAGTCGTCGGGCTCAACCGGGCGGCGGTCGCGCTTGATGGCGGCGCGGCGGCGCTTGTCGGCCAGGCGCTCCTCGCGCGCCGGCCGGGATGGGCGGGTGGGTCGCCGCGGCGGGGGCGGCGGGGCGAGCGCGGCGTGGACCAGGGCAGCCAGGCGCGCACGCGCGGCCTCCCGGTTGCGCAACTGCGACCGGTGCTCGCTCGCGACGATCACGACCGCGCCGTCGATGAGCCGGTCGGCGAGGCGGTCCAGCAGCCGCTGCTTGACCTCGATCGGCACCGACGGCGACCCGGCCAGGTCCCAGCGCAGTTCGACCCTGGTGTCCGACGTGTTCACCGACTGCCCGCCCGGCCCGGACGACCGGGAGAACCGCTCGGTCAGCTCGGCCGCCGGAACAACCACGCCCGGCCCGATCTGCAGGTCCCCGTCCACGACCGTCATTCTCGCCGGTCCGCGCTCGCCCGGGCCCCGGCTCGACCGGCGAGGGAGGATGGAGGGCATGCCGAACCGGCTGGCGGAAGCCACGAGCCCGTACCTGTTGCAGCACGCGGACAACCCCGTCGCGTGGTGGCCATGGGGTGAGGAGGCGTTCGAGGAGGCCCGGCGGCGGGATGTGCCCGTGCTGCTCTCCGTCGGGTACGCCGCCTGCCACTGGTGCCACGTCATGGCGCACGAGTCGTTCGAGGACGAGCAGACCGCG
>JBKOXW010000252.1:0-2882 GCA_046744115.1 Actinomycetota bacterium | reverse complement strand
CGATGCCTGGCCGCGGCGCGAGACACTCCATCATGTGTCGGGGAGTCGCGGCAGATCACCCACCGCGACCGTTGAAGTATCAGAATCCGTGATGATGGCCCCGGTCATTATGAGAAATGATCTGATCACCTCTGGAGGCATGCGCCTGCAGATAGAAAGACCGTCGGAAAGGGAGGACTACGGCGCGGCGCGCTGGATGACGGCAGCATCATCACCGGCCGGTCTGGCTCGGGCCTGAATGCCGAGGAAGACTTGCTGAAGCTTCGGGCGACGCGAGCCACCCTAGCTGGCGGACATGGGGCGGGGCAGGACGCCGTGTAGACGCTGTCTTCCCGACTTTGGTGGACGGCCGCGGCGATCCAGAGCGTCGGGACGAGCGAACAGGCGACGGGGCCGTCGTTGGTGTGGACGGAGGAGCGGCGGAGTAGCGTCTGCTCGGCCGGCCACCCCGGGTGTGGTACGGCCAATGTCCGCGCCGGCCTTCGAAGGGGTCTTCATGGCAGTCACCGCTCCTGGCTGGTTGCGGCGTCCGCTGCGCGCGTTCGCCGTGGTCGCCGTTCTCGCCGTCGCGTCCGGGGCGGTGTCCGCACCCGCCGGTGCGGTGCCGCCCTCACAGGCCGAACGCCGGGTGACCGTCGCGTCGTACAACCTTTACCTGGGTGCGAACCTTCAGCCGCTGCTCGCCGCCACGCCCGCGACGGTGGCAACGCTCGCCCAAGAGGCGTGGGACCACATGCAGCGGGTGGACTTCCGGCTGCGGGCGCAGGCGATCGCGCGGTTGATCGACTTGGCCGATCCGCAGGTCGTCGGCCTGCAGGAGGTCGCGCTGTGGGAGCGGGGCGGGACGCCGGGTGCGCTCGCACCTGCGGTCGACTTCCTGCCGATCCTGCTGGATGCGCTGGCCGCCCGCGGCGACCAGTACGCGGCCGTATCGGCGAGCCAGAACTTCCAGAGCCCGCCGGTGCCGCTGGCCAGCGGCGGCTTCGGCCGGTTCACCGACCGGGATGTGATCATCGCCCGGGACGACCTGCCCTCCTCGCAGCTTAAGGTGTCCAATCCGGACGACGCCCGGTACGCCGCGCGCCTCCCGCTTCCCAACCCGCTGCTCGCCAGCGCCGCCATCGTGCGCGGCTGGGCCTCGGTGGACGTCAAGGTGCGCGGCAAGTCCTTCCGCTTGTTCGACACGCACCTGGAGGCGTTCAGCGCGCAGGTCCGCACCGCCCAGGCCGTCGAGCTGGCCGGCCTGCTGTCGGCCTCGCCACTGCCGGTCGTGCTGGTTGGCGACCTCAACTCGCAGCCCTCGGACGCTACCGGCGCGTACGGGCTGCTGACCTCCTCGGTGGGCCTGGCAGACGCCTGGGTGGTCGTGCACGGACCCAGCGGCGGCAACACCTCCGGACAGACCGACGACCTCAACCTCCCGGAATCGCTTATCGACCACCGCATCGACTACGTGCTCTACCAGCCGGCCGGACTCGCCGCCGTGGCCGCCGACGTCATCGGCGAGGAGCAGGGCGACCGAACCCCGCCGCTGCCCGACGCGCCGTTCGGGCTATGGCCGTCTGACCATGCCGGCGTCGTCGCCACGCTGCACCTCAACCGGCCCTAGCGCCGGTCGGGAAGTCGCGCCACGTCAGCAGCAAGTGACCGGGCCCGGCTTCGTAGTACCCGCTCGTCCCGACGGCCACTGCACGGCTTTGCCATCCCGCGTGACGTCGTTTAGTTCGGAGTCCCAGCCGTGCCGTGTCGGCTAGCTAGCTGGCCAGCCAGCAGAACGGTAAGTATGCTCAGAGGCTTATTCATAAAGGGCCATTAGTTCGCGCTCTTCGAGGCTGCGTTCGGCTCGGAAGTAGTTGGCGATATGCCCACAGCCGAGGAAGCGGACGCCCTTGACCTGCCCACCGGCGCACTGGTCGTGCTCGTTCTGCACGTCGCCCGCGCCGAGGACGGCACCGTGCTAGAGGTATCCGAGTCCGTCTGGCCGGCAGACCGATTCTCGTCATCGACGATACCCGATCGAGTCCGAGGCCGAGACCCCGACCGCGCCGTCCGAGGTCTGAGGGAGCGCCATGAGCACCCACCCGATCCTGGTCAACGCGGACGCGGTGCGCGATCACTGGTGGGCGGCCGGGCGGGCACGTCGGCCAGCGGATGTACACCTGGCACCTGACCTTCGACGGACCGCACCGAACGTTCGCGGGCCTGGACCGGCAGCCGGCCGAGCCACGCGCCGTATGCCATGTCGATGAGATGTCTTCCCTCAGCCGACCGATAGATCCCAACACAACCTCCTAGAGACGCCGGGAACACCAGTTCAGCGGCCAGCCGCTATCGGCTACGTGGGCGGGTCGAGGTGAACGCGGCCATGGGAACGGTCGTGAAGTGACCCGGATGGTCGGCCAGCTCCACCGGCTGTTGCTGCAGCTGATCCCGGGTGGAGCGAGGAAGGACCTGTCCGCGGCGCAAGCCTCTTGAACAGAGGGGAGCCATGAGCGGATGTCTGTCGGTGGTCCCGGCTAGCCTCACGCCGTTGTTTGTACGGCAACGATGAGGGCCGCACCCAAGGCGTCAGGGTGCGGCCCTCGCGTCGCTACAGTAGCCGCGCACGGACAGCGGCATGAGCGGACGGCCGCAGCGTCGCGGCCACTCAGTCGAGACAGAACTCGTTGCCCTCGATGTCCTGCATCACGAGGCACGACTCGTCGTCGCCATCGGCAGGCATTAGTCGCACGCGTACCGCGCCGAGCGCGACCAGTCGTGCGCATTCGGCCTCAAGTGCGGCCAGGCGCTCTTCACCCACGAGCCCGGTGCCGACCCGCACGTCAAGATGCAGCCGATTCTTGACGACCTTGCCTTCGGGAACGCGCTGGAAGAACAGTCGC
>JBKOXW010000306.1:0-3451 GCA_046744115.1 Actinomycetota bacterium | reverse complement strand
TTCCTCGCCAAAGGCTACCCGCGGCGTACCGCTTCCCAGCGTCCGGACTGTCCCGACCTCGATGAGCATCCACCGAACCTACGGCGCATCACCAGACAGCGCCGAGCGCCTATCCATGTGCGACCGCCCGAGTCGCGGCATAGGAACACGTTCTGCGTGTCGTGACCGGGCGTAGGAACGTCCTCCTGATGCGCTGCGGGCTTGGTGTCCCATCGCAGGAGGAGGACGTTCGTGGGCAACGGTAGTGGCGTGTCCCGGGGTGACCGCAACCGCAACGGGAGGCTGGCGCGGCTGCGCGGGCTGGTGCCGGCGTCGAACGCGATCGTCGGGATCGACCTGGCCGATGCGAAGCAGATGGTCGTGGTGACCGATCACGACTCGAAGGTGCTGGCCCGTAGGGCTTTCCGGTGTCGGGCCTGGGACCTCGGCGCCGCGCTGGACTGGGCCGCCGGCCGGGCCGCTGCCCATGGCTTCGCCGGTGTCACGGTGTCCTGCGAACCGACCGGGCACCGGTGGCGGGTCCTCGGGCAGCTCGCCGCCGATCGCAGCATGCCGTTCGTCTGTGTGCAGCCGATGCTCACCTCGTGGTCGCGGCGGGCCGAGGACCTAACGCACGACAAGACCGATGAGAAGGACGCGGTGCTCATCGCCCGACTGACAGCCCAGCTGCGCTGCTACGAACCGGAGCCGGTCGATGAGACCTGGGCTCGGCTGCGGCACCTCGGCGCCCGCCGCGAGCAGCTGCTCACCGAGATCGGCAGCCAGCTCCAGCAGATGCGCGACCTGCTCGACTGCGTCTGGCCGGCCGCGTTGGACACCGCCCGGCAGCCGTTCCGCTCCCGGACCTGGCTCGCCGCGCTGTCGGTCATCCTCGACCGCGACGGCGGCGACTTCACCCGAACCCGGCGCCTCGGCCCAGCCCGCTTCGAGCAGGCCGTGCGGCGTCTGATCCTCCACCGTGGCGGACAGAAGCCGTGCCTGCGCATCGCCGGCAAGCTCTTCGCCGCGCTCACCGACCCGGCCGGGGTGACCACCCATCGACAGGGCGCGTTAGAACGCGTTCAGCTGCTGCTTGAGGACTGGCAGCACGCCCACCGGCGCCTCGCCGATACCGAGACCCGCATGACCAAGGTGCTCGACGAGCTCAAGCTCACCGAGCTGGTCACCTCAATTCCCGGTATCTCACCGGTCGGTGCCGCGGCGATCCTGGCCCAGACCGGGAACCCGCGACGGTTCGCTACCGCCCGCGCGCTGGTCAAACACGCCGGCCTGGCCCCGCGGGAGAAGCTGTCCGGCGCATTCGTCGGCCGCACCAAGCTGACCGGGCAAGGCCGACCCGGGCTGCGGCTGGCGGCCTGGCGCGCGGTCTGGGGAGCCCAACGAGCCAACCCCGTCTATGCCGCCCGCTACCGGCACCTGACCAGCCGCGAGCACAACAAGCTGCGACCCACCCAGGCCCAGACCGCCATCGCCGCGGCGATCCTGCGGCACCTGCACGCGGTGATCACCACCGGCCGAAGGTGGGACCCCGCCATCGCCACCCACGGCACCCGACCACGGCCCGAACCCGCCGCTGCCTGACCAACTGACGCAGCCGCGTCAAGCTGGCGGCCGGGGCGAGCCCTCCGCGGCATAGAGACACACGCTGATCTCGACGCACATCATGGGCAGCCCCGCCCGTCGTCGCACCAACCCGATCACACGCTGCCGGGAACCAACCCCATTCAGCTATGCAGGGACCGACGACAGGCGAGGCACCGACCGAAGCTTGACCAGAACGACTCACGCTGATGTGCGTGCGCTCGGAGCCGTGGTCAACGGCAACTGCGGTCAGTTCCGGGCCGTCCGGCTGAAGGCGGCGAGGGCGGCTCGAGCCACGACGTCGCCGCGTTCCTGCACGAAGTGGCCGGCGTCGTCGAGCACCAGCGGCGCCGGGGCCCCGCGGATGGTCCGGTGCAGTCTGTCCATCACCGGCAGCCCGAGCACCGGGTCCTGGGCGCCGACGGCGAGGAAGCTCGGCCGGTCCCACTCGGACCAGAATCGTTCCGCCGCCCGGGACAGCTCCACGCCCGGCATGTCCGGTTCGGTCATCACCAGCTGAGGGAAGGCCCGGACCCCGGCCTTGTACGACGCGTCCGGGAACGGAGCGTCGTACGCCGCCGCCTCAGCATCGCTAAGCGTCGGCACACTCCGCTTGAGCAGGGCGCCGACGGCGAGATCCGGATGGGACGCGACGTAGGCCCGCCAATTCTCGAAGCCCTTGCCCGGTGAGACGCCGACCGCGAGAGCGGTGTTCATCGCCAGCAGCCGGGACAGCCGCGGCGCGAACCCCGCGTCCGTCGGCAGCGTCAGCCCCAGCAGGCCGCCCCAGTCCTGCACGACCAGCGTGATGCCGGTCAGGTCGAGGCGTTCAACCAGCCGAAGCAGGTAGTCGCGGTGGAAGTCGAAGCCGTACACGGACTGCGCGACCGGCTTGTCCGACCGGCCGAACCCGAAGAAGTCCGGCGCGACGACCCGCCCTCCCGCCTCCAGGAAGACCGGGATCATCTTCCGGTAGAGGTACGCCCATGTCGGCTCGCCATGCAGCAGCAGATACGTGTCCGCGGAATCGCGCGGCCCAAGGTCGACGTAGTGCGCACGCAGGCCCTCGTAGCCGGGCAACTCGACGTACGACGGCGGATGGTCCCAGCCCGGCAGGCCGCGGAAGCGATCGTCCGGAGTGCGCAACGCCTCGACCACGACCCTCTCCCCTTGGCTCGACGACGTGTCCTTGCCATGAACCGACCTGACCCGGGCGGACCCGGCGAGCATCGCAGCGAACGACTCGATACGACAGGCCCGGCCAACGATGGGTCGCGCGACGAGCGCGTGGTGCGGCATGAGCGGATGGTGCCGCTGCGCGGCGTGAGCGCTTGGACTGTGCGGGTCGCCTATGTCGGAACGGCGCCGAGTCGGTGGGGCCGGTCCGCCGATGGTTGCGTCTGGGGAGTCGGCATTCCAAGAGCCGTAGCGGCTCTTGGAATTTGAGCGGGGCCGCCCGGTAGTTGAGGGGGCTGGTGACCCCGGCATGTTGTTGGTCTCTGACAACGTCCAGCAGCGAGGGCCACGAGCATGACCGAGAGTACGTCAGTGCTGTTCGGACTGGAGGACGAGACCTACAACGCGGTCCAGCTCGCCAACGCCCTCGCCCGTCGCGACGACGCCGAGGTCGTCGTCTTCCTGATGGGTGACGCGGTCACCTGCGCCATCGCCGGGCAGCGGACTCCCGATGGCTACTACGCGCTGGATCGGATGCTGCGTAGCTTCGCCCGGCACGACGGCCGGATCGCGTGCTGCGGCATCTGCCTGGACGCGCGCGGGCTCACCAGGGAGCAGCTGATCGCGGAGGCGGCGCGGTCGACGCTCGACGAGCTGGCCGACTGGACCGTCGAGGCCGACCGCGTCCTCACGT
>JBKOXW010000112.1:0-4591 GCA_046744115.1 Actinomycetota bacterium | reverse complement strand
CGGAGGTCATGCCCCAGGTCGCGTGAGTCAGGCCCTGGTCGCCGCCTCCTCCTTCTGAGGCTCGGTCGGCACCCGACCCTCCCGGTCGTGCGGCGGCTCGATCGTGATGTTCGGCAGCAGCCGGTCGAGCCAGCGCGGGATGTACCACGACTTCTCGCCCATGAGGGTGAGGAACGCCGGCACGAGCGTCATCCGCACGAGCAGCGCATCGGTGAGGATCGCGACCGCGAGCAGCAGCCCGAACTCCTTCGAGATGCGGTCGGAGGTGAGGATGAACGCCGCGAACACGGTGCCCATGATCAGCGCCGCGGCGACGACCACCCGCCCGATTGCGGCGATCCCGTGCTCGACCGCCTCCCGCGTCTTCAGGCCGTGGACGTGCTCCTCCCGGATCCGGCTCATCAGGAAGACCATGTAGTCCATCGAGAGCCCGAACAGGATCGCGAACGCGATCGGCGGCACGAACGTCTCGATCGGCCCGGTCCGGTCGAGGCCGGTGAGCCCGATCAGGTGACCCTCCTGCACGACGAGCGTGAGGACGCCGAAGCCGACGAACGCGGACAGGATGGTCGTGACGGCCGCCGTCAGCGAGACCACGATCGACCGGAACGCCATCGCGAGCACGAGGAACGTGACGCCGATGATGTAGAGCAGGAACACCGGGAGGCGGTCCATGATCTGGTCGGCGATGTCCTTGAACGCCGCGGTCAGGCCGGAGACGTAGGCCACCGCGTCGCCGCCCTCGGTCGCCGCCGGCACGACGTCGTTGCGCAGCCGGTCGACGAGCACGTCCGTCGCCTCGTCCTGGGGGGCGGAGTCCGGCGTGACGAAGACGAGCGCGACCGACCGCTCGTCGTTGAACTGCGGTTCGCCCGCGAACGCCACCCCCTCCAGGCCCTGCAGGCGGTCGTAGATCCGCTGTGGCGCCTGCGGGTCGGAGTTCACGTCGACGACGATCGGGATCGGACCGTTGAAGCCCGGCCCGAAGCCCTCGGCGAGCAGGTCGTAGGCCCGGCGGGCGGTCTGGTCCGTCGGCTGGGTGCCCTGGTCCGACGCGCCGAGGCGGACCAGCGCCGCGGTCGCCGCCGCGGCCACGACGACGAGCAGGGTCACCGTGAACACGGCTCGCGCGTGCGCGGTCACGAACCGCCCCCAGCGGGCGATCAGGGACTTCTCCCGGGCCGTCTCGGAGTCGTCGATCGGGCGCAGGAAGGGCACCTTCAGCCGGTCGATCCGGTGCCCGAGCTTCGCCAGTACCGCGATGAGCAGCGAGTTCGCGATCAGCACCGTGGTCAGGACGCCGAGCGCGGAGCCGATGCCGAGCTTGGTGACGAAGTCGAGGCCGAAGAAGGCCAGGCCAGTAACCGAGATCGCGACCGTCAGGCCGGCGAACAGCACCGCCCGGCCGGCCGAGGCGCCGGCCTCGGCCGCGGCGTCGCGCGGGGACAGCCCCTCGTGCAGGTACTGCCGGAACCGGGTGACGATGAACAGCGAGTAGTCGATGCCGACCCCGAGGCCGATCATCGACACCAGCAGTGGCGTGATGGTGTTGATGTCGGTGAAGCCGGCGAGGATGAACAGCAGGAAGAACGCGGTCGCGACCGCGGTCAGCGCGAGCGCGATCGGGATCATCGCCGCCACGAACGTGCGGAAGACGACGAGCAGCACGACCAGCGCGGCGAGCAGGCCGAGCAACTCCTGCGTGCCCTGCTCGATGGGTGGGAACTCGGCGTCGCCGTTGAACTCGACCTGGACGCCGGCCGGCTCGACCGTCTCGCGGACGGCGTCCTGCACGGCCTCGACTTCGGGCCGCTCCTCCGCGAAGATGACCCGGTCGAACTGGGCCTCCGCGAATGCGATCCGCCCGTCCTCGGAGACCGTCTCGTCGCTGAACGGATCGCCGACCGTCTCGATCCCGGCCCGATCCTCCGTCGGCGCGAACTCCGGGCCCTGCAGCCTCGCGACCGCCTCCTCGATCGCCGCCCTGCGCTCGGGCGTGTCCAGCCGCTCGCCCTCCGGCGCGGCGAAGACGAGGTTCAGCACGCCGCCCTGCTCGGCGGCGAACTCGGACTCGATCAAGTCGGTGGCCTTCTGCGTGTCCGACCCGGGGATCGAGAACTCGTCCTTCAGGCTGCCGCCGACCGTCCCGACCAGGACGACCAGCAGCACGACGATGCCGACCCAGCTGAAGACGACGCGCCACGGATGCGTGGCGCAGGCTCGCGCCCAGCGCGCGAGCAGGCCGGTCGAGAGTCGTTCGTGGGCAGCCCGCCGGTCCGCCGCGGGCTCAGTGATCTCGCGGTTCTCGATGCTCACGCGTTGTCCCCCCGTCGTCGGGTCCGTGTCCTGAGACTCTCGGTAGTGAGACCGGGCACCTGGCCCAAACTCATCGGTTGTGCGCTGCAACCATGGTCAACTCGCGGCGATTCCGGCCGCGAGCGATTTTCTGTCGACGAGCCCATCCGCCCGCAGTGCGGCCTCGACGACGTCGATCGCATCCGCGACGCCGACCCGGCGGTCGAGCTCGGCGGTCAGCGACGTGACGCCGGCGTCGGCGATGCCGCAGGCGACGATCCGGCCGTACGCGGCCAGGTCCGGATCGCAGTTGAGGGCGAAGCCGTGCATGGTGACGCCGTGGCTGACCCGGATGCCGATGGCCGCCACCTTCCGGTCCGGGCCGCGGGCATCCGCGCTCACCCACACCCCGCTGCGCCCGTCGACGCGGCGGGTGACCAGCCCGAGCGTGGCGCACGCGTCGATGAGCGCGCCCTCCAGCCGGCGAACGTACGCGACGACGTCGACCGGTTCCGGCAGCGCGACGATCGGGTACCCGACGAGCTGGCCGGGCCCGTGCCAGGTGATCTTGCCGCCGCGGTCGACGTCGACGACGGGCGTGCCGTCCAGCGGCCGTTCCCAGGGCTCGGTCCGCTTCCCGGCGGTGTAGACCGACGGGTGCTCTAGCAGCAGCACGGTGTCCGGCGCCGCGCCCGCGACCCGCGCCGCGTGCAGCCGCCGCTGCTCGGCCCAGGCCTCGGCGTACGGCACCAGCCCGGCCCGGACCACCGTCAGCTCGCTCCGCCCTCGCGCGCTCACGGTGTCGAGGCTACCCGTGCGGTTCGGAGCGGCCGCACGCGGCGGTCGGGTCAGGACAGCAGCCGAGGGTCGATCCGCGTCTCGGCCGTGGCGCCGTCCGGGCCGGGCTCGACGAAGTAGGCGGCCTTGCCCGGCGTGTCGGTGACCGCCTCCACCAGTTCGGTGCCGCGGTAGAGGAGACCGACGCCGTCGTCGGTGGCGTATCCGGCGGGCAGCGTGCCATCGGCGATGAGCCGGTGGTAGAGCGGGCGCCGCTGCTCCTCGCTGTCGTAGTGCACCCCGTTGGAGTAGGGCAGCAGTGCCAGCCCGTTCGTCACCGGTCGCAGGGTCGGGCCGAACGAGTCGGTGGTGCCGCCGACATGCCAGCACAGCGAGCCCGCCGACACGCCGCCGAGCACGACGCCGGCCTGCCACGCCTCGCGCAGGATCTCGTCCAGCCCGTGCAGCCGCCACATCGCGAGCAGCCCTGCGACGCTGCCTCCACCCACCCAGATCACGTGCTGGCCGAGCAGGTGGCCGCGCACGTCCTCGACGTTCGGCATCGGGAACAGGGCCAGGTGCGAGACCTCCACACCGCGCCCTACGAACGCCTCGTAGACGGCGGCGGTGCCGACCGGGCTGTCGCCGGTGGCGGTGCCGAGGTAGCAGATCCTGGGTCGCCCTGTCGCGCCGGCCAGCTCGAACGCGAAGTAGATGAGCGGTCCGGGAGTGATCCGAGTGCGCACAGCGAGGCGGAAGCCGCCCGAGGTGGCGAGGATGTGCATGCGGCGGCCCCTGTCGCGGTCGGCGGGCAAAGCCGGCCCACATTACCGGCGCGGCGGGCCTCCGTCGCCCGCCCGACGGCGGGTTGTGGATGGCCGAGTCGCCTGTGGACGACGAACGCGGGACTGTCGCCGATTTGCCTAGGCTCGACGCATGCGACGAGACGCGGCATGGAGCGTTCCGGGGTACCTGGCGGAGGAGATGATCGGCTTCGGCGGGTCCGGCGAGGTCTGGCGCGGCCGGGCGGCAGGCAGCGGCGAGGCGGTGGCGCTCAAGCGCCTGCGGCTCGGTGCGGGCGCGGCGGAGCGGTCACGGCTGCGCCGGGAGGGGGCGCTGCTCGCCGCGCTGGACCACCCGCATCTGCTGCGGGTGCGCGAGGTGGTGACGACCGACCGCGAGGCGGTGCTCGTCCTCGACCACGCGGCCGGCGGCAGCCTGGCCATGCTGCTGCGCTCGCGGATCACGCTGCCGCCGGGCGAGGTGGTCAGTGTGCTCGCTCCGCTCGCGGCAGCGCTGGCGTACGCGCACTCGGAGGGCCTGTGCCACGGCGACGTCACGCCGGCGAACGTGCTGTTCACGGAGGAGGGGCGGCCGCTGCTCGCCGACCTCGGGGTGGCCCGGGTGCTCGGCGAGCAGGAGTCGGTGCACAGCACGCCCGAGTACATCGACCCCGCCGTGGCCGCCGGTGCCGCGCCCGGCCCGGCCAGCGACGTCTTCATGGTGGCCGCCGTCGCGG
>JBKOXW010000249.1:0-4227 GCA_046744115.1 Actinomycetota bacterium | reverse complement strand
GCCAGGGCGGCACCCCCTGACCCCGTCGGAGAGGGAAGCCGATGAGACTTCGGGGACGGTGGGTCGCGCTGCTGGGGATGGTCCTCGCGCTCCCGGCGCCCGCCGCGGCGTCGGCTCCGGGCGGGGAGGCGCCCGGGGCTCCGGGCGCGTCGGCGAACTGGACCACGGGCAACAAGCAGGGTCTCGGTACGTCCGTCGGCACCGGTTCGAAGGTCTGGTACACGCTGTCCGGCGGGGCGCTGAGCGAGGTCTACTTCCCCCGCGGGGACATCGCGCAGGTGCGATCCCTGGAGTTCGCGGTGACGGACGGCAGCACGTTCGTCGACCGCGAGAGCGAGGACACCGTTCAGCAGGTGCGGTTGGTAGATCCCCGGGCGCTGGTCTACGAGCAGGTCAACACGGCCCGCTCGGGCCGCTACCGGATCACCAAGACCTACGTCACCGACCCGGCGCGGTCGACCGTCCTGCTGCGGGTCCGGTTCACCGCGCTCCAGCCGGGTGCGTACCGCATGTTCGTTCTGTACGACCCGGCGATCGGCAACTCCTCCCGCGGCGACACCGCGTCGCGGACCGGGCCGGCGGGAGACGTGGCGCTGCTCACCCGCGAGGGCGACACGCACGCGGCCCTGGTGTCGTCGTCCGGCTTCCTGCGCACGTCCAACGGCTTCGTCGGCACCAGCGACGGGTGGACCGACCTCGAGGACAACCGGCAGCTCGATCTCGACTACGACACCGCGACCGACGGCAACGTCCTGCAGACCGGTGAGCTGCCCGTCGATTCCCTGGCCGGAAGCAGCACGACCCACACGCTCGCGCTGGGGTTCGCCGGCTCGGATGCGACGGCCGAGCAGACGGCGCGCGCCAGCGCCGCGGCCGGGTTCGCCGACCGGGCGGCCGCGTACGGCGTCGAGTGGCACAGCTACCTCGACTCGCTGCGCCCGGCCCCGTCCTTCCTGTCCGGTCAGCTGCGCACCCAGTACACCGTCGCGGTGATGACGGTGAAGGCACACGAGGACAAGACGTTCCGGGGTGCGTTCATCGCGTCGCTCACGCTGCCGTGGGGCTTCGCGGTCAACGCCGACTCCGGCGGCGGCGGCTACCACTTCGTGTGGGCCCGCGACCTCTACCACCAGGTCACCGGCCTGCTGGCCGCCGGCGACCGGGCTGCGGCCAATCGAGCCGTGACCTGGCTCTTCGCGCACCAGCAGCAGGCGGACGGCACGTTCCCGCAGAACTCGCGCGTCGACGGCGAGCCGGACCAGCGCAACATCCAGCTCGACGAGACCGCGTTCCCGCTCGTGCTGGCGTACCAGTTGCACCGCACCGACCTGTGGGACGGCGTGCGCCGGGCCGCGGAGGCGCTGGTGCGGATGGGCCCGTCGACCCCGCAGGAGCGCTGGGAGGAGACCGGCGGCTACTCCCCGTCGACCACCGCGGCCGAGATCGCGGGTCTCGTCTCCGCCGCCCAGATCGCCGGGTGGCGCGGTGATCGCCTGCGGGAGCGGCTTTGGCTCGGCGTCGCCGACGAGTGGCAGCGCAACACCGAGGAGTGGATGTTCACCACCACCGCGCCCTACGGCGACGGGCACTACTACCTGCGCATCAACGCCGACACCGACCCGAATGACGACGACGCGCGGGACTGGGGCAACGCGGCCGGCGTGCACCTGGAGAAGGAGGTCGTCGACGCCGGGTTCCTGGAGCTGGTCCGGCTCGGGGTCAAGGTGCCGGCGGACCCGTTCGTGCGGGCCTCGCTCGCCGAGACGGACGCGTCGCTGGCGACGGACACGCCGAGCGGCCGGGTGTGGCACCGCTACACCTTCGACGGCTACGGCGAGAAGGACACCGGCGAGCCGTGGACGTTCAACACGCCGGGCACCGAGGGTCGAGCCTGGCCGCTGCTCAGCGGCGAGCGCGGCGAGTACGTGGTCGCCAACGGCGGCAACGGCCTGCCGTACCTGCGCACGATGGCCAACACCGCCAACGACGGCTTCATGATCCCCGAGCAGGTCTGGGACGAGGATCAGGCCGCACCGGCGCCGTACGGCTACCTGCCCGGGAAGGCGACTGGATCGGCGTCGCCACTGGCCTGGGCGATGTCGCAGTACGTCCGGCTCGCGCAGGCGATCGACGCGGGTGGGCCGGTCGAGACGCCCGCGGCCGTGCGGGCCCGCTACGCGACCGGCCGCCCGGCCGACCCGCCCAGCATCGAGCTGACGGCGCCCGCCGACGGGTCGGTCGCGTCGTCCTCCGAGGTGGTCGTGCGCGGCACCACCAACGCCGACCGGGTCTACGTCGGCGTCGGCGACGACGTCGTCGAGGTCGTCCCGAGCAACGGCTCGTTCGCGGTCACCGTCGACCTCGACCGCGGCGGCAACGTCATCACCGTGGTCGGCTGGACGCGCGCCGGCCAGACGGCCATGCGGCAGGTCACGGTCGTGTCCTACGGGACGCGCGTCGGCGGCTTCACCGACCCGGCCGGCGACGACGACGGCCCCGGCACGTACGTGTATCCGACGTGCGGCTGCTTCAACCCGGGCGCCTTCGACCTCACCGCCCTCGACGTCTACGCCGACGGTGCGGACGTCCTGTTCGTCGCGCGGATCACCGGTGAGGTCCTCAACCCCTTCGGCGGCGACCAGATCTCGCTGCAGCGGCTCAACGTCTACCTCGGCAGCGCTCCGGACGGCACGCAGCCGGCCCTGCCGGGCACCAACATGGACACGGCCGAGCCGTGGCAGCTCGCCGTCGTCGGCGACGGGCGCTTCGACCAGGCGGGCCTCTACGCTCCCGACGGCACCAAGGTCGCCGACGCGGAGATGCTCGCCGTGCCGCAGACGCGGCAGTTCGCCGTGGTGGTGCCCCGCTCGGCGCTCGGCGGGCTCGACCCCGCCGCCGCCTTGTACGGGACGGCCATGCTCGGCAACGCCGAGGAGGGCGAGGGAATCGGCTTCGTGCGGCCCGTCTACTCGCTCGACTACTGGACCAACCCACCCGCCGGGATGGAGTGGGTCACGCAGTTCCGCTTCGGCGGCGGTGCCGGTGAAGTCGACTTCGGGCTCGCGAGTAAGGACACGGACACCCGCGATCCGAACGCCCTCGACGTCATCGTCGGATCCGGCCAGTCGCAAGCGCAGGTGCTCGACTGGACCACGATGTCGCCGGTCCAGCTACCCATGCTGCAGCTCCAGCCCTAGTCGCCCGGCCGGAGATACCACCAGCCGTCGCCGAGGTCGATTCCCCCGCCACGTGCACTCGCGCACCGAACAGATCGACGGTCAGACCGGGCTCCGGGGCGCCGTCGACGAACACGTACCCGGCCGCATCGTCCGGGATGCCGAGGAACTGCGGAAGGAACACACAGGACCGCTGTCCTGCTCCCCGACGACCGCCGCTGTCCCCAATGTGGATAGGTCACGCTGGTACCAGGGCAGGGCCCGGCCGTAGTAGTCGTCCGTCGAACCGACCGAACCGTTGCGGACGCCGTCCGCCACCGCGTCGAAGGCGTACCGGTGCGTCGCGTACGTCCTGCAGAAGCTGATCGAAGCCATCCGAGCGCTTCGCCAGGGCAGGAAGCGGTGATCAGCGGCGAGCCGGCGGCCCGTCCGACGCCTCCCGCATGTAGCCGTCGGTGTAGCCAAGCGGCCTGACGGGGATGGACTTGGCCGAACGCTCATCGGCTGTGACTGGCAGGGTGAGCCACCCAGCCTTCCCTGAGGCACGCCGACGGACAGGCCTGACGATCTTTGCAAGGCGGGGGTGGGGGTTCAAGTTCCCCCGTCTCCACCACCGCCTCACCACGCCTGACCTGCCGAGCATCTCCATGACCGTCCGAGGTTCGACACCTTGAGCGAGCAGGAACGTCGCGCATGCGCGTCGGAGATCATGCAAGCGGAGCCCACGGCAAGCCGGCCTTCGTGCGCGGGCTATCAAGGCGCGACACTGCGGGCGGCCTGCGGCCGTCCTCGGTCGCGCGGCGCCCAGGCGCCGACTCACCAGGGACGGCGACCAGATCAAGCAAACGATCCTTGGCAGCTACCGACGTCGGCTCGCCAGCGCCCATTCCCTCTACGCCGCCCACTCTCGGGGCCGTCCAGCCGGCGTCAAGGCTGAGGCGCGCCGCTTGCGCTCCGACTGCGCGAGTCGATCCGCCTCGCCGTCGCCGAGACCTGGAGTGGTCCCGGCCAGGGTTTCACGGGTGCGACGAGCCTCCCGGCCAGAGTTCTT
>JBKOXW010000037.1:0-1544 GCA_046744115.1 Actinomycetota bacterium | reverse complement strand
CCCGCGGGCCGCGCTGCGCCGCCGGCTGTTCCGCGCGACGGCGCCGGGGGTGCTGGTCGCGCTGGGCTTCGCGGTGTTCGGCCAGTGGCCGGGGGTGGCCGCGGGCGTCCTGCTCGCGGCGCTCGGCGTGCCGCTCGCCATCGACCGGTATCGCGGCCTCGGGCATGCCCGAGACAACCGCGCGGTGAGCGTGCGGTCCGGCTCGCTGCTGCGCCGCCAGATCGTGCTGGCGCGCGCCGGGGTGGTCGGCTGGCAGGTGCGGCAGTCGCCGTTCCAGCGGCGGGCGGGGCTCGCCACGGTCACGGTCGCCACCGGCGCCGGCGAGCGTGCGTACGACATCATCGACGCCGGCGCGGCGGACGCGGTCGCGTTCATGCGGGAGGTGGATCCGCGGCACGTCGGGTCGCTCACTACGCTTGGACCGTGACGCCGCACCGCGTTGATCTCGATGCCTGGCGGTCGCTGCCCGCGGCCCAGCAGCCGGAGTGGCCGGATCCGGTGGCGCTGCGGGCGATCGTCGACGCGCTCGCCGGAATGCCGCCGCTGGTGGTCCCGGTCGAGGTCGAGCTGCTCCGGACCCGGCTGGCCGCGGTGGCCCGCGGCGAGGCGTTCCTGCTGCAGGGCGGGGACTGCGCGGAGACGTTCGCCGGTGCCACCGAGCCGTCGCTGCGAGCGACGCTGAAGACGCTGCTGCAGATGGCCGTCGTGCTCACCTACGGGGCGAGCGTGCCGGTCGTGAAGGTGGCCCGGATCGCCGGTCAGTACGCCAAGCCCCGGTCGTCCACTGTGGACGTGCTCGGGCTGCCGTCGTACCGCGGCGACATGGTCAACGACCTGGTCGCCGACGCGACGGCGCGCCGGCCGGACCCGCAGCGGATTATCCGCGCCTACCACACCGCGGCCTCCACGCTGAACCTGCTGCGCGCATTCGCCACCGGTGGCGAGGCGCACATGCGCCGGGTGCACGACTGGAACAAGGACTTCGTGCGGATGTCCCCGGCCGGCGCCCGGTACGAGGTGCTGGCCCGGGAGATCGACCGGGCGATGGAGTTCATGCGGGCCTGCGGGGTGCCCGACGACGCGCTGCACGGCGTCGAGCTGTACGCCAGCCACGAGGCGCTGATCCTGGAGTACGAGCGGGCGCTCACCAGGGTCAGCGACGGCTGCGGCTACGACCTGTCCGGGCACCTGGTCTGGGTGGGGGAGCGGACCAGGGCCCTGGACGGCGCGCACATCGACTTCGTCTCCCGGATCGCGAACCCGGTCGGGGTCAAGCTCGGGCCGACCGCGACGCCGGAATACGCGGCCGAGCTGGTCGAGCGGCTCGACCCGGAGTACACGCCGGGCCGGCTCACCCTGATCAGCCGGCTGGGTCACCAGCGGGTGCGCGACGTGCTGCCCGGGATCGTGGAGAAGGTCGCCGGCACCGGCCACGTGGTCGTCTGGCAGTGCGACCCGATGCACGGCAACACCGAGGAGAGCCCGAGCGGCTACAAGACCCGCCACTTCGAGCGGATCGTCGACGAGGTGCGCGGGTTCTTCGA
>JBKOXW010000021.1:0-15960 GCA_046744115.1 Actinomycetota bacterium | reverse complement strand
CGCTCGTACTCGGCCTTGAGGTCGAGGACCAGCTGGACGTAGGCCGCGCTGCGGTTGTAGCTGAACACCGCGGCCCGCAGCCCGGCGTCGGTGCGCAGGTTGCCGCCCGCGGCGCACAGGTAGATCGCGGCGCCCAGCGCGGCGTCATCGATGTCGAACGGGTCGGACCGGCCGTTCCCGTCGCCGTCCGCCGCGACCGCGGCCCAGCTGCTCGGGATGAACTGCATCGGCCCCACGGCGCGGTCGTAGGTGGTGTCGCCGTCGAGCCGGCCACCGTCGGTGTCGGTGATGAGCGCGAAGTTGGCACGGCCGTCCAGCGCCACGCCGATGACCGGCGGCGCGGAGCGGCCGTCGCGGAGCAGCAGCGCGCCGGCGAACTGCCCGTGGTTCGACTCGACCCGGCCGATCGCGGCCAGCAACGACCAGGTCACCCCGCAGCCCGGCCTCTCCAGCGCCATCCGCTTCTCCGCGTTGCGGTACGCGGTCAGGGCGACCAGCGGGATGCCGTTGTCGGCGAGGCCGGCCGCGACCCCGATGCCGGCCGCGTCCGGCCCGGCCACCCGGGCATCTCGTGCGCTCCGCGGCGTCGTTGGGACCACCTGGGTGGCGATCGACGGCGCGCCCCACGGCAGCACGAACTCGCGGAACGGGCTCTCCGCCTCCACCCGCGGGCTCTCCACGTGCCCGGCGAGCGGCGTGGCCAGCCGGGCCGCCGACGCGGTCGTCGCACCGGCCAGCGCCAAGCCCACCAGCAGGAACGGCATCGTGCGGCGCCGGAGCGAAGGACGGCGGGCCGGACGGCCCACCGTCGGACGGGATCGCGCGCGAGACCGGGTCATGCACCCCTCCTGCCGGGGTCGAGGCTGGGCCCTGGCCCATCGACCCTAACCCGAGCGCGCGGATCTGCTAACCCGGTGGCGGGGATTTGTCCTGCCGACCGGTCGGCGCTACCCCGAGGTTCGCCACGGCTGCCCGGCCGCCGGGCCGGACGGGCAACGGACGGTGACCGCAGCCCGGGCTCCGCGCTCCTGCCAGACTGGCCCCGTGACCTTCCCGTACGAAGCCCCAGCCTCGGCGGCACTCTTCGACCGGGCACGCGCCGTCATCCCCGGCGGGGTGAACTCGCCGGTGCGCGCGTTCCGCGCCGTCGGCGGCACGCCCCGGTTCATGGTCGCCGGGCGGGGGCCGTACGTCTTTGACGCAGACGGCCGCGAGTACGTCGACCTGGTCTGCTCCTGGGGGCCGATGATCCTCGGCCACGCCCACCCGGCCGTGGTGGAGGCGGTCGCGCACGCCGCCGCCCGCGGCACCAGCTTCGGCACGCCGACCGAGGGCGAGGTCAACCTGGCCGAGGAGATCGTGTCCCGGATGTCGCCGGTCGCCCTGGTGCGGCTGGTGAACTCCGGCACCGAGGCCACCATGTCCGCGATCCGGCTGGCGCGGGGCGTGACCGGGCGAGCCAAGGTGGTCAAGTTCGCCGGCTGCTACCACGGCCACGTCGACGCGCTGCTCGCCGCGGCCGGGTCCGGGGTGGCCACGCTCGGCCTGCCGGACACCCCGGGCGTCACCGGGGCGCAGGCGGCGGACACGATCGTGCTGCCGTACAACGACGTGGCCGCAGTGGAGGCCGCCTTCGCCGCGGCGGGCGAGGAGATCGCCTGCGTGATCACCGAGGCGGCGGCGGCGAACATGGGCGCGGTGCCGCCACTGCCCGGGTTCAACGCCGCGCTGCGCCGGATCACCGCCGCGCACGGTGCGCTGCTCGTGCTGGACGAGGTGATGACCGGGTTCCGAGTGAGCGGGAGCGGCTGGTACGGCCTGGATCCGGTCGACGCGGATCTGTTCACGTTCGGCAAGGTGATGGGCGGGGGGCTGCCCGCCGCGGCGTTCGGCGGCAGCACCGACGTGATGGCTCGGCTGGCCCCGGCCGGCCCGGTCTACCAGGCCGGCACGCTCTCCGGTAACCCGGTCGCGGTGGCCGCCGGCCTCGCCACGCTCTGGCACTGCACCGAGGAGGTGTACCTGCGGGTCGACGCGGCCGCGGCGACCGTGGCCCGGCTGGTCGGCGAGGCGCTTGCCAAGGAGGGGGTGCCGCACCGGGTGCAAACCGCGGGCAGCCTGTTCTCGGTGTTCTTCACCGAGGACGTGGTGACCGACTACGCGGCCGCCCGCCGCCAGGACGCCTACCGCTTCCCGCCGTTCTTTCACGCGCTGCTGGCCCGCGGCGTGTACCCGCCGCCGTCGGTGTACGAGGCCTGGTTCGTCTCGGCCGCTCACGACGACGCCGTGCTCGATCGCATCGCCGACGCGCTGCCCGACGCGGCCCGAGCCGCCGCCACGGCACGGCCGGCAGGTGCACCCCCATGACCGTGGTGCACCTGCTCCGGCACGGCGAGGTGGACAACCCGGACCACGTGATGTACGGCCGGCTGCCCGGATATCACCTGTCGGCGCTGGGCCGCCGGATGGCCGAGCGGGTGGCCAAGGCCCTGCTGGACCGGGACATCACCCACCTGGTGTCCAGCCCGCTGGAGCGAGCCCGGGAGACAGCCGCGCCGCTGGCCGAGGCGCTCGGCCTGGACGTGCACGTCGACGACCGGCTGATCGAGGCCGGCAACGCGTTCCAGGGGCTCCCGTTCGGCCCGGGCGAGCGCGCCTGGATGCACCCGCGGGCCTGGCCGCTGCTGCGCAACCCGTTCCGCCCGTCCTGGGGCGAGCCGTACCTCGAGATCGCAGCCCGCATGCTCGCGGCCGCGCACGCCGCCCGGGACGCCGCGGCCGGGCACGAGGCCGTGTGCGTCAGCCACCAGCTGCCGATCTGGACGCTCCGCCGCCTCGCCGAGGGCCGCCGGCTCTGGCACGACCCTCGCCGCCGGCAATGCGGCCTGGCGACGCTGACCAGTCTCACGTTCGACGGTGACCGGGTCGTCGACGTGCGCTACACCGAGCCCGCCGGCCCCGAACCCCCCGGCGCCACCCACGGCGCCTGAGCCCGCCGACCCGCCGTTCGCGGCGCCACCCCGGGTGGGGTGGTGGGTGGGCTGCGGGCCACACTGGTCGGGTGTCCGAGCCCACAGCCGTACCCCGGCTGCGCGCGCTGGTCGTGGCGGTGGTCGTCTCGGCGGCGCCGCTGGCCGGCTGCGCGACCGGCACGGACGCGGTCGACCAGGCGGCGGGCGGGGAGTTCCGATTCGTGGCGGGCACCGGCGCCGGGCAGACGATCCCGGCCGGCGAGCGGAGGGCGGCCCCGGCCGTTCGCGGTGATCTGCTGGGCGGCGGGACGCTCGACATCGGCACGCTGCGGGGCAAGGTCGTCGTGCTCAACTTCTGGGCGTCGTGGTGCGCGCCGTGCCGGGTGGAGGCACCGGAATTCGACCAGGTGTACCGGGCCACCCGGGCCCGTGGCGTGGAGTTCGTCGGCGTCGACATCAAGGACGACGAGCAGGCCGCGCGCGACTTCGTGGCGAACAAGAAGATCGGCTATCCGAGCCTGTTCGACCCGCTCGGGCGGGTCGTGCTGCGGTTCCGCGACTACCCGCCGAACGCCATCCCGTCCACCATCGTGCTGGACCGGCAGGGTCGGGTCGCGGCCGCCTACCTCACTCCGCTGCTGCGTGAGCAGATCGAACCAGTGGTGACCCGACTGGCCGCGGAAGAGCCGTGATCGCGGCGGGGCAGGGCTTCTCCGACATCGTGCTCGACGGCCCGCTGCTGGTCGCCGGCGCGGTCGCGGCGCTGGTCGGGCTCGCCAGCTTCCTCTCCCCGTGCATGCTGCCGCTGGTGCCCGGCTACCTGTCCTACGTCACCGGGCTGGCCGGCGCCGACGTGGACGCCCGCCCGGCACCGCCGGCGGACGGTCGGCCGGGGTCGCCGGTCGCCACTGCCCGTCGGACCGCCACCCGCGGCCGGATGCTCGCCGCCGCGGCCTTGTTCGTCGCGGGCTTCACCGCGGTCTTCGTCTCCTACGGCGCGTTCTTCGGCAACCTCGGCGGCACGCTGGTCCGGCACCAGGCGACCGTCGACCGCGTGCTCGGTGTCGTGGTGATCGTCCTCGGGCTGGCGTTCCTGGGGTTCGTCCCGCTGTTGCAGCGGGAGTTCCGGATCGACCGGCTGCCGGCCGCCGGGCTCGCCGGAGCCCCGATCCTCGGCGTCGTCTTCGGGCTCGGCTGGACGCCGTGCCTCGGGCCGACGCTCGGCGCGGTGCAGACCCTCGCGTACGACTCGGCCAGCGCCGGCCGCGGCGCACTGCTGTCGGTCGCGTACTGCCTCGGCCTCGGGCTGCCGTTCCTGCTCGTCGCGCTCGGCGTGCGCTGGCTGGTCGGTGCCCTGGCGGTGGTGCGCCGGCACGCCCGGGTGGTGACCTACGTCGGCGGGGCGCTGCTGGTGATCCTCGGCGTGCTGCTCGTCACCGGGTGGTGGGGGCAGCTGATGATCGACCTGCGCGCCTGGGTCGGCAACACCGGGATCGGGACCAGCCTGTGAGCACCGACGTCCGCGCGGACGAGCAGGCGAGGGAGCTGTCCACCCAGCCGGCACCCATCCACAAGGGACAGCAGGGTCACAAGGGACAGCCGGGTCGCGGTCGGGGGTGGCTCGCCACGGTACGGAACGGCTGGCGCCGGCTGACCAGCATGCGCACCGCGCTGGTGCTGCTCTTCCTGCTCGCCCTGGCGTCGGTGCCGGGCTCGCTCCTGCCACAACGCCGGCTCAACCCGGCGAAGGTTGCCGAGTATCTCGACCGGCACCCGACCCTCGGACCGCTGCTGGACCGGCTCGGGTTCTTCGACGTGTTCGGCTCGCCCTGGTTCGCCGCCATCTACCTGCTGCTCTTCATCTCCCTCGTCGGCTGCCTCGGGCCGCGGACCCGGCTGCACGCGCGCGCGTTGCGCGGCGCGCCGCCGCCGGCCCCGCGCAACCTGCACCGGCTGCCCCGCTCCGAGACCTACCGCACCGACGCCGACCCGGAGGCGGTCGCCGCCCGGGCCAGGACGATGCTTCGCGGCTGGCGGGTGGTCACCCGCTCCGAGCCGGGCGGTGCGCTCACGGTGGCCGCCGAGAAGGGCTACCTCCGGGAGACCGGCAACCTCGTCTTCCACCTCGCGCTCACCCTGCTGCTGGTCGGTATCGCGGCCGGCCGGCTCTGGGGCTATCAGGGCACCGTGCTGGTCGAGGAGGGCAAGGGCTTCTGCAACAGCGTCTCGCTCTACGACTCGTTCCGGCCGGGGCGGCTCGTCGGCGGCGACGGGCTGACCCCGTTCTGCGTCGACCGGCTTGACGACTTCGCCGCCACGTACGAGAGCGACGGCACGCCGGCCAGCTTCCGGGCCGACATCCGGTACTCGGTCGGCGACGGCGGGCCCGAGCAGCGCTACCAGCTGGAGGTCAACAAGCCGCTGCGCCTCGACGGCACCCGGATCTACCTGATCAGCCACGGCTTCTCGCCGGCGTTCACGGTCCGGCTGCCGTCCGGGCAGGTCTACCGCGGCTACTCGGCCCCGTTCCTGCCGCAGGACGGCCAGCTGCTGTCCGAGGGGGCGGTCAAGCTGCCGGACGCTCGGCCGGACCAGCTGGCGATCTTCGGGCTGTTCGCGCCGACCGCGGTCCTGTCCGCCGACGGCGTGCTGTCCTCGCTGTCCTCGCGGCCGGACGCGCCGGGCGTGGCGATCGCCGTCTACCAGGGCGATCTCGGCCTGGACAGCGGCCGGCCGCAGTCGGTGTACTCGGTCGACCAGACCCAGATCGATCGCGGTGCGCTGCGCGAGGTCGCCCGGGCGAACCTGGCGCCCGGCGGGTCGGTCCGGCTCGACGACGGCACCAGCATCACCTTCGACGGCTACCGGGAGTGGGCGACGCTGCAGGTCAACCGCGATCCCGGGCAGTCGCTCGTGCTCGGCTCGGCCGTGTTCGTGGTCCTCGGCCTGCTGCTGTCGCTCGCCGTCCGGCGACGCCGGGTGTGGCTGCGGATCACCCGCGACCCCGACGGCGAGAACCCATCGGCCGACGCGTCGGCGGGTGGCCGTACCGTGGTCGCCGTCGGCGGGCTGGCCCGGGCTGAGGCCGGGAGCTTCGGCGTGGAGTTCGCCCGCCTCGTCGGGCGCCTGCGTGATCCCGCGGCGAGGGAGGACTGATCGTGCCGGTTGATGACTCTCTGGCTCAGCTGTCCGACACGGTGTTCACCACCGCGATCGCGGTCTACAGCTTCGCCCTGGTGAGCTACTGCGCCGAGTACGCATTCGGCCGCCGGGGCCGGATCGCGGCGACCAGCGGGGCGCGCGAGCTCGTTCCGGCGGGGTCCGCGCCGGCCACGCCGACGGTCACGGCGGAGTCGCCGCCGCCGTCGGTCGACGAGCCGGTTCGGGCGGGCCGAGCGGATCGGGCGGGCCGGCTCGCGGTCGGGCTGACCGTGCTCGGCCTGCTGCTGCACACCGCCTCCCTGGCGCTGCGCGGCGTCGCGACGGACCGCCCGCCGTGGGGGAACATGTACGAGTTCTCCTCCGCGGTCGGCGTGGTCGCGGTGGCGGCGTTCCTGGTCGTGCTGGCCCGGCAGCCACAGCTGCGCTACCTGGGCATGTTCGTCATGCTCCCGGTGATCGTGCTGATGTTCCTCGCCGGCACGGTGCTGTATGCGAAGGCGGCACCGCTCGTGCCCGCGCTTCGCTCGTACTGGCTGGCGATCCACGTCTCGGCCGCGGTCATCGCCACCGGCATCTTCATGGTCAGCTTCGTCGCCACGGTGCTGTACCTGGTGCGCGAGCGCTGGGACCGGCAGCTCGCGGCCGGCCGGGCCGCGCGGTTCCCGGTCAGCCTGGGCGGGCGGCTCCCGCCGGCCGAGGCGCTGGACCGGGTCGCCTACCGCACGGTCGCGTTCGGCTTCCCGATCTGGACGTTCGGCATCATCGCCGGGGCGATCTGGGCCGAGGCCGCCTGGGGCCGGTACTGGGACTGGGACCCGAAGGAGACGTGGGCGTTCGTGGCCTGGGTCGTGTACGCCGCGTACCTGCACGCCCGCTCGACCGCCGGCTGGCGCGGGGTCGCCGCCGCCAGGATCAACCTGCTCGCGTTCGGGATCATGATCTTCAACTTCTTCGTCGTCAACATCGTGATATCCGGTTTGCACTCGTACGCCGGCTTGACGTGAGACGCTCCGCGAGCCGGCCGTCACTTACGCTGGCGGGGACGGGGATTCTGGTAGGGAGCCGCCGGTGAGCCCTCGGCGCCAAGCATCCGACGATGACCGCGACCGCGAGTCCGATCTCGCCGACGCCTTGGCTCGATGGGACACCGCGCAGAGCTGGATGCGGCTGCAGCCCGAGGACAAGGCGCCGCCGCGCGCCGACGACGACCCCGGCCATGCCGCCCGCGCCGAGGCGACCAACGGCACCGCTGCCTGGATATTCGACTGGGCCGACGGCGATCCCGGGCGCACGGCGGCGGGCTGGCAGCCGGCGGTGGCTCCCGGCGTGCCGGGCTCCGGCCGGCCGGCCATGCCGTTCCCGCCACCCCCGCCGCAGCCCACCCCGCGGGCCGGAGACCTGCTGGGCGCCGGCGGAGACGGCTTCTGGTTCGAGGAGAGCCGGGCGGCACCAGGGATCGAGCCGGACCCTCCGCATGCCCCGGCCGGCCCCATCCCGCCGACTCCGCAGGATCGGCCCGTCGCGTACGTCCGGTCGGCCGATCCGTCCCGGGACGAGCCGGCCGAGCCGCGCCCGCCGGCGTGGTCCGGCCCGAACTCTCGACACCCCGCACCCCCGCCCGCGCCCGACAGCTGGGAGGCAATCCTGTCCGCGGATCAGCGCCACGGCCCATCCACCGACGATCCCTGGGCGCGACGCCCGGCCCCGGTGTCGGCCGTGCACGGCGACCCCGGCGGCTCCGACCCGGCCGAGCCCGCCGGCGTCGGCGACGATGACCAGCCAGCGACGCCGGACCTGGTCGACGACAGCGCCCGCTCGCGCGACTGGGACGGCGACCCGCCAAGCGACCACGTCGCCGTACCGTTCGACGAGGACCCGCCCGAGGGCGACCCACCGGGCGATGGCGCGAGCGCAGAGCCAGGCACCGCCGACGAGCCCGCCGGCAGCGATCAGCCGGAACTGGGGCTCGCTCCGGTCGACCAGGAGCCCCCGGCGCCCGCTGAGTCCACTGTGGACGATAGTCGCCCGGCGGACGACGACGAGCCGGACGAGTGGGCGCCGTGGGAGCGGGGGTCCGGCGCCGTGGGCAGCTGGCGGCCGGCCGAGCGGGCCGAGCCGGCGGGAGCGGCGCCCGACACGTGGTCGGACGAGTCCTGGCTCGCGCACCTGCGCGGTGCCGGTCCGGAGTCGCGGCCGCCGGCGGAGCCGGCCGACCAGGCGCCCGGCCCGGACCGGCTCGGCCCGGACCAGCCCATCCCGGACCAGCCCGTCCCGGACCAGCCCGGCCCGGACCAGCCCGGCCCGGACCAGCCGCCGGGCGGGTGGCCGGCGTTCTCGCCACCCGACCCGGGCCATGATCCGACCGGAGCGCCACCCGGCCTCCCGCCACAGAGCGGCCTTCCGCCCCAGGGGACCGCGCCGTACGGGCCGCCGCACGCGCCACCGCCCGCATATCCCGGCCTGCCGCCCTACGGCGACCCCGGCCCGTACGGTCCGCCGATGCCGTACGGGACCCCGGCGCAGGGCGGTCCGTCCCCGTACGGTGGCGAGGCCCGGTACGGGACATCGCCGCCCTACCCCGGCCAGTCGCGCGCGGGCGGGCACGGCCAGCACAGCGGTCAGGCCCCACCCGGCGGGCCATCGGAGGGCGGTCAGACCCCGACCGGCCCGGGCCAGTACGGTGGCCCCGGCCAGTACGGCGGCGGCGCCGGCCAGTACGGCGGTCCGGGCCAGTACGGCGGCCCGGACCAGTACGGCGGCCCCGGCCAGTACGGAGCGCCCGGCCGGCCCGGCGAGCCGTCGCCCTACCCCCAGCCCGGTCGAAGCGGCGGGCCGGCATCCGGTCGCCCGCCGCAGGCAGCCCTGGCCGGCCCTCCGTACGCGCCGCCCGCCGATCCCCGCTTCCCGCCGTCGCCCGGCGCCATGCCATACCCGCAGGAGCCGCCCGGCCCGACCGGGTACGCGCCGCGCCCCGGATACCCAGCACCGGCCGTCCCAGCACCGTCCGGCTACAGGCCGCCCGCACCGCCCCCGACCGTCGACGAGCTGACCGCCCAGTCGCTGCTGAAGCAGCGCCGGCCGACACCCGAGTCGGGCTGGCGGCGGGCGGTGTACACGCTGTCCGCGCACGCGGTGAACCCCGGTCAGTCGCCGGCCGAGCTGCACCGCAGGGCGCAGATCGAACGTGCCACGGTGCCGGTGCGCGGCTGCCACCGGATCGCGGTGATCAGCCTCAAGGGTGGCGTCGGGAAGACGACGATGACGGTGTGCCTGGGCGCGACGCTCGCGTCGCTGCGCGGGGATCGGGTGATCGCGGTCGACGCCAACCCCGACCGCGGCACGCTCTCCGGCAAGCTGCCGCTGGAGACGGTCGCGACCGTGCGGAACCTGCTGAACGACTCCGATCAGATCCAGCACTACTTCGACGTCCGCCGGTATACCTCGCAGTCGCCGGATCGGCTGGAGGTGCTCGCGTCAGAGAGCGATCCCGCGGTGTCCATCGCGTTCAGCGAGCAGGACTTCCGCCGGGTCGCGGCGATCCTGGAGCGGTTCTACAACATCGTGCTCACCGACTGCGGCACCGGGCTCTTGCACTCGGCGATGGCCGGCGTGCTCGCCCTGGCCGACCAGATCGTGCTGGTCAGCTCCGGCTCGGTGGACGGCGCGCGCAGCGCCAGCGCGACGCTGGACTGGCTGGAGGCGCACGGCCGGGGCGAGCTGGTCCGCGGCTCGGTCGCAGTGATCAACTCGGTGCGGCCGAAGTCCGGCGGGGTCGACGTGGACAAGCTGGAGGCGCACTTCGCGGCGCGCTGCCGAGCGGTGAGCCGGATCCCGTACGACCCGCACCTGGAGGAGGGTGCCGAGGTCGACCTCGGTGAGCTGCGGTCGGAGACCCGCGATGCCCTGCTCGACCTGGCTGCCGCGGTCGCCGACGGCTTCCCTCGCGACAACCTGCACACGCCGAGCCTGCCGCGGCACAGCACGGAGCAGCCAGCCCAGCCGTGGCTAGGCAAGCCCTAACTAGTTCTCGTCGTCGTCGCGGGTGCGGCGGTCGAGCTCGCGCAGGAAGTCCGGATCGTCGTCGGGCGCGACCACGCGCGGATAGGCCCGGGCGGCGCCTCGGCGGACCGCGGTGAGACGCCAGCCGATCAGCAGGGCCACGACGAGGAGGACGACCAGGACTACCACCCGTTCAGAGTAACCGCGGGTACCGGTCCGCCGGCCGCGGTCCCGCAAAGGGGTGGCGTCAGGGCAACGGCCGGTCCGGCCCGCGGCGCTCGGGCCCGTCCGGACCGTCGTCCTCGCCGTCCAGCCCGCGCAGCTCCTCCTCGTGCCGGCGCAGCTCGGCGTCGAGATCTTCGGACCGGCGGCGCTGCTCGTCGCCGACCTCCCGACCGAGCTTGGCGAGGAAGTCGGGATCGTCGTCGGGCGCGACGGGGGGCGTGCGGCGCGGGGGAGGACGGGTCGGCCAGCTCGTCATCGGTCGCGGCCGGGGCTGAGCGCCGCCGGCACGGCGGGGACCGGTGTCCTCGCGCCGCGGCCGGCCGAGGGCCAGCCACGCCACCGCGCCGATCTCGAACGTCAGCAGGATGATCACGACCCACGCCCCCTTGGGCAGCCGGCGCACCCGGGACTTCTCGGTCGTGATCGCGTCCATCAGGCAGTACAGCCACAACACGAGCAGAAGCAGGAACGCGATGCCGCCGACCCGCAGGAGCACGGCACCCACCTCCTCGCATACCGCTACCACCGAGCGTAGACCCGGGCACGGCCGGTGCGCGGGCACAACCGCGCGCCGCACGGACCCGGACGGCGCGGCCGCCGCGATGCCGTCGATACTGAGCGAGTGCCGTACGACGACCTGCGTGACTTCCTCGTCCGCCTGGAGCGCGACGGCGAGCTGCGCCGGGTCGGCGTTCCGGTCGACCCGGTGCTGGAGGTCAGCGAGGTCGTGCAGCGGGTGATCCGCGCCGGCGGGCCCGCGCTGCTGTTCGAGCGCCCGACGGCCGGCTCCTTGCCGCTGGCGATCAACGTCTTCGGCACCGAGGCGCGGATGGCCCGCGCGCTTGGCGTCGACCGGCTCGACGAGATCGGCGACCGGATCGCCGCGCTGCTCAAGCCCGAGCTGCCGGTCGGCCTCGGCGGGCTGCGGGACGCGCTCGGCAAGGCGGCGCAGCTGCGCGCCGTGCCGCCGAAGCGAGTCCGTACCGCGCCCAGCCAGGACGTGGTCCTGCGCGGCGGCGACGTCGACCTCGGGTTGCTGCCCGGTATCCAGTCCTGGCCCGAGGACGGCGGCGTGTTCCTCAACCTCGGCCTGACCCACACCAAGCATCCGGTGACCGGCGGCCGCAACCTCGGCATGTACCGGCTGCAGCGGCACGACGACCGCACCGTCGGCCTGCACTGGCAGATCCACAAGGACTCGAACGCGCACCACGCGGTCGCCGAGCGCCGCGGCGAGCGGCTGCCGGTGGCGGTGGCGTTCGGCTGCGATCCGGCGGTGACCTACTCGGCGTCCGCACCGCTGCCGGCCGAGATCGACGAGTACCTGTTCGCCGGCTTCGTGCGGCAGCAGCGGGTCGAGATGGTCGACTGCGTCACCGTGCCGCTGCAGGTGCCGGCGAACGCCCAGGTCGTGCTGGAGGGCTGGCTCGAACCCGGCGCGCGCCGGCCGGAGGGGCCGTTCGGCGACCACACCGGCTTCTACACGCCGGTCGAACCGTTCCCGGCGCTCACCGTGGACTGCATGACGATGCAGCGTGACCCGGTCTTCCAGACCATCGTGGTCGGCCGGCCGCCACAGGAGGACGGCCCGATCGGCAAGGCCACCGAGCGGATCTTCCTGCCGCTGATCCGGCTGATGATCCCGGACATCGTGGACTACGACCTGCCGGTGGAGGGCGTCTTCCACAACTGCGTCATCGTCTCGATCGACAAGCGGTACCCGAAGCACGCGCACAAGGTGATGAACGCGATCTGGGGCGCCGGGCTGCTCTCGCTGTCCAAGCTGATCGTCGTCGTGGACGCCGACTGCGACGTGCACGACTATCGCGAGGTGGCGTGGCGGGCGTTCGGCAACGTCGACTACGCCCACGACGTGCTGCACACGGTCGGCCCGGTCGACCACCTCGACCACGCCTCGTACGAGCAGTTCTGGGGCGGGAAGCTCGGCGTGGACGCCACCCGGAAGCTGCCGACCGAGGGCTACCGGCGCTCCGGCGGCTGGCCGGACGAGGCGGTCATGTCGCCGGACATCGTGTCGCGTGTGGACCGTCGCTGGTCGGAGTACGGGCTCTCGTGACCGCAGGCGTCGCGGCGGCGCAGCCGCCGGGTCGGGTACGGGCGTTCCTGCGGCTGGTCGTGATCGAGCACTCGGTGTTCGCCCTGCCGTTCGCGTACGTCTCCGCGCTGACCGCGATGCGCCCGGACGTCCGCTGGGCCGACCTGTTGCTGATCACGGTCGCGATGGTGGCGGCCCGGACGTTCGCGATGGCCGCGAACCGGCTGATCGACCGGCACATCGACGCGCGCAACCCGCGCACAGCCGGGCGCGAGCTCGTCACCGGCGTCGTGTCGGTGCGCACCGCGGTGGTCGGCGCGCTGGTCGCGCTCGCCGTCTTCCTGGCCGCGGCCGCCGCGCTGAACCCGCTGTGCCTCGCGCTCGCCCCGCTGGCCGTGCTCGCGCTGGCGGTCTACCCGTACGCGAAGCGGTTCACCGACGTGCCGCACGGCGTGCTCGCGCTCACCCAGACGGTCGGGCCGATCGGCGGCTGGATCGCGGTGACCGGAGCATGGGCGTGGGAGCCGGTCGTGCTCGGTCTCGCCGTCGGCACCTGGATCGGCGGCTTCGACCTGATCTACGCCTGCCAGGACGCCGAGATCGACCGGCGGATCGGGGTCCGATCGGTGCCGGCCCGCTGGGGGGTGCGCGCCGCGCTGCGGGTGTCGACGGCGACGCACGTGGTGACCTTCGGGTTGCTGGTCTGGTTCGGGCTGCTGGTCGGCTACGGCTGGCTCTGGTACGCCGGCCTCGCGCTGACCGCGGTCGCGTTCGGCTACGAGCACGCGATCGTGCGCGCCGACGACCTGTCCCGGGTCAACCGCGCCTTCTTCACCGCGAACGGCTTCGTCGGCATCACCCTGTTCGCCTTCGCACTCGCCGACCTCGTCGTCACCGGCGGCCTCCACCCATGACGACGAGCGAGACCGTGGGGCGGCGGCCGTGGGTGGTGGGGGTGTCGGGGGCGTCCGGTACGCCGTACGCACGCGCGGTGCTGCGCGGGCTGCTCGACGCGGGCCTGCCCGTGGACCTGGTGGTGTCCCGGGCGGCGCGGCTGACGCTGCTGGACGAGACCGGGCTGGCGTTCCGGGACGCGCAGTGGAGCGACGACCTGGCCCGCTGGCTCGAGCGTGACCTGGCCGGTGACGACCTGGTGCACTGGGCACCCGGCGACCTGGCGGCCGGCCCGGCCAGCGGGTCGTACCCCACCCGCGGCATGGTGGTCGTCCCCGCCAGCACCGCGGCCGTGGCCGGGATCGCGCTCGGCCTGTCCAAGGACCTGCTGGAGCGCACCGCAGCGGTGACGCTCAAGGAGCGCCGGCGGCTCGTCGTGGTCCCGCGGGAGACCCCGTTGACCGGGGCGACGCTGCGGCACCTGCTCGCGCTGGACGAGGCCGGGGCGACGGTGCTGCCGGCGAGCCCGGCGTTCTACGCCGGTACGCAGACCGTGCAGCAACTCGTCGACTTCGTCGCCGGCAAGATCCTCGACTCCCTCGGCGTCGAGCACGACCTGCTGCGCCGCTGGAGCGGGCAGCTCGGTGCCGGGCGGGAGGAGAGCCCGCCGCCGACGCTCACCGAGGGTGACCTCCGGCCCGGGTTCAGTCGGGATGAGGGCACCGGAAGCCAGTGATTACGCAGCGGTATGACTTACCCCCCCGACCGGGTGACCTGGTTGTCGTCGGATAGCTGCTGAAGCAGCGCCCGCACCTCGGACTCCAGGAACCGGCGGTGGCCGCCGGGAGTGCGGATGCTGTGGATACGGCCCGCAGCCGCCCACCGCGTCACGGTCTTCGGGTCGACGCGAAAGAGCGCGGCCACTTCACCGGGCGTGAGCAGGCGTTCGCGTGGGTCCATGCAGTCCCCCTTACGGGTCAGCCGCGCGGGCAAGGTCAGGGCCGCGCGTGCTGTTGTCGAGTGAAGCACTTTGTGCCCGGGCTGTCCCGTGAAACCGCCAAGTGTCGTGATGGCAACGGTCGGTCCGAGCACGCGTCCAGGTTACAGAGGGTCACTGTCGGCGCCCGGGCTGGTCCGGAATTCCCTCTCCCGGCTGCGTATCAGGCCGGCTGTCGGGGCCTCTGTACCGGTGACTGGATCGGCTCCGGACGGCGAAGCGGGGGCCGCCGACATGGGGTGGAGAGCGGTTCCGGTCACGGGTGTGGCAACGGGGGTCGCGCGGCGGTCGGCTCTGTCGGGGAGGCCGGCTCGCCGTCGTTCCACTCCGGTGCGCGGCCGGGTGAGCTGGGGGGTCGCTCACCCGGCCGTTCGCTTGTCCTGGCGCTGTGCCGAGCGGCCGGTCCCAGGCGGCGATCCGGCAAGGCCGAGGAGGAGCCGATGTCGGACACATCGGCGACGACGAGAACGCCGCCGGTCGTCGTCCGGGGTGGCTAGCCGGCGCCGTAGCAGACGAACCCGCCGGCGGTGGCCAGCGCCGACACGTCGTCGGGATCGGTCGCGGCCTGCGCGGCGGCCAGCGCGTCCGCGGTGGACAGCCCGCGGTGCAGCCCGGCGTGCAGGGCGAGCATGAGCGGCCGGGTCGCCTCGTCCGGCACCGGGATCACGGTGGCGACGGCGGTCCGGGTGCCGAGCGCGAACAGCGCCGAGGTCAGCCCCATCACCTCGTCGCCGGCGAGCTCCGAGCCGACTCCCGACTGGCAGGCCGGCAGCAGCACCAGCCGGGGCGCCTCGGCCAGCCGTTCCAGGTCGTAGACCGTGAGCGGGCCGTCGGCCAGTTCCAGCGCGGAGAACAGCGGGTTGTCGCGGCGCAGCCGGCCGTGCGCGGCGATGTGCGCCACGTCCGCACCGTCGAGCGCGGCGAGCGTGGTCTCGACCGTCGCCTGCGATCCGTTCAGCCGGATCGCGGTCCGGTACTCCGCGGCGAGCTGGTCGATCTCGGCCGCCCCTCCGTCCAGGCCGGGTCCGGAGACGAGCACAACCCGGGCGGCGGTGGACCGTTCCCGCGGCCGATGGGCGGCGCGCAGCCACATCGCCGCCGACGGCGAGACGGTTACCGGCCGGCCCGCGCAGCTCGGCAGCAGCGACCAGGGCGTGGACCGCAGCGAACCGGTCGGCACCACCACCAGCGGCCGGTCGGCGATCACATCGCGCAGCGGGCCCAGCAGGGCGGCGTCCATCCGCGTCGCGTGGCCGGCGACCGCGGCCCGAGCCGAGGCGAGCGAGGCGGCCGAGCCGTGCCCGACCGCGAGCCGGCGCAGCCCGAACAGCAGGGCGTCCAGCGCCCGCCGCACGACGCTCCCCTGGCCGAGCTCGTGCAGCCGCGGCTCGCCGTCGCGCAGGGTGACTGCGAGCAGGGTGCCCCTGTACCCGATCAGCTCGACCAGGACCCGGTCCCGCAGGCCGGCCGCGACCTCCTCGGCCGGCGGCGGGTCGACCTGGCCGGTGAACAGCGGGCCGGCGGCCCGGCGGGCGTACCGGCGCACCCGGTCCTCCAGCGCGGCTCGGCGAGCCAGCAGCCGGTCCGCCGGCCGGCCCTCCAGCAGGGCCTGTCTCTTATACACATCCTGACGCTGCCGACGACATTGTGGTAGT
>JBKOXW010000124.1:0-4345 GCA_046744115.1 Actinomycetota bacterium | reverse complement strand
ATCAGATCCAGACCGATCGTCTATCTGAACCACGACCCGACAGGGGCGTGACATCGCAAACCACCTCCGTCGAGCGGCGCGAGGGAGGACAATGTGCTGGAGGAGCTGGCCGCTGGAGAGGTGGAGTGGGCAATGGGCGAGGCGCTGGCGACACCGGCGTGCCTGCTCGGGCTGCTCGGCCCGTGGGGACGCCTTCAACAAGGCGAGTTGAGGCTGGCCGATGGGATAGTGACGTTCACGCCCCACCAACCAGGTGACGGTCGGGGGCGGCGCTCCGGCAAAGATCCAGATCCCCTGTTCAGCGTGCCGGCCAGCCAGGTGCGAGCGCGGTTCCCGCGGCTGTACTTCGGGCTAGGCCTGCAGTTGATCGTCCAGGGCAAGCGCCGCCGGTTCTGGTTCGTGGGGCTACGGTCCGCAGCTGGCGAAGGGACCATGGAAGGCCAGACGATCGTCGCCGGGAATGAGTTCGACCTGAAGGACGTCAAGCCGGCTCGGGCGGTGACTCGCCAGTGGCGGTCGGCGTTGCAACACGCGCGGACCTGATCCACTTAGTGGTCACCGCCGCCGGTCAGCCGGTCGACCTGACGTGTCGGCCGGCCTCCGAGGTCCTGGGTCGTCTGATCCCTTGGCTACATCGTTGGCTACAGAACTCGGCTAGGCCCTTCTGTCTGAGCAGCGTGGAGCACCAGGCGCAGGACAATCATTGGCTCGTGTCGCCGGAGAAGATCCGCCCTCATGGATACGGCTATTCCGCTCCACCCGTCGGGCAAGGGCTAGAGTACCTTCGCGTCCGCGATTAGAGCTGCACACCGTCACAGCGCCTCATGACCTGGTGGTGTGGCGTCCTGGCCGAGGGCCACCGGCCTCGCCTGCAGACCAGGGTGGCGCAGGAATCTGTCCACGAGCCCAGCCGGTCCGCCGATGCAGCTCCAGTCGTCATCCCACAGCGTCGAAACCAGCCAGGAGCGGTCGGCGGGGAACATCAAGTTGGGCAAGACGCCTTTCCAGAATGACCAGGGGCCGCTCTGGCGCCAACTGCCGGCCTGCTCCGGCCCCGCCTCGACCAGCACGTAATGCCACCCCGAATACAAGGTCACCTTCGGCGCATCGGGGAAAACGATGTCATCGGCTCCAGTATCGAGATATCCGAGCCACCACGGCTGGCCTGCCGACTGCTCGCTCAGCAGTGCAAGCACGCCCCGGTCATGCTTGTCCTGCCCTTCATCTCCGTGCGGCAGCACGACCGTGGCGTAGGCCTCGAAGACCGGCGGGATGGCAGCTGTGATCGTTCGGCCTATGGACGTGCCATTGGCGATCCACGCCACCTCGGCGTCTGTGCCGATACGCCACGTGCTGCCGTCCCTGGCCCGCCTGACCATGCCGCCAGCCTAGTAGTCCAGCCCGGGATCGTTATGTAGGTATGAGTCGATGGTTGGGGTGGCCTCGGCGACGGTAGTGGCTGCTCTGGGCGCGGGCTTGGTGCAGCCGGCGCCATCGGGACCAGGCCAGCCGGTGCGTGATGGTGTGTGTGGCGTTGGCGACCATTTTGGCGAACAGGCGGCGGACTTCGTTGACGGTCAAGGCAATCAACTCATTGTCGCCGGGTGGACGGCGGGCGCGTTCCCGCGCGGCGATCACGGTGAGGATGGCGTGCGCGAGCATGACCAACGTGGTGTACCGGTACCAGGAATCCCAGCGGCGGACCTGGTGTTCGTCCAGGTCGGTGGCGTTCTTGCTTGTCTTGAAGCACGTCTCGACACACCAGCGGGTGCCGGCTACCCGCACCAGCGTGGGCATGCCCACCGGTCGGGGTGAGAAGCAGCGGTAGAACGCCAACTCGCCGTCGCTGCGGCGACGGCGGATCAGCAGCGCGTGATGGCCGACCCGTTCGTCGTCGGGTGCGGTAATGGCCACCCTGGCCCAGTCATACGCGCGGGGTCCTTTGGCTCCGTCCCCGGCGCTGTAGCAGTTCCAGGCGGCCGCGCACAGTGTGGCGGCGATCTGGTCGCCGCGCTGCGGCCCGACGGCCGGGCAGGTGATGACCTGATGGCTTTTCGCCACGGCCAGGACGTAGCCCATGCCACGGGCTTGCAGGTCCCGGCGCATACCCTTATCGCCGCCGTAGAACTCGTCGGCGGTGGCCCACGCCGCCGCGACACCGGCCTGGGCGGCGCGGGTCAGCATCCGCCGGGCCAGAGCGATCTTCGTAGCGAACCGCACGTGTTCGGGGACCCGGCCGCCGCGCACCGGGCCGAATCGTCACTCCAGCACCGCGGCAGGTAGAGCTCCCGGTCGATCAGCGTGTACCCGTGCCGGGAGGCGTACGCCAAGAACACCGCCACCTGCGCGTTTTCGATCCGCCCGGCGGTACCGGTGTACTGGCGTTGCACGCCCGCGCTATGGCGGCCCGCCTTCAGATCGCCGGCAACACGATCCCGGCTGGACTACTGGCGCTGGAAGACGAGCAGCCCGCTGGTCTCGTATTGGGGCCCATCGCCGAGTGAGGGCAGCGCTGCCTCGATTCTGGCGAAGCCCGCTTCGACGGCCTCCTCGCTCATGTGTTCGAAGGCCGAGACGGCACGCAGCTTTAGCCTCTCGAAGTCCTCGGCCAGGTTCGCCGAGCGAAGCCAGGTGACTTCATCACGAGAGACGAGCGTCCACCCGGCACCGGCGAAGTCACTTTTCACCTCCTCCTCGGACCGGAACTGCGCCTTGTCGACTTTCCTCCATTCGGGCATGACGCGGAACCACCAGACATCAGGCATCCGGTCGGAGAAGTTCGCCTGCACGAAGAGCATGCCGCCAGGCTTGACGACCCGGCGCAACTCCCGAGCAGCGCCCTCGCGATCGACTACGTGGTGCCAGACGAAGAACTGAACTGTCCTGGGTTTCGTAGAGGCTCCAGTCCTTGAGGAGGATGGAGTCGTGTCAGGGTCCAGGCAGTTCTCGGCAGAGCAGCGGTCCAGGGCGGTCCGGCTGGTGGCGGAGGCGCGGCCGGAGTATCCGTCGGAGTGGGCGGCGATGAAGGCGATCGCAGGCAAGCTGGGCACCACGGCGGAGACGGTCCGAAAGTGGGTGCGGCGGGCGGAGGTGGACGCCGGTGCCCGGCCGGGGGTGACCAGCGAGGAGGCGGCGGAGGTCAGGCGGCTGCGTCGTGAGAACGCCGAGCTGCGGCGGGCGAACGAGATCCTCAAGGCGGCGGCGGCTTTCTTCGGGGCCGAGCTCGACCGGCCGTCGCCGCGCTCGTGAGGTTCGTCAACGAGCACCAGGACCGCACCGACGGCGGGTTGCGGTGGGGGGTCGAGCCGATCTGCCGGGTGCTGGCCGAGCACGGCTGGCAGATCGCCCCCGCCACGTACTACGCGGCCAAGAGCCGTCCGCCCTCGGCGCGGGCGGTCCGCCACGAGCAGCTGAACACCGAGATCGCCCGGGTGCACGCGGCGAACTACGGCGTGTACGGGGTGCGCAAGATGCACGCCGCGCTGCGCCGGGAAGGCATCGAGGTCGGTCGGGACCAGGTCGGCCGGCTGATGCGGACGCTGGGCCTGGCCGGGTTGCGCCGCGGCAAACCCAAGCGCACCACCACCGCCGACGAGCAGGCGATCCGGCCGGCGGACCTGGTGCAACGCCAGTTCCGGGCGGCCCGGCCGGACCAGCTGTGGGTGTGCGACCTGACCTACATCCGGACCTGGGTTGGGTTTGCCTACCTGGCGGTGGTGATCGACGTGTTCAGCCGCCGGATGGTCGGCTGGGCGCTGGCCACCCACCTGCGCACCGACCTGCCGCTGGAGGCGCTGGAGATGGCCATCTGGACCCGCCAACAGCATCTGGGTGGGCTCGTCCACCACACCGACCGTGGCAGTCAGTACACCGCGATCCGTTACACCGACACCCTCGCCGCCGTGGGCGCGTTGGCCTCCGTCGGGTCCACAGGCGACAGTTACGACAACGCGCTCGCTGAGTCGACCCTGGGCCAGATCAAGGCCGAGCTGGTGCACCGGCGCGGACCGTGGCGCACCATCGAGCAGCTCGAGTTCGCCCTCTTCGAGTACCTCGACTGGTGGAACCACCGCCGGCTGCACGGTGAGATCGGCATGATCCCCCCGGTCGAGAAGGAGGCCGCCTACTACGCTCAACACCGGCCAGCCGTAGAGGCCGGTTCCCAATGATCCCAGCCTCTACGAAACCCAGGGCGCTTCACTTCTATGTCTGTCAAGGGGTCATGGCGGCGGTGAGTTGGCGGTAGAGCTCGCGGGCGACGTAGCGCTTGAGGGCGCGTCGGATCTCGGGTGTGGTCTTGCCTTCGGCGCGGCGGCGAGTGGCGTAGGCGCGGGTGCGTGGGCAG
>JBKOXW010000258.1:0-21342 GCA_046744115.1 Actinomycetota bacterium | reverse complement strand
GTCGATCTCGGCGACCGCGGAGACGACGTCGGCGCGCATGCCGCTGATCGGGTTGCCCGAGTCGGCCACGTCGATCCGGGCCAGCTCCTCGGCCTGCTCGGTGATCCGCCGGCCCAGCTCGCGCAGCAGCGCGGCGCGGCGCGGCCAGCCGAGGTCCGCCCAGCCGGCGGCGGCCTCGCCGGCCGCCTCGACGGCGAGCCCGACGTCGTCGGCGGTTGCGTCGGGCACGCTGCCGATGACCTGCTCCGTGGCCGGGTCGACGCAGTCCAGCCGCGCTCCGCCGGCCGCGTCCCGCCACCGGCCACCGACCAGCATCCGCAGCGTGGCCGGCGCGATGGTGGCGCTCATGGCCAGGTGGGGCGGCTCAGGGCGGGCCAGTCGACGGTGCTCGGGTCGCCCGCCTGGGCGTCGCGGATGTGCTCGGGTGGCTCCTCGAAGAGCACCAGCGGATCGCATAGCACCCGCATCGTCTCCAGCAGGCTGTCGAACATGTGCACCCGGACCACCCGCGCGGTCCGCTCGGGGTCGTCGTTGAGGTGCTGGTGCCAGAGGAAGTGGTCGACGACGATCAGGTCGCCCTTCCGCCACGGGTAGGTCTGCCCGCGGGTCGGCTCGGTGCCGAGGTAGCTGTGGCCGGTGCCGTCGAGGACGTACAGCCAGGCCTCGCCGGGATGGCGGTGCATGGACTGGCCGCGGCCGGGCGCCATCTCGAACATCGCCATCGTGATCCCGGACGCCTGGTAGCCGATCGCCCGGTCGAGCAGGAAGGTCGTGCGGGTGCCGCGTGGCGTGTTCCGCATCCGAAGGTCGTCCCAGCTGGTGTGCAGCCGGCCGGACCGGCGGGCCTGCTGGTCCGTGGCGAGCCGGCGCAGCCGGTGGGCGTACGGGTCGTCGCCGTCGATGCCGGGGCTGGACCGGGGCCGGCCCGGCAGGCTCTCGACGGGCGTGTGGCCGGCGTCCTCCAGCGCCGCCAGCCCCATCGTCTCCAGCAGCGGCCCGCTGCCGAAGCTGAGGAACCGCGCGGTGGCCGGGCCCTTGTTGCCGTGCCGGTGCCAGGCCCACGCCGGCAGGTGCAGCGCGTCGCCGGGACCCCACTCGATCCGCTGGCCGTCGATCTCGGTCCAGCCCCACCCGCCGACCACGAGCAGCATCGCGTCCCACGAGTGGCGGTGCACAGTGGACACCACGCCCGGGTCGATCTCGTGCGCGGTCGCGTCCATCGTGCGGGTCTGGCGGCCACCGTCGGCGCCGACGTAGACGCCTGCCCGGGTGCCCCGCGCGGTGTCGGCCATGGACACGTCGGCGAGCCGGACGACCGTGCGGTGGTTGGCCCGCCACCCGGCGAGGAAGTCCTCCCGCCGCTGCTTCTGGACGTGGTAGTGGGTCGCCTCCGGCATCGCGGTCCCGGCGGTCATGGTGACCTCCCACCGTCCGGCCCGGATGCTGGCTCGAAGTAGTGCACCGCGTCGTAGCCGAGATGCTTGAACACCCGGTTCTGCGCCGACAGCAGCCGCAGGGGCTCGCCGTCGTCGGCGACGAGCTGGCAGACGTGGTTCGTCGGCACGTACACGGTGTCGCCGCGGCGGAGCTGGTACCGCCGCGGCTGCAGCGCCACCCGGGCGTAGTACTTCTCCGCGATCTCCGCCTCGACCTCCCACATCAGCGCGTGGCCGGTGCCGTCGAGGACGTAGAGGACCTCGTCGGCCATCTTCCAGTAGCGGCCCGACCGCCCGCCGGCCGGCAGGTCCAGCTCGAAGACGTCCACGCTGAAGCAGCGCGCGTCGGTACGCTCCGGCGAGGACATCACCCGGACCCGGCCGAGCGGCGTGTCCGTCCACACGGTGTCGGCCGGGCTGATGACCTTCTTGCGCTGCTCCACGCCCGGTGTCCAGATCGCCGACCAGTCCTCCCGCGGCCCGAACGCGTCCTCGCGCTCGATCGGCCCGCTGCGGCCCTGCTGCACCAGCCCCAGGAACATCCACGTGCACTTGGCCTTCATCACCAGCGCGAGCGCGGTCTCGTCGTACGGGTTGAAGTGGCGGTGCACGGAGTCGGTGTGCACGAAGACCAGGTCGTCCTTGGCCCAGTCGTAGCGGCGGTCGTCGTGGATCTCGTACCCGGCGCCGTCGAGGATGTAGAACGCGGCCTCGTTCTGGTGGCCATGCCCGTGGTTGCTGGAGTGCGGCGGCAGCTCGACGAAGTGGACCTGGACCGTCTGGGTGAGGAAATCCTCGTCACCCGGGCCGATCCGCCACCAGGTCCGGGATTTCGTGCTGTCCCCGGAGTGGGCCACCGAGGCGTCGTCGACGACGACCGAGTCGTCGCGGACCCGGTGCGCCGCGAGCTGGCGGCGGCGGAACTCGCCGAGCCCGTACGTCTGTGACGTCACGCCCCGCACGAATACCCGGCCGTTCTCCATGGGCTCCTCCGTCGGTCGCTGACCCGGTGAGTCCCCGCGTGAATGGTATGACCTTAATACCAAGGCGGCCGGATGCACCAGGCTCAGCGAACGACCATTGCCGGTGGGGGGGTGGCAGGGGAGTACTCGACCCGGAAGAAGCCGCGGATCGCGGCGACGCCGACGTTGTGCCGGAACTCGGTCCGCCGGCTCGGGTGCCCGGTGTCGAAGTCGATGAAGATGCCGTCGTTGCGGCCCCGGTTCGGGTCGTAGATCTTCAGCCGCACGGCCGGCCCGTCGATCTCGTACCCCCACGCCAGGACCTGGTGGTTCTTGCCGAGCTGGCGTGGATCGGCGGAGCGGACGGTGACCAGGCCGAGGCAGGACGGCTCGCCGGAGTCGATCTCGCCACGGACCCGCGGCCACTCCTCCCGGATGGTGAGCCAGGCGACGCCACGACGGCCGACGAACCGGCCGACGAGCGGCAGCCGCACGCCGGTGTCGGCGTCCGGGGTGTTCATCCAGAGCAGGTACTTGGCCGGGCCGCCGAGCCAGTCCCAGCTGTCCACCAGCCGCCGGACGATGTAGTCGTAGACCGGCTCGCCGAGCACGGGCCGCTGGTCCGGCGGCCGGGCGCCGGCCCGCGCATAGTCCCGGGCGGCGAACACCATGCCGCCACAGAGGCCACCGGCCGCGTTGCCGATGTCCACCTCGCCGACGGGCGTCGACACGCGGACGGCCGGCTGCGACGGCCACGAGTTCCGGTACGCGAAGGCCTGCCTGCTGGGCCGGAAGCCGCTCGCATCGGGCATGGCGATCCCCCCTCGGTGACGGCCGCGGCCCTCGGCTGCACCGCTGCCGATCACAGGATGGCGCGACGGGCCGTCCTGATACCGCAGTTGCCCGAGGCGTTGCGCATTCGTGACACCGGCATACACCAGCCGGTGCCATGATGTGCGCGTGACCCGGACGAACATCGACATCGACGACGTTCTCGTGCAGCGCGTGATGCGCCGGTTCAACCTGCCGACCAAGCGGGCGGCGGTCGACTTCGCGCTGCGCCGGCTGCTCGGCGAGCCGATGTCGCGGGCCGAGATCCTGGCCATGCAGGGCGTCGGCTGGAGCGACGAGATCGACGCGCTCCGGCGCGGCAACTCCGGCGACCGGCCCTGAGCCGGCCATGTCCGCGGCCGGGTTCGTGCGGTGATCCTCGTCGACACGTCCGCCTGGACGGAGTACCTGCGCGGCACCGGCAGCCGCACCCACTTCCGGCTGCGCGAGCTGCTCGCCGCGGACGCCGAGCTGGCGACCACCGACGTCGTGCACATGGAACTGCTCGCCGGGGCTCGCAACGAGACCGATGAGGTGCAGATCCGCCGCATGCTCGGCGCGCTGGAGCACATCGCGGTCGCGCCGCTGGACTGGGACACCGCGGCCCGGCTATACCGCACCTGCCACCGGCAGGGCGAGGCGGTGCAGTCCCTGACCAACTGCCTGGTCGCCGCCGTCGCGATCCGGACCACCGCGCCAGTGCTGGCGCACGACCGGTCGTTCGTCGTGCTGGCCCGCTACACCGATCTCGAGCTCGCCTGACCGGCGCTCAGCGCCAGCCCCGCCGCCCCCAGGAGAACAGCAGGAAGAACAGCGGGATGAGCAGGAACGGCGTGATCCGGGTCGCGATCAGGATCGCGGCGAGCACGAACAGGATCGGCATGACTGGGATCAGCGGCCACCCGGGACGGGGCCGGCGGCGGCCGGTCGGGCGGCTTGGGGCGGCGGGGACCCGGCGGTACGGCGCCGGCTCCGGCAGGTCGGTGAACAGCCGCTCGAGGTCGGCGCGGGTCCGCGCGGCGTATGCCGCCTGCGTGCGGTCGTCCAGCTCGTCGTGGTCGAGCCGGCCGGCGGCGAAGTGCTCGCCGAGCGCGCTCACCGCCTCGTTCCGCTCCGCGTCGCCGACCCGGAGCTGGCGCTCCGGCTGCTCCGGCGCGGGCTCGACGGCGCCCGACCAGTCGGTGCTCATGGTGTCTCCCGCCATCTCGTAACGATGTAATCAGCATGCAGCGGAGACGCGCTGCCGCGCAACACGTCGCCGCGGCGTCAGTCGCCGACGTGTTCGAGCACCGCGTCGTGCACCGGCCCGTTCGACGACACCGCGCTGCCGCCCGCAGGCCCGCGCCGCCCGGACAGGTCGGTGAAGCGGCCGCCGGCCTCCTCGACCAGCACCGACAGCGCGGCGAGGTCCCACAGCGACACCTCCGGCTCGAACGCCGCGTCCACCGCGCCCTCCGCGACCAGCGCGTGGGCGAAGAAGTCGCCGTAGTCGCGGGTCCGCCAGACCCGGCGGGCCAGCGCCGACAGCCCGTCGAGGCGACCGCGATCCACCCATCCGGAAAGGCCGGAGAACGACACGCTCGCGTCGTCGAGCGCGGCGACCCGGGACACCCGCAGCCGGCGCGGCTCGCCGCCGAGCGCGCGCAGCCAGGCGCCGCGGCCCCGCGCCGCCCACCACCGGCGGCCGAGAGCGGGCGCGCTGACCACGCCGACGTACACCACGTCGGCGTCCATCAACGCGATCAGCGTCCCCCACACCGGCACGCCACGGACGAAGTTCATCGTGCCGTCCACCGGGTCGACGACCCAGCGACGCGTGCCGGAGCCGCGCTCGCCGTACTCCTCTCCGACGACCGCGTCGGCCGGCCGCCGCCGGGCGAGCAGGTCGCGGATCGCCCGCTCCACCGCGCGGTCGGCGTCGGTGACCGGGGAGAGATCGGGCTTGGTCTCGACGACGAGGTCGACAGCGAGGAACCGATCCATCGTCACGGCGTCGGCGACGTTCGCGAGCTCGAGCGCCAGGGCCATGTCGTCGTCGAGACCGGTGGCGGCCCGCGGCCGCCCCGGATCGGGGTCCGGGAACTCGGGCGAGTCGCGCACGGACGGAGGCTACCGTCGCCTCGTGAGCGAGCCAGGTGTACTTGTCGGCCTGCTCGCCGAGCCGGCCCGGCTGCGGGTGGTCGCCGCCCTTGCGCTCGGCGCCCGCACGCCGGCCGATGTGGCGAAGGCGAGCGGCCTCGGCCCCAGGGAGGTCGCGGCGGCGCTCCGCCGGCTGGAGGCGGGCGGGCTGGTCTCCTCGACCGGCGGTGAGTTGCGGCTGCACGAGGAGCTGTTCCGCGAGGCGGCGCGGGCGCAGGCACCCGCCAGACCACCGGAGGACCACGGCGTGGCCGACCCAACGGTCGCGGCCGTGCTGCGCGCGTTCCTCCGGGACGGCCGGCTCGTCCAGATCCCGGCGGCCGCCGGGAAGCGGCGGGTCGTGCTGGAGCACATCGCCGCGGGGTTCGAGCCCGGCGTGCGCTATCCCGAGCGGCAGGTCAACGAGATGCTTGCGGCCTGGCACCCGGACCACGCGTCGCTGCGCCGGTTCCTGGTCGACGAGCGCCTGCTGGACCGCAAGGGCGGGGAGTACTGGCGGGTCGGGGGCTGGGTCGACATCGACCCGGCCTGACCGGCGCCAATGACTCCCCTGGCCGTGCCGATCAGTCGGGCTGGGCCGTCCGGGAGACCAGCAGCCGGCGGAACGCGGCGAGCCGGGCCGGCTCGGCGTGCCCGGCGGCCACCCAAGCATCCAGCGCGCAGCCGTCGTCCGGCGACAGGTGCGCGCAGCCGGGCGGGCACGCCTCCGCCCCGTCGGCCAGGTCGGGGAACGCGAGCAGCAGGTCGGCCGGCCGGACGTGGGCGAGACCGAACGAGCGCAGGCCCGGGGTGTCGATCACCCAGCCGTCCCGCTCGCCCGGCAGTGGCAGGGCGACTGCCGAGGACGAGGTGTGCCGGCCCTTGCCGATCGCGCTCACCTCGCCGATCGCCCGCTCGGCGTCCGGCACCAGCGCGTTGACCAATGTGGACTTGCCCACGCCGGAGTGTCCGATCAGGACGCTGATGCGGCCGGCGAGCCGGTCCCTGATCTCGGTCAGGTCGGCGCCGCGCGAGGTAGTGACCGCATCCACGCCCAGGCCCGCGTAGCTGGCCAGCAGCGCGTCCGGCGCGGCGAGGTCGGCCTTGGTGAGGCACAGCAGCGGGTGCAGGCCGCCGACGTACGCGGCGACGAGGCAGCGGTCGATCAGCCCGGTGCGCGGCGGCGGGTCGGCCAGCGACGTGACGATGACGAGCTGGTCGGCGTTCGCGACGATGACCCGCTCGTACGGGTCGGCGTCGTCCGCGGTCCGGCGCAGCACCGTCGCCCGTGGCTCGACCCGGACGATGCGGGCCAGCGTGCCGGCCTGCCCGGTCACGTCGCCGACGATCGCCACCCGGTCCCCGACCACGACCGACTTGCGGCCGAGCTCGCGGGCCCGCATCGCTGTCACGGCCTGGCCGTCGACGAGGCAGGTGTAGCGGCCGCGGTCGACGGCGGTGACGAAGCCTGCCACCGCATCGCCATGCCCGGGCCGGAGCCGGCTGCGCGGCCGGGACCGGCGGCCGGGCCGGACCCGGACGTCGTCCTCGTCGTAGCGGCGGCCCGGGCCTGTCAGCGCGGTTCCCCGGCTCCGGCGAGCATGGCGGTCCAGCGGGTGGTGAAGTCGGGCACGGTCTTGCCGGTGGTCGCCACGTTCGCCACGGCGATGCCGTCGACCGCCAGGCCGAGGACGGTGGCGGCCATGGCCAGCCGGTGGTCGTCGTACGTGGCGAACCGGCCGCCGTGCAGGGGCCTGGGCACGATCCGCAGCCCGTCGAGGGTCTCGGAGACCTCCCCGCCGAGCGCGGTCAGCTCGCGGGCCAGGGCGGCCAGCCGGTCGGTCTCCTGGCCGCGAAGGTGCGCGACGCCGCGCAGCGTGGACGGGCCGCGGGCGAGCGCGGCGAGCGCGGCCAGCACGGGCGTGAGCTCGCCGCAGTCGGCGAGGTCGGCGTCGATACCGTCGATCCGGTCGCCGCCGGTCACGGTCAGCCCGGTCTCGTCCAGCGCAACCGTGGCGCCCATCGCGGTGAGCAGCTCCGGCAGCCGGTCTCCGGGCTGGTACGCCCGGACCGGCCATCCCGGCACCCGGACCCGGCCGCCGGTCACCAGCGCGGCCGCGAGGAACGGCGCCGCGGTGGACAGGTCCGGCGCCACGGTCAGCTCGCCGCCGACCAACCGGCCCGGCTTCACCGTCCACCGGGTGCGCTCGTTCTGTACGTCCACGACGGCGCCGACGTCCCGCAGCATGTGCACGGTCAGCTCCAGCTGCAGCCCGCTGGGCACCGGCGGGCCGGCGTGGCGGAGCACCAGCCCCTCGTCGAACCGCGGCGCGGCCAGCAGCAGGCCGCTCACCAGCTGGCTGGAGCCAGACGCGTCGATCTTCGCCTCGCCGCCGCGCAGGCCACCGCCGCCGAGCACGGTCAGCGGCAGCGCGCCGCGCCCGCCGTCTGAGACGGTGCCGCCGAGCGCGCGCAGGGCGTCGACCAGCGGGGCCAGCGGGCGCTCCCTGGCCCGCGCGTCGCCGTCGAACCGCACCGGCCCGGTGGCGAGCGCGGCCACCGGCGGCAGGAACCGCATGACCGTGCCCGCGTTGCCGACGTCCACAGTGGCCGGACCGGTGAGCCCCGCCGGCTCGACCCGCCAGTCCGCGCCGTCGTCGGCGATCCGGACGCCGAGTGCGGCCAGCGCTCCGGCCATCAGCTGCGTGTCCCGGGCCCGCAGCGGCGCGTGGATCGTCGACGGGGCGTCGGCGAGCGCGGCCAGCACGAGTGCCCGGTTGGTGACCGACTTCGACCCGGGCACGGTGACCGTGGCGTCGACGGGCCGCCGGGCCCGCGGCGCGGGCCACGGGTCGGGGAGCCGAGGCGGCTGCTGCACACGGACAGTCTGCCCGAACCCTGGCCGCCGTCTTCGCGCCGCGAGTGATGGATTGCGCGGCCCGGTGGTGAGCCATAGGTCATCACCGGGCGGAGCTTGTCACCACTCGGCGGAGGATCTCGTCAGCCGCAGGTGCGGTCGGCGGGGGAGGTACGGTCGGGACGTGTGCGGGCGGTTCGTGGGTACCCGCGGCGCGGACAACCTGGTCGCCGAGTTCGAGGCGGACATGGTGGACGACGCGCTGCCACCGTCGTGGAACGTGGCGCCGACCGACCCCGTGCCGGCGGTGCTCACCCGCCGGCGTCCGGGTGAGACGGACGGTCCGGTGGTGCGGCATATCCGGGTCGTCAGGTGGGGCCTGGTCCCCTCCTGGGCGGCTGACCCATCGATCGCGAGCCGGCTCATCAACGCGCGGGCGGAGACGGCGGCGACGATGCCGGCGTTCCGCTCGGCGCTGGCCCGGCGGCGGTGCCTCATCCCGGCCGACGGCTGGTACGAGTGGGCGCCGCGGGCGGATGGCGCCGGCCGGCATGCGTACTACCTCACGCCGCGGGACGGGTCGGTGCTCGCGTTCGCCGGGCTGTACGAGTTCTGGGGCGATGCCGACCGGCGGCTGACCACGTGCTCGATCGTGACGACCACCGCGGTCGGCGAGCTCGCCCGCGTGCACGACCGAATGCCGCTGGTGCTGCCGCGCCGGCTCTGGGCGGCCTGGCTCGATCCCGGGAGCGACGACCCCGCCGCGCTGCTCGCCCCGCCCGCCCCGGCCGTGGCCGCCGCCATCGACCTGCGGCCGGTCGGCCCGGCCGTGGGCAACGTGGCGAACAACGGTCCCGAGCTGATCGCGCCGCAGGCCGCGGCGCCCGAGCCGCAGACACTGTTCTGATGCCTCCCGTCGTGGTGCCGACGCCGCTGCTGGTCCCGACTCCTCGGGGCGATGCCCGGGTGCAGACCGACCTGCCCGCGGGCCGACCGGGCGGCCTGCTGGTCCTCGGGCACGGCGCCGCGGGCGGCGTCGAGGCACCGGACCTGGTCGCGGTGACCCGAGCGGTGGTCGCGGCCGACTGGGCGGTGGCGCGGGTCGAGCAGCCGTACCTGGTGGCCGGGCGCCGCTCGCCGGCGCCAGCGGCCGCGCTCGACGAGGCCTGGCTCGCCGTGATCGAGCGGCTGCGTGCCGGCGAACGTACGAGCCGGCGTGCGACCTCGGCCGGTGGGCGGACGGCGGGGGCCGACCTCGCGGGCCTGACCATGGTCGTCGGCGGGCGGTCGAGCGGGGCTCGGGTGGCGTGCCGGACCGCGACCGCCGCGGGCGCGGCCGGCGTGGTCGCACTGGCGTTCCCGGTGCATCCGCCCGGCCGGCCCGAGACGACCCGGCTGGACGAGCTCGGGTTGCCGACGGTGCCGGTGCTCGTCGTGCAGGGCGACCGGGACGCGTTCGGCATGCCGCCGGCGGCACCGGGCCGGACCGTCGAGGTCGTCCCGGGCGCCGGCCACAGCCTGCGCGGCCGGGCCGCGACCACCGCCGGCGAGGTCGTCGCCGCCTGGCTCGCTCGGGAGACAGGGCGTTGACCGGGGGAAACGCGGCTGCCACGGTGCTCTCATGAGCGCGACGGAGAGGTTCCGGCAGGCCCGTGACTTCCTGCTCGACCATCGCGACGACTACGACACCACGTACCGCGACTTCCGCTGGCCCGAGCTGGCCGACTTCAACTGGGCGGCCGACTGGTTCGACGCGGTGCTGGCGGCCGAGCGGCCGGACGGGATCGCGCTCTGGCTGGTCAACGAGGACGGCAGCGAGGAGCGGGTCTCGTTCGGCGAGATGTCCCGCCGGTCCAGCCAGCTGGCCGGCTGGTTCCGGTCCGAGGGGATGCGCCGCGGCGACCGCGTGCTGGTCGTGCTGGGCAATGTCGTCCCGCTCTGGGAGGTCACGCTCGCCGCGATGAAGGTCGGCGCGGTCGTCATCCCGGCCACCACCCTGCTCGCCCCGGCGGACCTGCGCGACCGGGTGCACCGCGGCGGAGTCACGTTCGTGGTCGCCGGCTCCGCGGACGCGGCCAAGTTCGCCCACGTGCCGGGCGACTACGTGCGTATCGCGGTCGGCGAGCCGGTCGAGGGCTGGCTCCGCTACGCCGACAGCGAGGTCTCGCTGGAGCACCTCGATACCACCGAGCCGACCCGGGGCAGCGACCCGCTGCTGCTCTACTTCACCTCGGGCACCACGGCCGCGCCCAAGCTCGTGGAGCACACGCACGTGAGTTACCCGGTCGGGCATCTGTCCACGATGTACTGGATCGGGCTGCGGCCTGGCGACGTGCACCTCAACATCTCCTCGCCCGGCTGGGCGAAGCACGCCTGGAGCTGCGTCTTCGCGCCGTGGAACGCCGGGGCGACCGTGCTGGTGCACAACTACTCCCGGTTCTCGGCCCGGGCGCTGCTGGAGGTGATGGCCCGCTGCGGCGTCACCACGTTCTGCGCCCCGCCGACGGTGTGGCGGATGCTCGTGCAGGAGGACCTGACCCGGTGGTCGGTCCCGGCCCGCGAGCTGGTCAGCGCGGGGGAGCCGCTGAACCCCGAGGTCATCGAGCAGGTGCAGAAGACCTGGGGGATCACGATCCGGGACGGCTACGGGCAGACTGAGACCACCGCCCAGATCGGCAACTCCCCGGGCCAGCCGGTGCGGCTCGGGTCGATGGGCCGGCCGCTGCCCGGCTACGCGATCGCCCTGCTGGACCCGGTCACGGGCGCGCCCGCGGACGAGGGCGAGATCTGCATCGACCTCTCCCGGCGGCCGGCCGGGCTGATGACCGGATACCGCGACGACGAGCACCGCACCGCCGAGGTCATGCGCGACGGCTACTACCACACCGGCGACGTGGCCGCCCGGTCCGAGGGCGGTTTCATCACCTATGTCGGCCGGGCCGACGACCTGTTCAAGTCGTCGGACTACCGGATCTCGCCGTTCGAGCTGGAGAGCGTGCTCATCGAACACGAGGCGGTCGCCGAGGCGGCGGTGGTGCCGTCGCCGGACCCGGTCCGGCTCTCCGTGCCGAAGGCGTACGTGCTGCTGGCCACGGGGTACGCCGCCGACCGCGACACCGCGCTGTCCATCCTGCGGTACTGCCGCGAGCAGCTCGCGCCGTTCAAGCGGGTCCGCCGGCTCGAGTTCGCCGAGCTGCCGAAGACGATCTCCGGCAAGATCCGGCGGGTCGAGCTGCGTGGCGGCGAGGACTCGCGCGGCGGCGACGCGGGCGCCCGCCGTGCCTCCGAGTACTGGGAGGACGACTTCCCGGAGCTGTCTACCCGCTGAGGCTGGTTCGGAGCCGCCGAGGTGGGAATGCAGGTCAGCAGGATGTGCGTTGCGGAACCAGTCACTCACGGAGGGAGCGATGGTCGGGTTGGATGTGTCCGAGCGCACAGGCGACCGAGCAGACCCGCGGCAGTGGCGCGCCTGGCAGCCGCCGGAGGCACTGACCGACCTGCGAGCCGGGGTGACCCGCGTATCCTCGCCGGACAGGGCGACGACGGGAGCACTGGTGGCCGAGGAGACCGCGGAGCAGCGCCGCGAGCGCTTCGAGCGGGATGCCCTCCCCTTCATCGACCAGCTGTACGCGGCGGCGATGCGGATGACGCGCAACCCCGCCGACGCCGAGGACCTCGTCCAGGAGACCTACGTCAAGGCGTTCGCCGCGTTCCACCAGTTCACCGAGGGCACCAACCTCAAGGCGTGGCTGTACCGCATCCTGACCAACACGTTCATCAACACCTACCGGAAGCGGCAGCGGCAGCCCCAGCAGGCCAACAGCGACACGATCGAGGACTGGCAGCTCGCCGCGGCCGAGTCGCACAGCTCGACCGGCCTGCGCTCGGCCGAGATGGACGCCCTGGACCGGCTGCCCGACTCCGACGTCAAGGAGGCGCTGCAGCGACTGCCGGAGGACTTCCGGCTCGCCGTCTACCTCGCCGACGTCGAGGGCTTCTCGTACAAGGAGATCGCGGAGATCATGGGTACGCCGATCGGCACCGTGATGTCCCGGCTGCACCGGGGCCGGCGCGGCCTGCAGCGGTTACTCGCCGGCTACGCCCGCGATCGCGGCCTGGTCAGGGCAGGCGCCGCGGAGGAGGAGGCGTCGTGAGCGAGCGAGCATCGAGGCGCCTCGGCGCCGAGGAGCGCAGCGAGCGGCGCGATGAGCGCTTGCGCGAAGAGCGGGAGCGACCGTGAGCTGCGGGCAGCCGCACGAGACGGACTGCGGCGAGGTACTCGCCGAGGTGTTCCTCTACCTGGATGGGGAGATGACCTCGTCCCGGCGCGACCTGATACGCGACCACCTCGATGAGTGCGCGCCGTGCCTGCGCAAGTACGGCATCGAACGCGAGGTCAGGGCTCTGGTCGCGCGGTGCTGCGGCAACGATGTCGCGCCCGAGGCGCTGCGCGAGCGGGTCATGGTCCGGCTGCGCGAGGTCGTCATCGAGACGAACCAGGTGGAGTACCGGGTGGACTAGCCCGGCTCGGCCGGCGCGGCTTTCCGCCCGGTGCGTCGCGCGGAGCAAGCAGCCGTACGTTGCCGTGCTGGCTGGCCGCCGGGCCGGGGTTCGACGGTCCGTCCGCCGGGACCGGCAGCGGCCGGGACAGTGCGGATCGGGACGCGGGTCGGCGCAGCATCGCCGTCGTGACGAGCTGGCCCAGGCCGGCGGCGACCAGCAGGTCGCCCGCGCTGACCACGGCGGGGCGCAGCGGAAGGGGCACCGGGATGACGCCGCCGAGTGGGCGCAGCGCCGTACCGTCGTCCACGGCGACGTACCGGCGGTCGGCCACGACGGCGGACAGGTCGACGCCGGCCCGCGCGGCGGCGTCCGCCGAGACCGGCATCCCGCCGTTGAGCAGTACCACGACCGCGTTGACGAGCAGGCCAGCGCCCACCAGGCCCATCCCGTGCACCGAGCGGCTGCGCAGGCTGAACAGGACCGCCAGCACGCCGGCGATGGCCAGGCCGAGCGTCAGAGCGAGGCGAGCCGGCAGCCCCGCCAGCGTGGCGAGCGCGCCGAGCAGGTACGCGGCCAGCGCGCCGGCCAGCAGCGGCATCCCACGGTAGGGGAGCTGCTCGAGCCGACCCAGCCGGCCGCCGAGCGCCCAGCCCACCAGCACGGCGCCGACCAGGGTCACCAGCACCAGCCCCACGCCGCTAGTGTCGCCCACGGGCGCCTCCGGGATGCCCGTCGGACAGACCGTGGCGGCCGGCGTGTCCTCGGCTCCGGTCGGACCCGCCGACCCGCCGGCCCGCATCGTGGAGGGGCTGACCCGTGTTCGAAACCGTGCTCGTCGCCAACCGCGGGGAGATCGCCTGCCGGGTGATCCGTACCTGCCAGCGGCTCGGCCTGAAGACGGTCGCGGTCTACTCCGAGGCCGACGCCGGGGCGCTGCACACGCGCCAGGCCGATGAGGCGGTGCTGCTCGGACCGGCCCCGGCCGCCGAGTCCTACCTGGACATCGAGCGCGTGCTGGAGGCTGTCCGGGTCTCCGGGGCCGAGGCTGTGCATCCCGGCTACGGCTTCCTCGCCGAGAACGCCGAGTTCGCCCGGCGGGTGCTGGCTGCGGGCCGGATCTGGGTCGGGCCGCCGCCGGAGGCAATCGAGGAGATGGGCGACAAGGTCGCCGCGCGCAACCGGATGGCGGCCGCCGGCGTGCCGGTCGCCCCGGGAGCGGCGCGACCGCTGACCGACGTCGACGCGGCCGTCGCCGCCGCCGCGCAGATCGGCTACCCGCTGATGGTCAAGGCGGCTGCCGGCGGCGGCGGGATCGGCATGACAGCGGTGGACGACGAGCCTGGACTGCGGGCCGCATTCGAGACGGCGCGGACCCGCGCCGAGCGCTTCTTCGGCTCGCAGGCGATCCTGCTCGAGCGGTACGTCTCGCCGGCCCGGCACGTCGAGGTGCAGGTGCTCGGCCTGGCCGACGGTCGGGTGGTGGCGCTCGGCGAGCGGGAGTGCTCGGTGCAGCGCCGGCACCAGAAGCTCGCCGAGGAGGCCCCGGCGCCCGGCCTCGCGCCGCAACTGCGCGCGCGGATGCTGGCTGCGGCGGTGCGGGCCGCCGGCGCGGCCGGCTACCGCGGCGCGGGCACGGTCGAGTTCCTCGTCGACGCCGCCCGGGAGGACTTCTTCTTCCTGGAGATGAACACCCGGCTGCAGGTGGAGCACCCGGTCACCGAGCTGGTCACCGGCGTCGACCTGGTCGAGCAGCAGCTGCGGGTGGCGGCCGGCGAGCCGCCGACGTTCGACCCGGACAACCCGCCGGCGCCGCTCGGGCACGCCATCGAGCTGCGGGTGTACGCCGAGGACCCGCGGCGCTTCCTGCCCGGGCCGGGGACGATCACGCGCTGGGAGGAGCCGTCGGGGGAGGGCATCCGGGTCGACTCCGGCTACGCGGCCGGCGGCACGGTCGGCCCGTACTACGACCCGCTGATGGCCAAGCTGTGCGCCTGGGGCACGGACCGCGTGCAGGCCCTCGACCGGCTGCGGGCCGCGGTCGCCGCCTTCCACATCGAGGGCCCGAAGTGCAACCTGCCGTTCTTCGCCGAGCTGCTGGCCAACGCCGAGTTTGTGACCGGCAGCTACGACACCGGCCTGGTCGCCCGGATGCGCGCCTAGACCCTTGGCGTCTTGGCGGGTTCTGGCCCGCCGGCCGCGTGCGGGGTGTATCCAGGGGGCGGCGCCGCCGCTCTGTGTGTGCGGCCGGCTGCGGTAGCGGGGGTGGACGGGATGGCTCGCCTTTCGGTGGCACTGTCCGGTGGCGGACACCGGGCCGCGGTGTGGGGCGCCGGGGTGGCGCTCTACCTCGCCGACTCGGGACGCAGCCGGGATGTCGGCGCGATCTCTTCGGTGTCCGGCGGCTCGATCACCAACGGGGTGATCGCGGCTGAGATGGACTTCGCCCGGGCGAACCCGGACCAGGTGCGGCGCTGGCTGCGGCCGCTCATCCGGCACGTCGCACACACCGGCCTCTTCTTCTGGGGGCCGAGGACGAACGCGTACGTCATCGCCGTCATCGCCGCGCTCGGCCTCGGCGCTGCCGCGCTGCTCACCGGCCTGGTGCTGGCGCTCGCCGGCGGCATCGGGCTCGTGTCCGGGATCGTGCTGCTCGCCGGGCTCGTCGTGCTGGCCGGCGGCCTGCGCCTGTTCGCCCGCCGCAGCGCGGTCGTCGACCGCGCGCTCGCCCGGACCCACTTCAGCCGCTCCGGCCGGCCGATCCGGCTCGCCGACGTGCGGCGCTCGCTCGACCACGTGTTCTGCGCGACCGAGCTGCAGGCGGGCGACCACCTATACCTCGCGCCGACGTTCCTGTACTCGTACCGGTTCGGCGTCGGCGTGCCCGCGGACCTGCCGCTGTCCACGGCCGTGCAGGCCTCGGCCTGCCTGCCGGGGGCGTTCGCGCCGCGCCGGCTGCCCACCGCTGGCCACGGCTTCCGCCGCGACCCGGCGGTGACGATGCCGGCCGACCCGCCCGCCGACATGGTGCTCACCGACGGCGGCGTCTACGACAACATGGCCGAGCAGTGGGCCGCCGGGCTGGACCGCCGCCTGCGGGCGAACCCCGCGATGCCGGTAGCCGCGCCGATCCTGGACGCCCTCATCGTCGCGAACGCCTCGGCCGGGTTGGCCTGGCAGGCGATCCGGCCCAGCCGGCTGGTCCTCGGCGGCGAGCTGGCCGCGCTCAAGCGCGTCCAGTCCGTTCAGTACGACGTGTCCACCAGCCACCGCCGCCAGCAGCTCGTGCAGCGCTGGGACGCCGCGGCGCGGGCCGGGATCGGGCTGCAGGGCGCACTGGTGCACATCGCGCAGTCGCCGTACGAGGTGGCCGACGCGTTCGCCGCCGCGGACGCGACCTGGCCGGCGCGGGCGGAGCGGGCCCGCAAGGTGATCGCGCTGCTCGGCGACACCGACGCCAGCCGCGCCGAGTGGGTCGCGCACGCCCGCCGCAGCCGGCTCGTGCCGACCGTGCTGCGCCGGCTCGGCCCGGATACCACCGCACACCTGCTCTGGCACGCCTACGTGCTGGCCGCCTGCAACCTGCACGTCCTGCTCGACAACTTCCCGCTGCCGGCCCAGCTGCCCACCGTCGCCGACTTTCTGGTGCTGACCGGCGACGCCTGACTGCATGGTTGGATGCTTCCCGGCGTTGCGTCGAGGAGGGCAGATGGCCGAGGAGATCCGGGCCGAGATGGTGGCCAATGTCTGGAAGGTCGTCGCCTCGCCCGGTGACCAGGTCGCCGACGGCGACACGCTGGTGATCCTCGAGTCGATGAAGATGGAGATACCGGTGGTCAGTGAGGTCACCGGGACCGTGCGCGAGGTCGCCGTGAACGAGGGCGACGTGGTCCAGGAGGGCGACCTCATCGCCACCGTCGACTGACGCGAGCGCCTGCGCGAGCAGCAGCACGCCACACTGCCGGGCAATCAGCGCGTCGAGGGGGTCGTCGGCCGGCGCAGCGCACGGGATCGACATGGACCCGAGACTGCACAGCGCCAGCCGGCCCCGACAGGTGCCGGCCCGGATCTGTGGACATCGGCAGCGCCTGTGGACGCTTGGTTGCGCCGCCGCGACAATGACCTGCCCTATCGTCCGTCCCGTGCGGATACGCCGAGCGAGGCCGGAGGAGTACGACGCCATCGGCGAGCTGATCGTCCGGGTCTACATCGACGGCGGGTTCATTGCGCCCGACTCGCCGTACCTGCCGGAGCTGCGCGATGTCGCGGACCGGGTCAACGGGGCCGAGGTGCTCGTGGCCGTCGATGAGGCCGGCGCGGTGCTCGGCTCGGTCACGTTCTGCCCGCCCGGATCGCCGTACGCCGAGATCACCGACGAGGGTGAGGCGGAGTTCCGGATGCTCGTCGTCGATCCGGCCGCGCGCGGGCGCGGGCTCGGCGAGGCGCTGGTCCGCGAGTGCATCGGGCGCGCCCAGGCACTGGGCAGTCCGTGGCTGCGGCTGTCGACCCTGCCACTGATGACGGCGGCGCACCGGCTGTACGAGCGGCTGGGCTTCGTCCGGACGCCGGAGCGGGACTGGTCCCCGTCCACCGTGCGTCTCCTCTCGTACGCGCTGGACCTGCGATGACGTACTGCGACCGGTGCGGCGAGCCGGTCGAGGCCCGCTCGCACGCCGCGTGCCGGAAGGCCCGGGCGCTGGAACCGCCCCGGTACTGCCCGCAATGCCGGAGGCGGATGGTCGTGCAGGTCACGCCGGCCGGCTGGCTCGCCCGCTGCTCGCAGCACGGCACGACCGAAGGCTGAAGCAGTAACTGCCGCCATGGCGACAGTTACTGCTTCCGACCCGGCCGGTCAGCAGCAGCGTGATTGGGGGCGGTCGTTCCGCTCGTCCATCCGCCGCCGCTCGAACTCCCGGCGGGATAGCACCGGCGCGTCCGGATGCTCGGCGCGGGTGTGCGCGACGTACCGGTCGTAGGCCGTCTCGCCCGAGGCCTCGCGCAGGTACCAGCCCAGCCAGCGGGCGCCGCGCCGCACCAGCGCGGTCATGGCCGACCCCGTTGCCCGTCGCCGGAGGGTGTGTCACCGGACGGCACGTCGTCGGCGGGCATGCCGTCCCCGCCGACGCCCGGCCGGCCCGCGCCGGCCCCGACACCCGCCCCGACCAGCTGCCGCTCGCGCCGCTCCTCCGCCGTGGGCAGCAGCCCGGACCCGGCGATGATCTTCGAGGGTACGAACGGCGCCTCGTGCAGCGGCGCGGGGCGGCGGCGCCGGAGCACCTGGATCCACACCCGAATCGCGTCGCCGATCACGATGACGATGAGGACCGCGAACAGAGCGGCCAGTACGCCGTCCACCGTGGAGTTCGTGACGATGGTCTGCATGTCGTCGAGGTCCTTCGCCGGCGCCAGCACCTCGCCCTGGTCCAGCGCGGTGGCGTACCGCTCGCGCTGGGCGAAGAAGCCGAGGATCGGGTCGCCGGAGAAGACCTTCTGCCAGCTCGCGGTGAGCGTGACGACGGCGTCCCAGGCGAGCGGGATCCCTGTCACCCACGCCCACTTCAGCCGGCCGGACTTGATGAGAAGGGTGGTGGCCACGGTCAGCGCGACCGCGGCGAGCAGCTGGTTGGCGATCCCGAACAGCGGGAACAGCTGGTTGATCCCGCCGAGCGGGTTCGTCACTCCGGTGTAGAGGAAGTAGCCCCAGGCGAGCACGACGACCGCGCTCGTCGCCCACAGGCTCGGCCGCCAGCTCACCCGCCCGATCGGCTTCCACACGTTGCCGAGCGTGTCCTGCAGCATGAACCGGCCGACCCGGGTGCCGGCGTCCACTGTGGTCAGGATGAACAGCGCCTCGAACATGATCGCGAAGTGGTACCAGAACGCCTGCAGGCTGGCGCCGCCGAGGAAGCCGGAGAAGATCTCCGACATTCCGACGGCGAGCGTGGGCGCGCCACCGGTACGGGCGACCAGCGTCTGCTCCTCGACGGACGCTGCCGCCGCCTGCAGCTGGTCCGGGGTAATCGTGAAGCCGAGGTTGGTCACCGCTTCCGCCGCCGACTGCGCGGTGTCGCCGAGCAGACCGGCCGGGGCGTTCATGGCGTAGTAGAGACCGGGGTCCAGGATGGACGCCGCCACCATGGCCATCACCGCGACGAACGACTCGGTCAGCATGGCGCCGTAGCCGATCATCCGGATCTGCGACTCCTTCTGAATCATCTTCGGGGTGGTGCCCGAGGCGATCAGCGAGTGGAAGCCGGACAGGGCGCCGCAGGCGATGGTGATGAACACGAACGGGAACAGCGAGCCGGCGAAGACCGGCCCGTCGCCGTTGAGCGCGAAGTCGGTGACCGCCTCGTTCTGCATCACCGGCGCGGTGATGAGTATGCCGACGGCCAGCAGCGCGATGACGCCGATCTTCATGAACGTGGACAGGTAGTCCCGGGGAGCGAGCAGCATCCACACAGGGAGCACCGAGGCGAAGAACCCGTAGATCACCAGGCAGATCACCAGCGTCTCCGGGGCGAGCGTGAACGCCTCGGCCCAGCTGGAGTCCTGTACCCAGCCACCGGCGACGATCGCGACCAGCAGCAGGGCGACGCCGATGAGCGTTGTCTCCAGCACCCGGCCTGGTCGCAGCACCCGCAGGTAGAAGCCCATGAGGAAGGCGATCGGGATGGTCATCGCGATGGAGAAGGTGCCCCACGGCGAGCGGGCCAGCGCCCCGACCACGACCAGCGCGAGCACGGCGAGCAGGATGATCATGATGGTGAACACGGCGACCAGCGCGGCCACCCCGCCGACGGGCCCGATCTCTTCCCGGGCCATCTGGCCGAGGCTCTTGCCGTCTCGGCGCATCGAGAAGAACAGGGTCACCATGTCCTGGACTGCGCCGGCGAAGATCACCCCGGCGATGATCCAGATCGTCCCGGGCAGGTAGCCCATCTGCGCGGCGAGCACCGGCCCGACCAGCGGGCCGGCGCCGGCGATGGCGGCGAAGTGGTGGCCGAACAGCACCCGGCGGTCGGTCGGGTGGAAGTCCATGTCGTTGTTCAGCCGCTCCGCCGGGGTGGCCCGGCGGTCGTCGACGCGGAGCACCCGGTACGCGATGAAGCGCGAGTAGAAGCGGTACGCGATGGCGTACGAGCCGAGCGCGGCCGCGATCATCCACACCGCGTTGACGTTCTCGCCTCGGGACAGTGCGAGTACCGCCCAGGCCACCGCGCCGACGAGGGCGACGGCCGTCCAGACGGCGATCGTCCTGGGGTCGCGCCGCGATGATCGGGGCTGCTCCGGCGGGGTGTCCTGGGGAGACTGGACCTGCGACGTTGTCATGCCTGCCTCCGGGGTGCTACGCCGATTGCTGGCTCAACGATTCCCCCGTAAGGGGCAACCTACACCCGCTATAAGGTCTGAGACAGGGCCTTGATCGGCATCCTGAGGTCGGCAAGCATGGCCAGGTCCTCGCCCGTCGGGCGGCCGAGCGTGGTCAGGTAGTTGCCGATGATGACCGCGTTGATGCCGCCGAGCATGCCGCGTTCGGCCAGGTCACCGAGCGTGATCTCGCGGCCGCCCGCGTAGCGCAGGATGGCCCGCGGCAGCGCGAGGCGGAACGTGGCGACCGTCCGCAGCGCGTCGGCTGCCCCGAGCGCCGGCCGCTCCGCGAACGGCGTGCCCGGGCGGGGGTTGAGGAAGTTGAGCGGGACCTCGTCCGGGTCGAGCTCGGCGAGCTGGGCGGCGAACTCGGCACGCTGCTCGACGCTCTCGCCCATGCCGACAATGCCGCCGCAGCACAGCTCCATGCCGGCCGCGCGGACCATCCGGCAGGTGTCCCAGCGCTCCTGCCAGGTGTGCGTGGTCACGACGTGGCCGAAGTACGAGCGGGCGGTCTCCAGGTTGTGGTTGTAGCGGTGCACGCCGAGCTCGGCGAGCTCGCTCACCTGCTCCTCGGTGAGCATGCCGAGCGAGCAGGCGACGTTGATGTCGACCGCGTCCCGGATCGCCCGCACGCCGTCGCGAACCTGCCGCATCAGCCGCTCGTCCGGCCCGCGGACCGCGGCCACGATGCAGAACTCGGTCGCACCGGTCGCGGCCGTCTGCCGCGCGGCCTCGACCAGCGACGGGATGTCGAGCCACGCCGCACGCACCGGGGATTCGAACACCCCGGACTGAGAGCAGAAGTGGCAGTCCTCGGGGCATCCGCCGGTCTTGACCGACACGATTCCCTCGACCTCGACCTCCGGGCCGCAGCAGGCCAGCCGCACCTCGTGGGCGAGCGCCAGCAGCTCGTCCAGCCGGTCGTCGGGCAGCCGCAGGCACTCCAGCGCCTGCGACTGGTCGAGGCCGCGCCCGCCGGCGAGCACCTGCTGCCGCGCCACGTCGAGGATGTCGGTCACCGCGCCTCCGATGTCGGTCCGCCCGGCGTCAGGGACCCGCGCCGCGACGGAAGTCTGCCGCATCGAAACGGCCGCCGTACGCGGGGGCGAGCCCGTGCCGGGCGGCGCCGAGGAAGTCCGGCGCCCGCGCCGCGCCGGCCGGCAGCGCCCCCGCCAGCGGTCGCGCCGCCAGCCGCTCCAGGTCGCCCACGTTGCTGCGGCTGGCGAGGTCGGGCACCGCCGGCCAGGCCCCGATCACCAGTCCG
>JBKOXW010000078.1:0-36570 GCA_046744115.1 Actinomycetota bacterium | reverse complement strand
GTGTGGGGGTACGGGGTGGTCGGCGCCCGGGTCGACCGCTCACTCCGCCCGCTGGTGCGCGACGCGACGGCGGCGCACCGCGCCCGGCGGGACGCGACCATGGCGGAGCTGCGTGGCCGCGGCGGCGAGCCGGTCCCCTCCGCGGCCGCGTACGACCTGCCGTTCCGGGTCACGGACCGGGGCGCCGCGCTCCGCCTGGCGCTGCACCTCGAGGAGGGGACGGCAGCGGCCTGGCGGTACGTCGTCGCCTCGACCGAGGAGCAGGCGCTGCGCCGCGCCGCGGTGGCCGCGCTCACCGAGTCCGCGGTGCTCGCCACCCGGTGGCGCCGCCGGCTCACCCCGGCCGCGCCGACCGTGCCGTTCCCCGGAACGGACTGATACCAGCCGACGGGGCCGGCCCAAGGTTTCGTACCAGGCCTGCCTGGGGCCATCACCCCGGTTCTCGGTACGAACCCCGCCAGGAGTCGAGGAGCGGGAGCAGGTCGGCCAGCCTATTGATCACCGCGTCGGGCTCGCCGCGCACCGGGCCGCGTTGATGCTCGGGGATGGCGCTGTGCGGCAGCAGCACCGCGCGCATGCCGACGGCGTGCGCGCCGTGGATGTCGTCGTAGCGGCGGTCGCCGACGAACACCGCGCGAGCGGCCTCCCGCACCCCGACCGCGTCCAGCGCGGCGCGGAAGGCCTCCGGATGCGGTTTCGTCCACCGGATCTCGCTGGTATAGACCGCGCCGTCGATCAGGTGCAGCACCCGGTCGCGGGCGAACACCCGCTCGTGCTCGGCCCGCGGCCAGAGCGTGTTGGACAGCACGCCGACCCGCAGGCCCCGCTCGCGCAGGCCCACCAGCAGGGGCGGCGCCTCGGGGTCGGTGAACGTGTGCTCCTCCCACCACTCGAAGTAGGCGGCCAGCACATCGTCGGTCATCGGTGCCTCCGCCGCGGCGAAGACCTCCGCGAGCGTGCCGCTGACCTGCTCGTCCCGCGCCCGGCGCCACACCTCCTGCTCCGCGTCGTGCAGCCGCCGGGCGACCTCCTCGCCGAAGCCGCAGGCCCGCCAGGCCTCGGCGAAGTCGATCGTGTGCCAGGGCGTCAGCGTGCCGCCCCAGTCGAAGATCACCGCCTCCAGCCGGTCGGTGGTCACCCGCCGACCGCCGCAGCGATCTCGTCCAGCGGCACGTCCCGAGGCTCGCCGCTGGCGCGGTCGCGCAGCTCGACCACGCCCTCGCCGACCCGGCGACCGACCACCACGATCCACGGCACGCCGATCAGCTCGGCGTCGGTGAGCTTCACCCCGGCCGAGGCGTCCGCACGGTCGTCGACGAGCACCTCGCGGCCTTCCGCGGTGAGCCGCCCGGCCAGCTCGAGCGCGTGCTTCAGCTGGTCGCCGCGGCCGATCGGCACGACGTGCACGTCGTACGGCGCCACCTCGGGCGGCCAGACCAGGCCGCGCTCGTCGTGGTGCTGCTCGGCGATGACCGCGACCGTGCGGCTGATCCCGAGTCCGTAGCACCCCATCGTCACCCGCGCCGGCGCGCCGTCCGGGCCGAGCACGTCCAGCCCGAACGCGTCCGCGTACTTGCGGCCGAGCTGGAAGATGTGCCCGACCTCGACCGCGCGGCCCACCGTCACCGGCCCGCCGCAGCGCGGGCAGGGGTCGCCATCGGCCACGAGGACGACGTCGGTGTACTCGTCGACGGTGAAGTCGCGGCCGGCGAGCACGTTGCGAGCGTGCCGGTCGACCTCGTTTGCGCCGGTCACCCACGCCGTGCCCGGGGCGACCCGCGGGTCGGCCAGGTACCGGAACGCGCGTCCAGCCATGCCCTGCGGGCCCACGTACCCGCGGACGAGGTCGGGCCGGCCGGCGAAGTCGGGCGCCTCGAAGATGCGCACCTGCGCCGGCGCCAGCGCCGCCTCGACCCGGGACAGGTCGACCTCCCGGTCGCCCGGCACGCCGACCGCGACCACCTCGTCGTCCGCCCACACCAGGAGGTTCTTCAGCGTCGCCGACGCGGGCACACCGAGGTGGGCGGCGAGCGTGTCGATGGTCGGGGTGTCCGGGGTGTCCAGCACCTCCAGCGGCGGCACCTCGCCGGGCCCGCGGTCGACCGCCGCCACCGGCGTGGATACCGCCTCCTGGTTGGCCGCGTACCCGCACCGCGCGCACCGGACGAACGTGTCCTCCCCAATCGGCGTGGGGGCGAGGAACTCCTCCGACCGCGAACCGCCCATCGCGCCGGACAGCGCGGCCACGATCAGATACCGCACGTCGAGCCGGTCGAAGACGCGCTGGTACGCCTCGCGGTGCAGGTCGTACGACTTCTGCAGCCCGGCCTCGTCCAGGTCGAACGAGTAGGCGTCCTTCATCAGGAACTCCCGGCCGCGGATGACGCCGGAGCGGGGCCGCGGCTCGTCCCGGTACTTCGTCTGCACCTGGTACAGCACGAGCGGCAGGTCGCGGTAGGAGGCCAGCTCGGCGCGGGCGAGGAGGGTGAACATCTCCTCGTGGGTCGGGCCGAGCAGGTACTCCGCGCCGCGCCGGTCGCGCAGCCGGAACACGTCCGCGCCGTACTCCTCCCACCGGCCGGTCGTCTCGTACGGCTCGCGCGGCAGCAGGCCGGGGAAGAGCAGCTCCTGCCCGCCGATCCGGTCCATCTCCTCGCGGACCACCCGCTCGATGTTGCGCAGCACCCGCAGGCCCAGCGGCAGCCAGGTGTAGAGCCCGGCAGCGGCGCGGCGGACGTACCCGGCGCGGACCAGCAGCCGGTGGCTCGGCACCTCGGCGTCGGCCGGGTTGGTGCGCAGCGTGCGCACGAACGACGCCGACATCCGGTGCACCATGGCGCGACCATAGCCGCGCCGCGGTCGGCCGCCCGATCCGTTTGCGAGCGCTCGCGCTCGCCCCGTGCTGGTCCGCTCGCGCTGCGAGCGCTCGCGCTCGCCCCGTGCTGGTCCGCTCGCGCTGCGAGCGCTCGCGCTCGCTTATTGTGGCGGTGTGATGGGGGCACGCCGGTGCTGAGGCTCGCGACCGCTCGGCTGCTCGACGGGCGCGACCTGCCCGAGCTGCGCTCCCTCCTCGACCTCGATCCGGTGGCCAACTGCTACGTCGCGTCCCGGGTGGAGGCGGCCGGGCTCGATCCATGGCGGCTCGGCGCGCAGGTGTGGGGGTACGGGGGCTTGGCGCTGGAGGCGGCCTGCTTCGCCGGCACGAACCTGGTCCCCGTCGGCACGGCAGGGCCGGCCCTGCGGGCCTTCGCCGAGCGGGTCCGCCGGCAGGGACGGCGCTGCTCGTCGATCGTCGGGCCGGTGGACGCGGTCCGCCCGCTGTGGGCGATGCTCGCGCCGTACTGGGGCCGCGCCCGCGACGTCCGCCCGGCGCAGCCGCTGCTCGCCACCCGGCTGCGGCCGGCGGTGCCGGCCGATCCGCGGGTCCGCCCGGTCCGCCCGGACGAGCTGGACATCCTGCTGCCCGCGTGCGTGTCGATGTTCACCGAGGAGGTGGGCACCTCGCCGCTGAGCGGCGACGGCGGGGCGGCGTACCGGTCGCGGGTCCGTGACCTGGTCGCCGGCGGCCGGGCGTTCGCCCGGGTAGACGGCGGCGAGGTGGTGTTCAAGGCCGAGATCGGCGCTGTGTCCGAGCGGGCGTGCCAGATCCAGGGGGTGTGGGTGCACCCGGCCCTGCGCGGCCGCGGCTACGGCACCGCCGGCACCGCGGCCGTGGTGGCCGAGGCGCTGCGCTCGATCGCGCCGGTGGTCAGTCTGTACGTGAACGAGTTCAACGCCCCGGCCCGGCGCGCGTACGACCGGGTCGGGTTCGTTAGCGTCGGGACGTTCATGAGCGTCCTGTTCTGAGCACCAGCCGTCCCGCACCCCGCACCGCCGCTCGATCGGAGGACCTCGCCGTGCGCCGCGTCGCCGCCGTGCTCGCTGCCCTCGCCGTCGCCGTCACCGGCTGCTCGCTGTTCGGCGACGACCCGAAGCCGGACGATGCCGCCGTCGCGTTCCTCGACGCCTGGGCGCGCGGCGACGTCGCCGCCGCCGCGGCGGCCACCGACAACGCGGCCGGCGCACGGGCCGTGCTGCAGCAGACGAAGGAGGCCCTCGGCGAGTCCACGGCCGAGCTCGCGGTCGGCGAGGTGGAGACCGACGGCGACCGGGCGACCGCGGCGTACCGGGCGAGCTGGTCGATCCTGGGCATCGCCGAGCCATGGCGGTACGACGGGCGGCTGGCGCTGGTACGCGCCGACGACGCCTGGCGGGTGCACTGGGAACCCGCCGACGTGCATCCGCAGCTCGGCGAGGGGCAGCGGCTCGCGGTCGAGCGAGCGCTGCCGGAGCGGGCGAGCCTCACCGACGCCGCCGGCCGGCCGCTGTTCCGCGAGACCGACGTGGTCATCGTCGGCATCCAGCCGAACCGGGTGACCGACCTGGCCCGGCTGGCCCGCACGCTCGCCGACGAGCTGGACATCAGCGCCGCGGACATCGTGGCCGACGTGCGCAAGGCGAAGCCGACCGCGTTCGTGCCGGTCATCACGCTGCGCCGGCCCGACTACGAGAAGGTCAAGCCCCGCATCCACGCCCTGCCGGGCACGTTCTTCCGGGAGGACACCCGGCTGCTCGGCCCGACGGCCCGGTTCGCCCAGCCGCTGCTCGGCCGGGTCGGCGAGGCGACGAAGGAGGTGCTGGACGAGGCCGGGCCGGCCTACCGGGCGGGGGACGAGCTCGGCCTGTCCGGCCTGCAGCGGGCGCTGAACGACGAGCTCACCGGAACTGCGGGCGCGATCGTGCGGATTGTGGACGCCCAGGAGCAGCCGGTGGCCACGGTCGGCGAGATCGCCGGCAAGCCGGGTACCGCGGTTCGCACCACGCTGGACACCGAGATCCAGACCGCGGCCGACGCGGCGGTGGCGACCCGGTCGACGCCGACCGCCCTCGTCGCCGTGCGCCCCTCGACCGGAGCGCTGGTCGCGGTCGCGAACAACGAGGCGGTGCCGTACGAGATCGGGCTGGCTGGGCGCTACCCGCCGGGCTCGACGTTCAAGGTGGTCACCACGACCGCGCTGCTCGACGGCGGCGCCATGCGAACTTCGTCCACTGTGGACTGCCCGGCGACGACGACCGTGTCCGGCAAGGTGTTCCAGAACGAGGACCGCTTCGCCCTCGGCCGGGTGCCGCTGCGGGCCGCGTTCGCCCGCTCGTGCAACACCACGTTCACGGCGCTGAGCGAGCGGCTGGCGCCGCCCGCGCTCGGCGAGGCGGCGGCCCGCTACGGCGTCGGCACGAAGTGGCGGCTGCCGGTGGACTCGTTCGGCGGGTCGGTGCCGGCCCCGAAGGACGACACCGAGAAGGCTGCGGACGCGATCGGCCAGGGCCGGGTGGAGGTCAGCCCGCTCGCGCTCGCGCTGGTGGCCGCGGCGGTGCAGCGGGGGTCGGCGGTCGTGCCGAGCCTGCTTGCCGGGACGCCGGCGGAGACCGACGGCGAGGGGCCGTCCGGGCCGCCGGAAGCGGTGCTGCCGGCCCTGCGCGACATGATGCGCGCGGTGGTCACCGACGGCACCGGCCGCGCGCTGGCCGACCTGCCCGGCGAGCCGGTGTTCGGCAAGACCGGCACCGCGGAGTACGGCACGGAGACCCCGCCGCGCGCGCACGCCTGGTTCATCGGCTACCGCGGCGACCTCGCGTTCGCCGTCTTCGTCCAGGACGGCGAGCACGGCCGGACCGCCGCGGTCCCCGTCGCCCGCGCCTTTCTCGCCGCCCTCGGGTAACCCGGCGCCAGTCGCGAGTGACGACTTCGCGGTCTGAGTGAGGAGCTACTGCTCACCATCCGGCCGGCGAACTCACCACTCGCGGGGTGATATCAGCACTCGCGGGCACGTAGGGCGGGCTAGTCAGGACACGGAGACGGTGGGTGGGCCGGAGGTGGCGCCGTCATCCTCCATCTGTTCGGCGAGGCGGAGGGCCTCCTCGATCAGGGTCTCCACGATCTGCGCCTCCGGCACGGTCTTGATGACCTCGCCGCGCACGAAGATCTGGCCCTTGCCGTTGCCGGACGCGACGCCGAGGTCGGCCTCCCGCGCCTCGCCGGGGCCGTTGACCACGCAGCCCATGACCGCGACCCGCAGCGGCACCGACATGCCCTCCAGGCCGGCGGTCACCCGGTCGGCCAGCGTGTAGACGTCCACCTGGGCGCGGCCGCAGGAGGGGCAGGAGACGATCTCCAGCCCGCGCTGGCGCAGGTTCAGCGACTCCAGGATCTGGATGCCGACCTTGACCTCCTCGACCGGCGGCGCGGACAGCGAGACCCGGATGGTGTCGCCGATCCCGCGCGAAAGCAGCGCGCCGAACGCGACCGCCGACTTGATCGTGCCCTGGAACGCCGGCCCGGCCTCGGTCACGCCAAGGTGCAGCGGGTAGTCGCACGCCCCGGCGAGCTGCTCGTACGCCCGGACCATCACGACGGGGTCGTTGTGCTTGACCGAGATCTTGAAGTCGTGGAAGTCGTGCTCGGCGAACAGCGACGCCTCCCATAGCGCGGACTCCACCAGCGCCTCCGGCGTCGCCTTGCCGTACTTGGCCAGCAGCCGCTTGTCCAGCGAGCCGGCGTTGACCCCGATCCGCAGCGATACACCCGCGTCGGACGCGGCCTTCGCGATCTCGGCGACCTTGTCGTCGAACGCCTTGATGTTCCCGGGGTTGACGCGGACCGCGGCGCAGCCGGCGTCGATCGCGGCGAACACGTACTTGGGCTGGAAGTGGATGTCGGCGATCACCGGGATCTGCGACTTGCGGGCGATCGCCGGCAGCGCGTCCGCGTCGTCCTGGGACGGCACGGCGACCCGGACGATCTGGCATCCGGTCGCGGTCAGCTCGGCGATCTGCTGCAGGGTGGCGTTGACGTCCGTGGTCGGCGTCGTCGTCATCGACTGGACGGACACCGGCGCGTCGCCGCCGACCAGCACGGACCCGACCCGGATCTGCCGGGAGGTGCGGCGCGGTGCCAGCGTCGGCGGCGGCGCGGACGGCATACCCAGCGGCGTGGGCAGGCGCGGTGAGACGGCGGTCACGGGAGCGGTGCCTCTCGCGGGATCACTGGAACGGGTTGGCGATCGGGTTCACGATGTCGGCGAGGATCGCGACCAGCGAGATCCCGCCGAACACGACGATAACCAGCATGGTCAGCGGCATCAGCTTGTTCAGGTCGACGGGCCCAGGGTCGGCCCGGCCGAGCGCGCGGGCGATCCGGGACCGGATCCGCTCGAACCACAGCACGGCGATGTGCCCGCCGTCGAGAGGCAGCAGCGGGAACAGGTTGAAGATGCCGACGAAGATGTTGAACCCGGCCAGCAGCAGCAGGAAGACCAGGGCCGACCCGGCCTCGACCGCCTGCCCGCCGACCCGGGACACGCCCACGACGCTGACCGGCCCATCGGCGTCGCGCTCCTCGCCGGCGAGCGCGCCGAACAGCGGCGGGATCTTCTCCGGCAGTGTCTTGATCGCCCCGAACGTGCCGGCCACGATCGTGCCAGTGAACCGGAACGACCCGCCGACCGCGTCGACCGGCCCCAACTGCTCGACCGCCGTCCGCGCGACGCCGATCGCGCCCACGGTGGTCAGCCCGTCCGGGCCGGCCTCCTCGGAGCCGGTCGGCGCGCGCCGCACGGCAGCGATGGGGATCGTGGTGGTCCGCTCGTCCCCGCCGCGCACGTAAGTCACCGGCAGCGTCCGCCCGGGGTTGGCGCGCAGCACCTGCAGCAGGTCGTCGAACGTGCGCACCCGCGTGTCGCCGACCCGGACGATGCGGTCGCCGTCCCGCAGCCCGGCCACGGCGGCGGGCGCGGGCGGGTCCTCGTCGGGGCGGCACTCGCGGACGCGGCCGTCGGTCTCCCCCACGCGGATCACACACGGTTGGACCTGGCCGACGATGGCCTTGTCGGTGGGCAGGCCCGTGGTCACCGCGGCGCCGTAGATCGCGACCAGCGCGACCAGGAAGTGGGTGACCGACCCCGCGACCAGCACGACCGTCCGCTGCCACGCCGGGAACCGCCAGAACGCCCTGGGCTCGTCGGTCTTGTCGACCTCCTCCAGGTGGGTCATGCCGATGATCTTGACGAACCCGCCCGCCGGGATGGCCTTCAGCCCGTACTCGGTCTCGCCGCGGCGGAACGAGAACAGCGTGGGCCCGAAACCGATGAAGTACCGCGTGGCCTTCATGCCGAACGCCTTCGCGGTCAGGAGATGGCCGAACTCGTGCAGCGCGACCGACACGCCGATGCCGAGCGCGAACAGCACAACGCCCACCGTGAAGCTCATCGACCACTCCCCGCCGGCTCGCCGCCGGCATCGATCAGCTCGCGCGCCCGCGCGCGGGCCCACTCCTCCGCCTGGACAACCTCGGAGATGGTGACAGGGTTCCCGCCGGGGCCGTCCGCGACGACCCGCCCGACCGTGTCGACGATGCCAGGAAACGGCAGCCGGCCCGCCAGGAACGCGGCCACGGCCTCCTCGTTCGCCGCGTTGAGCACGGCCGGGGCATAGCCGCCGGCCCGTCCCGCCGTCCGGGCCAGCCCGACGGCCGGGAAGGCGTCGGCGTCCAGCGGCAAGAACTGCCAGCTCTGCGAGGTCGACCAGTCCACCGCGGGAGCCGCCGCCGGCACCCGGTCCGGCCAGCCCAGCGCGAGCGCGATCGGCAGCCGCATGTCCGGCGGGCTGGCCTGGGCCAGCGTCGACCCGTCGGTGAACTCCACCATCGAGTGCACGACCGACTGCGGGTGCACGACCACGTCGATGTCGTCGTACGGCACCCCGAACAGCAGGTGCGCCTCGATGACCTCCAGGCCCTTGTTCATCAGGGTGGCGCAGTTCACCGTGATCACCGGGCCCATCGCCCAGGTCGGGTGGGCCAGCGCCTGCTCGGGCGTCACGCTCGCCAGCTCGGCGCGCGACCGGCCGCGGAACGGCCCGCCGCTCGCGGTGAGCACCAGCCGGCGCACCTCGTCGGCCCGGCCGCCGCGCAGGCACTGGGCGAGCGCGGAATGCTCCGAGTCGACGGGTACAAGCTGCCCGGGCCGCGCCCTGTCGAGCACCAGCGGGCCGCCGGCGACCAGCGACTCCTTGTTCGCCAGCGCCACCGTCCGGCCCGCGTCCAGCGCGGCCAGCGTGGCGCCGAGCCCGACCGAGCCGGTGATGCCGTTCAGCACGACGTCGGCCGGCCAGGCGGCGACCTCGGCGGCGGCGTCCGGCCCGGCCAGGATCTTGGGCACCGCGAACCCGCCGGAGGCGTACCCGCGCTCCGCGGCGGCGGCGTAGAACGCGAGCTGCAGGTCCTGGGCGGCGGTCGCCCGGCTCACCGCGACGACGTCGACGCCCAGCTCCAGCGCCTGCCGGGCGAGCAGGCCGACCTCGCCCCCACCGGCCGCGAGGCCGACCACCCGGAACCGGTCGCCGGCGCGGCGGACCACCTCGATGGCCTGCCGCCCGATCGACCCGGTCGACCCGAGCAGGACGACCTCGCGCTCGCGCTGTGCCCGCTCCGCCGCCGATCCAGCCGGCATGGCCGCCGCCCGGACAGCCGGCCCCACTCCCCGCTCGCGCTGCGGGCCCTCGCGCTCGCTCACGGAACGATTGTCGCAGGCGGGCGGGGAGCGGACCGGTCAGGCGCTGGCGCCCACCGGCTGGGGCTGCTCCCGCACGGCATCGGACTCGCGGATGCCGTAGCGGGCGTACACCCGGCGCAGCGGCCTCGGTGCCCACCAGTTCGCCCGGCCGAGCAGCCGCATCGTCGCCGGCACCAGCAGCACCCGCACCACGGTCGCGTCCACCAGGATCGCGATGATCATCGCCACCCCGATGAGCTTGATGAACGTGATGCCCGAGGTCGAGAACGCCCCCACCACGATCATCAGCAGCAGCGCGGCACTGGTGATGATGCCGCCGCTGCGCTGCAGGCCGGTTGCCACCGCGGCCGTGTTGTCGCCGATGAGGTCGTACTGCTCGCGGATCCGCGACAGCAGGAAGACCTCGTAGTCCATCGACAGCCCGAAGACGATCGCCAGCACCAGGATCGGCTGAGTCGCCTCGATCGTGCCGGTCGGGGTGAAGTCGAGCAGCCCGGACAGGTGCCCGTCCTGGAAGATCCACACCAGCGCACCGAACGACGCGGACAGCGACAGCACGTTCATCACCACCGCCTTGGCCGGCAGCACGAGGGAGCCGAATGCCAGGAACAGCAGCACGAACGTCGCCGCGACCACGAGCAGCGCCATCCACGGCAGCCGGCTGCCGAGGCTGTCCAGCAGGTCGACCAGCTCCGCGCTCTGCCCGCCGACCAGCGCCCGGCCGCCGGGCGGCGCGGGCACGTCGCGAATCCGCTGGACCAGCTCGCGCGTCTCGGCGGCGATGGGGTCGCTGGCGTAGCCGATGCTCACCCGCGCGGTGTCGGCCGCCGCGCCGGTGACCGCCGCGCTGGTCACGCCCGGGACCTGCTGCACGGCATCGACGTAGCCGGCCACCGCGGCCTGCCCGGCGGCCGAGTCAACCGGCGCGGGCAGGGTCAGCACGGCGTCGATCGGGCTCGTCGCGTTGCGGGTGAAGTCGCGGTCGATCGCCTCGGCGACCTGCCGGCTCTCGGTGCCGGCCGGGAGCACCCGGGCGTCGACCCCGCCGAACTCGACCCGAAGGAACGGCGCGCCCAGCGCCAGCAGCAGGGCGACGATACCGACGGCGTACACGACCGGGCGCCGCATGACGCTGTGCGCGATCCGGTACCAGGCGCCGTGGCCGTCGGCGCGGGCGCCGGCCGTGGCGGCACGTGGCTCCGGCCGGCCCAACACCCGGCGGCCCAACACCCGGCGGCCCAGCACCCGGCGGCCCAGCACCCGGCGGGCCAGCCGGCGGACCGACAGCCCGTCGACCCGGTGGCCCAGCAGGCCGAGCAGCGCGGGCAGCACCGTCAGCGCGGCGACCATCGCGACCAGCACCGCGGCGATGCCGCCGAAGCCCATCGAGCGCAGGAAGTTCTGCGGGAAGAGCAGCAGTCCGGCGAGCGCGATGGCGACCGTGACGCCGGAGACGGCCACCGTGCGGCCGGCGGTGGCCATCGTGCGGGCCACCGCGTCCTCGGTGCTGGCGCCGCGGCGCAGCTCCTCACGGAATCGGCTGACCACGAACAGGCCGTAGTCGATGGCCAGACCCAGCCCCAGGATCGTGATGATGTTGATCGCGAACACCGAGACGTCGGTCACCATGGTCAGCCCGCGCAGCGCGGCGAACGCGCCGAGGATCGCGGTGATCCCGATCGCGAGCGGCAGGCTGGCCGCGGCGAGACTGCCGAAGACGACCACGAGCAGCACCAGCACGATGGGCATCGACAGGCTCTCCGCCCGCCCGATGTCCTCGCTGACCTGGTCGTTGATGTCCCGGTTGATCGTGGTCAGTCCGCCGACCTGGGTCTGCAGGCCGGGCGCGTCGAGCCGGTCCTCGATCCGGGCCAGCCCGTCCGTGCGGGCGTCCTCGTCGCCGGCCAGGTGCAGCACCGCGTACGTCGCGCGGCGGTCCTCGCTGACCAGCTGCGGCGCCCTGGTGTCCCAGTAGGTGGTCACCCGGTCGACCACGTCGCGCGGCAGCGCGTCCAGCGTGCCGGTGACCGCGGTCCGGTACGCCGGGTCGTCCACTGTGGAGTCCGCGCTGCGGTACAGGGCGATCACGTCGGCGTCGTCGCGGCCGAGCTCCTGCTCGGCCTGCCGGGCGGCTCGGTAGCTGTCGCTGCGCGGATTCTCGAAGCCGCCGCTGGCCAGGCTGCCGAACACGCCGGTCCCCCAGGCGGCGGCGAAGGCGAGGAACGCGACGGCGAGCGCGACGACCCAGCGGCGGCGGCGGTACATGACTCGCCCGAGCGCCTCGAACATGACGACCCCTCCCGGCGGTAAGATGCGACGTTCTGTCACGGCAGTGAACGCTGTTCTTGTGAACGCCGTTAACTTGGCATACGATGTTTACGTCTGTCAAGTGCGTTCGTGACGAGGTCAGCGGAGGGAGGTCGACGTGGCTGTACCGCTGACCCGGCGGGACCGCGTCCGTGCGGCCACCGTCACCGAGATCAAGCAGACCGCCCGCCGGGTGCTCGTCGAGCGCGGGGCCGAGGGGCTGTCGCTACGCGCGATCGCCCGCGAGATGGGGATGACCGCGCCGGGCCTCTACCGCTATTTCCCGAGCCGGGACGACCTGATCGTGCACGTGATCGCGGACCTCTACGACGAGCTGTCCGACGCGCTGGAGCGGGAGCGGGACCGGCTACCCGCCGACGACATCCCCGGCCGCCTCATGGCGGTAAGCCGGACGTTCCGGTCCTGGGCGCTCGGTCACCGGGCGGAGTTCGCGCTGCTGTTCGGCAGCCCGATCGGCGGCGTCAACCCGCTCGACCACGCCGGCGAGCCCCGACACGAGGGGCCGGCGCACGAGGCCGGGCGCCGGTTCGGCGGCGTCTTCGGCGCCCTCATCGCCGAGCTCTACCTGCGCCGCCCGTTCCCGGTGCAGGCCGACAGCGAGCTCGACCCGGCGCTGGCCGGCCAGCTGCGCGCCTGGTGCGAGGACTTCCCGGTGCCGCTCCCGCTCGGCGTGATGCACGTCTTCCTCTCCTGCTGGATCCGGCTCTACGGCACGGTCTGCATGGAGGTCTTCGGACACCTGAAGTTCGCCGTCGACGACGCCGAGCCGATGTTCGAGTCCGTGCTGCGCGAGTCGGGTGCGTTGCTCGGCATCGGCGACCAGTACCGCCCGCCGGCGCCCGGAGCACCGGCTAGAGCGGGAGGCCGGTAAGCACCATCGTGCGCGGCTCGGTCAGGTCATCCATGGCCGAGCGCACGCCCTCGCGACCGGTGCCGGACTCCTTCGTCCCGCCGTATGGCATCTGGTCGGCCCGGTAGCTCGGCACGTCGCCGACGATCACCCCGCCGACGCGCAGCTCGCGGTGCGCGGCGAACGCCGTGGCCACGTCGCGGGTGAACACGCCCGCCTGCAGCCCGTACCGCGATCCGTTCACCAGGGCGAACGCCTCGTCCGTCGAGTCGAACGGGGCGAGGGTGAGCACCGGGCCGAACACCTCTTCGTCGAGCACCCGCTGCCCGGCGGGCACGTCGGCGAGCACGGTCGGGGTGTACGCGGTGCCCTCCCGGACGCCGCCGGCCAGCACCCGCGCTCCGGCCTGCACCGCCTCGTCGACCCACGCCTCGACCCGGCGCGCGGCGTCCTCGCTGATCATCGGCCCGACGTCGGTCTTCTCGTCGGCGGGGTCGCCGGTGGCGAGCGCCTGGACCGCCGCGACCACCCGGGCGGTGAGCGGGTCGTAGACCCGCCGGTCCACGTACACCCGCTGCACGGCGATGCACGACTGCCCGGCCTGGTAGTTGGAGAACGTCGCGATCCGCTGCGCCGCCCAGTCCAGGTCCGGCCAGTCGTCGCAGACCACGACCGCGGCGTTGCCGCCGAGCTCCAGCACCACGTGCTTGCGCGGGACCCGCTCCTTCAGCGCCCAGCCGACCGGCCCCGAGCCGGTGAACGACAGCACCGGCAGCCGGGGGTCGGCGACCAGCCCGCCGGCCCGGTCGTTGCCCACCGGAAGCACGGAGACGCTGCCCGCGGGCAGCTCGGTCTCGGCCAGCAGCTCGCCGAGCAGCAGCGCGGTCAGTGGGGTGGCCGGCGCCGGCTTCACCACGATCGGCGCGCCGACCGCGAGCGCGGGCGCGACCTTGTGCGCGACCAGGTTGAGCGGGAAGTTGAACGGCGAAACGCCGAGCACGGGCCCGCGCGGGAAACGGCGCACCACCGCGAGCCGCCCGGTCGCGGCCGGGTCGGTGTCCAGCCGCTGCAGCTCTCCGCTCCACCGGCGGGCCTCCTCGGCCGCCCACCGGAACGTCGATACCGCCCGCGCCACCTCGATCCGCGACCACTTCAGCGGCTTGCCGTTCTCGTCCGTGATCAGCCGGGCGATCTCCTCGGCCCGCTCGCCGATGCGGCCCGACACGTGCGCCAGCGCGGTCGCCCGGGCGTGCGCCGGCAGCGCCGCGAGGTCGTGGCGCACCCCGTCGGCCGCCGCGACCGCCTGCTCGACCTGGGCGTCTGTCGGCACCGAGACCTCGCCCAGCGACCGGCCGTCGTAGGGCCGCCGCACCTCTAACGCCTCCTCGCCGGTGGCCGGCCGGCCGGCGAGCCAGAACACGTGCCGTGTGGTCATCGAAAACCTCCTGGACGACGGATTCCGTTGCAAGAAAACCTTCCCACGCTGGATTCAAAGGCAGTATGGTGTCCACGCCTTCGAAACGGTGCTCTGACGCGAGCAGGGTGGTCATGATCGAGACGCACGCCGGCACGACCCGGATCCGGTCCGCCGGCTCCGGCGCGCCGACTGTGCCACAGCGCCGCCGGCTCGTCACCGAGGTGCCGGGGCCGCGGTCGCGGGCGCTGCTCGCCCGCCGGAGCGCGGCCGTTCCGGCCGCCGTCGGGACCGTGCTGCCGATCTTCGTCGAGCGGGCCGGCGGCGGGGTGCTGGTCGACGTCGACGGCAACAGCCTCATCGACTTCGGGTCGGGGATCGCCGTGGTCAACGTCGGCAACGCGGCGCCGGCGGTGGTCGAGGCGGTCAGCGAGCAGGCCGCGCGGTTCACCCACACGTGCTTCATGGTGACGCCGTACGAGGGCTACGTCGCGGTCTGCGAGCAGCTGAACCGGCTCACCCCGGGTGACCACGAGAAGCGGTCGATGCTCGTCAACTCGGGCGCCGAGGCGGTGGAGAACGCGGTCAAGGTCGCCCGCGCCTACACCGGCCGGCCGGCGGTGATCGCGTTCGAGCATGCGTACCACGGCCGGACGCTGCTGACCATGACGCTCACCGCGAAGAACCGGCCGTACAAGCAGTCCTTCGGCCCGTATGCGCCGGAGGTCTACCGGGTGCCGATGGCGTACCCGTTCAGGTGGCCAACGGGGGCGGACCGCTGTTCGGGGGAGGCGTTCCAGCGGTTCGTGGAGATTGTCGCGACGCAGGTCGGGACGGAGAACGTGGCCGCGGTGGTGGTCGAACCGATCCAGGGGGAGGGGGGCTTCGTCGAGCCCGCCGAGGGGTTTCTCCCCCGGATCGCCGACTACTGCCGCGGCCACGGGATCCCGCTGATCGCCGACGAGGTGCAGACCGGCTTCGGCCGCACCGGCTACTGGTTCGGGTGCGAGCACGAGGGCGTGGTCCCCGACATCGTGGCGACCGCGAAGGGCATCGCCGGCGGGCTGCCGCTCGGCGGCGTCACCGCGCGCGCCGAGATGATGGACGCGGTGCACGCCTCGGGTTTGGGCGGCACGTACGGCGGCAACCCCGTGGCCTGCGCCGCCGCGCTGGCCACGATCGACATGATCGAGCGGGAGGGCCTCGTCGAGAGGGCCCGACACATCGGCTCCGTCATGCTGCCCCGGCTGCGCGCGCTGGCCGCGCGCTACCCGCAGGTGGGAGACGTCCGCGGGCGGGGCGCGATGCTCGCCGTGGAGCTGGTCGCCGGCGCGGACGACCACACCCCGAACCCGGAGCTGACCCAGCAGGCGCTGGCCCGGTGCCACGGCGCCGGCCTCGTCGTGCTCACCGCCGGCACGTACGGCAACGTGTTGCGCTTCCTGCCGCCGCTGGTGATCGGCGACGACCTGCTGCTCGAGGGCCTGGACCTGCTCGACGCCGCGTTCGCCGCCGCCGTCGGCTGAGCCGCCCCGGGCGGCGGCCTCAGCTGCCGGGGAGACGGTCGAGAACGGCTCGGCCGCGGGACGACCGGCTCATCCGCGTCTCGGCGGCGTCGGCGCCGGCCGCCAGCCAGCGCACCGCGTTGACGCCGAGCCAGCGCAGCGGCTCCGGCTCCCAGCGCCGGGAGCGGTGGCCGACCCAGGCCAGCCGGGTGAGCGCGGTGTCTCGGCGCAACACCAAGTCGGCCAGCGTCCGCCCGGCGAGGTTGGTGGTGCCGACGCCGTCGCCGATGTACCCGCCGGCCCAACCGAGCCCGCTGCTCGAGTCCAGCCCGACACTCGCGAACCAGTCCCGCGGCACGGCCAGCGGACCGCCCCAGCGATGCGTCACCGGAACGTCGCCGGCGGCCGGGAACACCTCGCGCATGGTTCGCTCCAGCGCGGCGAACACCCGGTCGTCCCGGTCGAACGCCGGCCGCACCCGAGATCCGAAATGGTAGGGCGCGCCGCGACCACCGAACGCGATCCGCCCGTCCGCGGTGTGCTGAGCGTAGATGATCAGCCGCCGGCCGTCGGTGACCGTCTCGGCGCCGCGCCAGCCGAGCCGGTCCGATGCCGGCGGTGGCAGCGGCGCGGTGCCGATCATGAGCGAATAGATCGGGGCCAGGTCGCGGCGATGGCCTGGCAACCCGGGCGTGTACGCCTCGGTCGCCCGGATCACCACCTCGGCGCGCAACCGGCCGCCGGACGTGTCCACCTCGGCCGGCCGCCCGGCGCCACCCGGGCGGATGCGCAGCGCAGCCGTCCGCTCGTACACCGGCACGCCGTGCCGCTCGACCGCCCTGGCCAGGCCGCGCACCAGCCGGGCCGGATGCACCCGGGCGCAGTGCGGCGTGTACGCCGCACCGAGCACGCCGGCGGCGGAGACCCGCTCGGCCACCTCGGCAGCGGACAGCCATCGACTGTCCGACTCGGACAGTCCCCAGTCGCGGTCGGCCTGCACGGCGGCGCGCAGCCGGGTGACCTGCGCCGGCCCGGTGGCCAGCGTCAGCGTGCCGCCTTTCACCCAGCCGACATCCAGGCCTTCCGCCGCCACCACCCGACCGACTTCGTCCACCGTTTCCACCATGGTCCGGTGCAGGGCGATCGCGGCGGGGCGGCCGGCACGCCGGGCCAGCACCTCGCGGCTGGTCGGGAACAGCGCCGAGCACCAGCCGCCGTTGCGGCCGGACGCGCCGAACCCGGCGATCTCCCGCTCCACGAGCGCGATCCGCAGCGACGGGTCCGCGGCCGCCAGGTAGTACGCGGTCCACAGGCCGGTGTAGCCGGCCCCGACCACCGCGACATCGACATCGAGGTCGCGGTCCAGCGCCGGCCGCGGCGCCAGCTCCTCGCCGCAGGTGTCCAGCCACAGGCTCAGCCTGCGGTATCGGGATCCTGTGTCGTTCGTGGCCGTCATGGCGACCTCTGACGACACATGGTGCCGCTAGCGGGTGGGCGCCGCGGCGGCAAGGGCGGCGGCGAGGATCGACAGGCCCTCGTCGACCTCGTCCTCGGTCAGAGTGAGCGGCGGGGAGATGCGGATGACGTTCCCGCGCGGACCGCCCTTGCCGACCAGCAGCCCGCCCTGCTTGGTCTCCTCCATCACCCGGGCGGTGGCGGGCACGTTCGGCTCGGTGGTGCCGGGCACGACCAGCTCGACGGCGGCCATCAATCCCTTCCCCCGCACGTCGCCGACGGCCGGGTGCGCCTCGGCCAGCCCGCGCAGCCCGTCCAGCAGGCGGGTGCCCACCTTGTGCGCGTTGGCCTGCAGGTCGTGGTCGAGCAGGTAGTCGAGGGTGGCCACGGCCGCGGTGGTGGACAGCGGGTTGCCGCCGAACGTGGAGATCGAGTTCGCACCGATCGAGTCGATCAGCTCGCGCCGGGCCACCACACCGCCGATCGCCAGCCCGTTGCCGAGGCCCTTGGCGAACGTCATCGCGTCCGGCGTCACCCCGTGCGCGCCGATGCCCCAGAAGTGTTCGCCGGTGCGACCCCAGCCGGTCTGCACCTCGTCGGAGACCAGCAGGATGCCGTACTCGTCCAGGACGTCCTTCAGCGCGGCGAACAGGCCGTCCGGCGGCACGGCGAAGCCGCCGACGCCCTGGATCGGCTCGGCGATCAGGCAGGCGACGTCACCGGACGTCGTCGTCTCGATGACGTCGCGCAGGTCGTCCGCGCAGGCCCGGATGTAGTCGGCGTCGGACAGGTTGCGGTACGGCGACCGGTACCGGTACCCGCTCTGTACATAGTGGACGCTCACCGGGGACAGCGCCGAGGCCGACCAGCCGCGGATACCGGTGATCCCCATCGCCGCGAACGAGCGGCCGTGGTAGCTGTTGCGCAGCGCGAGCACCTGGGTGGACCGGCGTACCTGGGTGGCGAACAGCAGCGCGGCCTCGTTCGCCTCGGTGCCGCTGTTGACGAACACCACCTTCGCGTCCGGGATGCCGGACAGCGCGGCGATCCGCTCGGCGAGCTCGACCTGCGAGCGGATGAGGTACAGCGTCGAGGTGTGCAGCACGCCGCGGCCGATCTGCTCGGTCAGCGCGGCCCGTACCTCGGGCAGGTCGTAGCCGAGCATGTTGGTCAGGATCCCGGCGAAGAAGTCCAGGTAGGAAGTGCCGTCGGCGTCCCACACCCGCCGCCCGGAGCCGCGCACGATCTCGATCGGCTCGTCGTAGTACAGCGCCTGCCACGAGGGCAGCACCGCGCGGTGCCGGTCATGCAGCCCGGACATCGAACCCCTCCCCTGCCAACGCTGGCGTCACCGTCGCCGACGTGCCGAGGCTAGCTGGGCCAGCAGGACGACCAGCAGGGCGACCAGCAACATCGCCGTGCCGATGACGTTCGCCTGCGGCGGGATGCCGCGAGTGGCCGAGACGTAGACGAACTTCGGGAACGTCGTGACGTTGCCCGAGTTGAAGTTCGTGATGATGAAGTCGTCGAAGGACAGCGCGAATGCCAGCAGCGCGGCGGCCAGGATGCCCGGCGCCACCAGCGGCAGGGTGACCCGGCGGAAGGTCTGCCACTCGGTCGCGTAGAGGTCCATCGCCGCCTGCTCCAGCCGCGGGTCGAGGCTGGCGATGCGCGCCTTCACCGTGACGATCACGAACGAGATGCAGAACATCACGTGCGCCACCACGATCGTCCAGAAGCCCGGGTTGAGGCGCAGGTTGAGGAACATCGTCAGCAGCGAGGCGCCGAGCACCACCTCCGGCGTCGCCATCGGCAGGAAGATCAGCAGGTTGGTGGCGGCCCGCCCCCGGAACCGGTGCCGGGCCAGGGCGAACGCCACCATCGTGCCGAGCAGGGTCGCGCCGACCGTGGCCAGCAGGCCGATCTTGATGCTGTTGCCGAGCGCGGTGCACACCTGCGGGGCACCGCACGGGTTGCGCCAGTTGTCCAGGGTGAAGCCGTGCCAGACCAGGTTCGACCGGCCGGCGTCGTTGAACGAGAACGCGACCGTGTAGGCGATCGGCACGAACAGGTAGGCGAGCGCGAGGCCCGCGTAGAGCACGACCGCGTGCCGCCCCAGCCACCGGCCCGTGCGCCGGAACGCCGACGGGCGGTGTGCGGGCTCCGGCCGGCCGGCCGGGGCCGGCGCGGGCGGGGCGTAGGTGGCAGTCACACCGGCTCCCCGGTCACACCAGCTCGTCCGTGCCGGCGCGGCGGATGTACACGCTGACCAGGACCAGAATGCTCGCCATCAGCATGAACGACAGCGCCGCGGCGGTCGGGTAGTCGACCACCCGGAAGAACCGGCTGTCCACCACGTTGCCGATCATGGCCGTGGACGGGTTGCCCAGCAGCGCCGCGTTGACGTAATCGCCGGCCGCCGGGATGAACGTCAGCAGCGTGCCGGCGACCACGCCCGGCATCGACAGCGGCAGAGTGACCCGACGGAACGTGCTGGCGCCGTTGGCGTAGAGGTCGCCGGCCGCCTCGACCAGGCGCGGGTCGAGCCGCTCCAGGCTGGCGTAGAGGGGCAGCACCATGAACGGCAGGAAGTTGTACGTGAGGCCGGCGACCACGGCGAACGGTGTCGCGGTGAGCGAGTCGGTGGGGCCGAGCAGGTTCACGAACTTCAGCAGGCCGACGACCGGCGCCTCGTCCGCGAGCACCTGCTTCCAGGCGATCGTGCGCAGGATGAAGCTGGTGAAGAACGGCGCGATCACGAGCACCAGAAGCAGGTTCTTCCACCGGCCCGACCGGAGCGCAATCGCGTACGCCAGCGGGTAGCCGATGACCAGCGCGAGCACGGTGGCGAGCCCGGCGTAGGCGAACGAGCGCAGGAACTGCGGGTAGTACTCCTGCAGAGCGTCGACGTAGTTGGCCAGCCGGAACGTCTGGGTGTACGTGCCGATCTCCGCGCCCGGCACCCGGGTCTGCGTGGACGTGCTGGCCAGCGCGCCGATCGGGATGGCGAAGAACACCACCAGCCATGCCAGGCCGGGCAGCAGGAGCAGGTACGCCGTGCGCCGGCGGGCCGGGCGCACCGGTTCGACCGGCGGGCCCTCGGGCGGTCCGGCGACCCGGGCGCTGGCCGCGACCGGAGCGAAGCTGGCCATGCCTGCTAGCCGCCCGTGCCGACCGGTGCGGGCTCGTCGGCGCCGACGGTCTGCACGCCGGCCGCCGCGTCCTGCGCTCCGTCCAGCCCGAACGTGTGCGCCGGCTCCCAGGCCAGCGAGACCCGCTCGCCGACGGCGACCACGTCGCCGACGCCCCGGTTCTGCGCGAAGACCGTCAGCTCCTGACCCCACGGCATGAGCACCAGGTACTGGGTGCTCATCCCGGTGAAGCTCGCGTCGGTGACGATGCCGCCGGTCAGCACGTTGCGACCGCCCGCGCTCGCGCGGTCGGCGCCGTCGACGGCCCCGGGTGCGGTGCCGTCGACGGCGAGAAGCACCTTCTCCGGCCGGACACCGGCCAGGATGTCCGTGCCGTCGCATCCGCACCGCGCCGGCGGCATGACCAGCCGCTGACCCTCGACCTCGAAGACCACCTCGGCGCCGCGCTCGGTGACCCGGGCACGGAACAGGTTCGACTGGCCGAGGAAGTTCGCCACGTACGCGCTGGCCGGCGACTCGTACAGGGTCACCGGCGCGCCGAGCTGCTCGATCCGGCCGGCGTTCATCACCGCGATCGTGTCGGCCATCGTCATGGCCTCTTCCTGATCGTGCGTGACGTGCACGAACGTGATGCCGACCTCGGTCTGGATCCGCTTGAGCTCGATCTGCATCTGCCGCCGGAGCTTGAGGTCCAGCGCGCCGAGCGGCTCGTCGAGCAGCAGCACGTCCGGGCGGTTCACCACCGCCCGGGCCAGCGCCACCCGCTGCTGCTGGCCGCCGGAGAGCTGGGCCGGCCGCCGCCGGGCCAGGTGTCCCAGCTCGACCAGGTCCAGCGCCTCGCCGACCCGCCGGCGCAGGTCCTTCTCGCCCCGCCGGCGAAGCCCGAACGCCACGTTCTCGAAAACGTCGAGGTGCGGGAAGAGCGCGTAGTTCTGGAAGACGGTGTTCACCGGCCGGCGGTAGGGCTTGGCGTACGTCACGTCGGTCTCGCCGAGGTGGATGGCGCCGGCCGTGGGCTGCTCCAGGCCGGCGACTATCCGCAGGGTGGTGGTCTTGCCACAGCCGGACGGCCCGAGCAGGGCGAAGAAGGAGCCCGCCGGGACGGTCAGCGACACGTCGTCGACCGCGACGAAGGACCCGAACCGCTTCGTCACCCCGTCCAGCCGCAGCGCGCGGGACGGGGCGCCGTCCGCCTCAGGCACCGATCACCTTCTGGAACGCCTCGGAGTAGGCGGTCTCCTCGTCCGGGGTGAGCGTGCGGAACGCCTTCGACTGCTGCAGGAACTCCTCGGTCGGGAAGATCCACGGGCTCTGCGCCAGCTCTGGGTCGATCTTCTCCAGCTCCGGCTGCGCGCCCTCGACCGGGCAGATGTAGTTGACCCAGGCCGCGACCTCCGCGGCGACCTTCGGGTCGTAGTAGTAGTCGATCAGCTTCTCCGCGTTCTTCTTGTGCGGCGACCCGACCGGCACCAGCAGGTTGTCCGACCAGATCGTGCCGCCGGCCGCGGGGAGCGTGAGCCCCCACCGGTCGCCTTCCTCCGCGTTGATCTGGAAGATGTCGCCGGACCAGCCGATGACCGCCAGCGCGTCCTCGTTGATCAGGTCCTCCTTGTAGGAGTTGCCCTTCACCTGGCGGATCTGGCCGGACGAGATCTGCTTCTCCAGCTCGTCGACTGCGGCCATGTACTGGTCTTCGGTGAAGTCGCCGGAGATGTCGACGCCCTGCTCCAGCATGATCAGCCCGATGGTGTCGCGCATCTCGCTGAGTACCTCGACCCGGCCCTTGAGCTCGGGCTTCCACAGGTCGGACACGGCCTTCAGGCCGGCGGGGACCTTCTCCTTGTTCCAGGCGATCACGCCGAAGCCGCCCTGCCAGGGCAGGCTGTACTTGCGTCCCGGGTCGAAGTCGACATCTCGGTACTTGGCGAGGACGTTCGTCGCGTTCGGCATGTTCGCCTGGTCCAGCTGCTGGGCGTAGCCCTGCCGGATCAGCCGGGCCGCCATCCAGTCGGTGAAGACGACGATGTCCTTGCCGATGTCCTGGCCGTTGCGCAGCTGCGCCTGGATCTTGCCGTAGTAGGTGTCGTTGTCGTCGATGTCCTCGGCGTAGGTCGCCCTGATGCCGGTCTGCTGCTGGAACGCCTCCAGCGTCGGGTACTTCTTGGTGTCCTCGTCGTAGTCGAGGTAGAGGGTCCAGTTGGCCCAGTGGACGACCTTCTCGGTGTCGGACCGGTCGGTCGCCGGGCTGGGCTTGGCCGGGCCGGCGGTGCCGCCGTTGCCGCCGGAGTCCGACCCGGTGCCGCAGGCGGCGAGCACCGCGGCCAGGCCGGCGCCGGCGGCGCCGAACAGGACCGACCGGCGAGACAGGCGGGCCTCGACGATCTCTCGGATACCCAGTTCTCGGATACCCAGTTCTCGGACGATGGGGTCGACGGAACGGTCGGACATGGTCGGCGCTCCCAAGGGTCAGGGGTCGGTGCGGAGCGGGCGGAGGGTGGCCAGGCAGGTCAGGAGTCGATCGCCGACATGACATGCTTGATCCTGGTGTAGTCCTCCAGCCCGTAGATCGACAGGTCCTTGCCGTGGCCGGAATGCTTGAAACCGCCGTGCGGCATCTCGGCGACGAGCGGGATATGGGTGTTGATCCAGACGCAGCCGAAGTCGAGCCGGCGCGCCATTCGCATCGCGCGGCCGTGATCTCGGGTCCACACGCTGGACGCGAGCCCGTACTCGACGCCGTTCGCCCAGCGCACCGCCTGGTCCTCGTCGGTGAACGGCTGCACGGTGATCACCGGGCCGAAGACCTCGGTCTGGCTCATCTCGTCGTCCTGCCGCAGCCCGGAGACCACAGTGGGCTCGAAGAAGTAGCCGCGCTCGCCGATGCGGTGCCCACCGGCCCGCACCTGGGCATGGCCGGCCAGCCGGTCGAAGAAGGCGCTGACCCGCTCTAGCTGGGTGGCGTTGTTCAGCGGCCCGTACGCCGCCTCCTCCTTCCCGCCGGGCGGCCCGGTGCGGGTGCCGCGGGCCTGCTCGGCGAGAGCGGCCACCAGGTCGTCGTGCACCCTGGGCCCGGCGAGCACCCGGGTGGCCGCGGTGCAGTCCTGACCGGCGTTGAAGTACCCCGCCGTCGCGATGCCCTCGGCCGTCGCGGGCAGGTCGGCGTCGTCGAACACGATCACCGGTGCCTTGCCGCCCAGCTCCAGGTGCACCCGCTTCAGGTCGGCCCCGGCCGCGACGGCCACCTCGCGGCCGGCGCGCACGCTGCCGGTGATCGAGACCATCTCCGGGCCGGGGTGGCTGACCAGTGCCCGCCCGGTGTCGCGGTCCCCGCAGATCACGTTCAGCACGCCCGGTGGCAGGAACTCGGCCATCAGCTCGGCCATCAGCACGGTCGTGACCGGCGTCGTCTCGGACGGCTTGAGGACGACCGTGTTGCCGGCCGCGATCGCCGGCGCCCACTTCCAGACGGCCATCATCATCGGGTAATTCCACGGCGTGACCTGGGCGCAGACGCCGACCGGCTCGCGCCGGACGTACGAGGTGTGCCCGGCCATGTACTCCCCCGCGGACAGGCCGGTCAGGCAACGGGCGGCGCCGGCCAGGAACCGGATCTGGTCCACCATCGGCGGCAGCTCCTCGGACCTGGTCAGCCCGATCGGCTTGCCGGTGTTCTGGGACTCGGCGGCCACGAACTCATCGGCGCGCGCCTCGATCGCGTCGGCGATCCGCAGCAGCGCCCGCTGCCGCTCGCCCGGGGTCGTGTCCCGCCACGTCTCGAACGCCCGCTCGGCGGCCTGCACCGCCCGGTCGACGTCCTCGGGGCCGGACAGCGCGGCCGTGCCGATCGTCTCCCCGGTGGACGGGTCGACGAGGTCGGTCGTCTGCCCGGAGGCGGCCGGCACCGACTCCCCGGCGATGACGTTGCGCATCTCACGCTTCATGTGCTGGTCACTCCCTCTCTGGTGCGCTCGGCCAGCTGCCACGGCGAGCCGTAGTCCATGAGCAGGTCGAGGAACGGCACCGCGTCGAACGCCTCCGGGCCGAGCACTCCGGCCCTATCCCAGATCCCGGCGTCCAGCAGCTCCAGCGCGACCACCGGGTTCACCGCGGTCTGCCACACCACGGCCTGGCTGCCGTACTCGCGCATGGACCACTCGTTGTCCACCACGTGGTAGAGGTACACCTCGCGCGGCCGGCCATCCAGGTCGCGGCCGGTGACCCAGGTGCCGGCGCAGGTACGGCCGCGCATCCGCTCGCCCAGACCGGCCGGGTCGGGCAGGCAGGCCGCGACCACGTCGCGCGGGGAGACCGTGCCGCCGGGCACGGCGACCGGCTCGGTCCGGTCCAGCCCGAGCTTGTGCAGCGTGCGCAACACGTCGATGAACTCGCTGCCGAGCCCGTACTTGAACGTGACCCGGCCGGCGTCGACCCAGCGCGGGACCAGCAGCACCTCCTCGTGCTCCACGTTCACGCACTCGACCGGACCGATGCCGGCCGGGAAATCGAACACCTCCGGCTCGCTGAACGGCTCGGTGGTGTACCAGCCGCGGTCGCGCTCCCAGATCACCGGCGGGTTGAGGCACTCCTCGATCGTGGTCCAGATCGAGAACGTCGGCGCGAACGGATACCCATCGACGACCAGGTCGGCGCCGTCCCGCACGCCGATCTCGTCGATCTCGCCGAACAGGTGGTCGGCGGCGTACCGGGCGAAGACGTCGGACAGCCCCGGCTCGACGCCGATCCCGACCAGGGCGAGCAGGCCCCGCCGCTCCCACTCGCCGGCGAGCGCGAACTGCTCGTCACCGAGCTTCACGCCGGGCAGCGCGTACGGCCGCTCCGGGTGTGGCCGGGACAGCGACATCGCCATGTCCAGGTAGGGCCGGCCGGCCGCCAGGCACGCGGTGAAGATCGGCAGCACGAACCGCGGGTCGCACGCGTTGAGCACGGCGTCGGCGCGGCTGGCCTCGATCAGCGCGCGCACGGCGCCGGTGTCGGCCGCGTCGACCGCCGCGCCGCTCACCCGGTCCGAGCCGGCCGCCGCGGCGACCCGGTCGGCGCGTGCCGGGTCGATATCGGCGAGCACGAGCGACTCGACGAACGTCCGGCGCGCCGCGATCCGCGCGACCGCACCGCCGACGCCCCCGGCGCCCAGCAGGAGGACCCGCATGCGCGGGAGCCTACTCAGGAATCAACGGTAGTAGGCAAGTCACAGGACGGAAACACTTGCATCACGGTGATTTGACTGCGATAACCGTGACGGGAGAGGCTCGTCATGAAATGCCGGAGGTGAGCGAGTGCGCATCGGCCAGTCGAACGGCACGCCGATCGACGACGTGGCGAAGCGGATCATAGAGGAGCTGCAGAAGGACGGTCGCCGCTCGTACGCGGCCCTGGCCAAGAGCATCGGCCTGTCCGAGGCCGCCGTCCGCCAGCGGGTCCAGCGGCTGATCGACGGCGGGGTCATGCAGGTCGTGGCCGTGACCGATCCGCTGCAGGTCGGCTTCCGCCGGCAGGCCATGGTCGGCCTGCGGGTGGAGGGCGACCTGTTCGCGGTCGCCGACAAGCTCACCGAGATCGACGAGGTCGACTACGTCGTGATCACCGCGGGCTCGTTCGACATCCTGATCGAGATCGTCTGCGAGGACGACGACCACCTGCTCCGGCTGCTCGCCGAGCGCGTCAGGATCCTGCCGGGCGTCCGGGACACCGAGACGTTCGTCTACCTCAAGCTCGCCAAACAGACCTACGCCTGGGGAACCCGATGACGACCGTGCCGCAGTCGCCGGCGCCCGCCGACGGCGACGCGCTGTCGGCCAGCGCCCGCGAGCACCTATGGATGCACTTCACCCGGATGTCCTCCTACGCCGATCGTCCGGTGCCGGTGATCGTGCGCGGCGAGGGACCGTACATCTGGGACGCCCGCGGCCGGCGGTACCTGGACGGGCTGTCGGGCCTGTTCGTCGTGCAGGCCGGGCACGGCCGGGCCGAGCTGGCCGAGGCGGCCGCGAAGCAGGCGGGTGAGCTGGCGTTCTTCCCGCTGTGGAGCTACGCCCACCCGAAGGCGATCGAGCTGGCAGAGCGGCTCGCCGCGCTCGCCCCCGGCGACGTGAACGCGGTCTTCTTCACCACCGGCGGCGGCGAGGCGGTGGAGAGCGCCTGGAAGGTGGCCCGGCAGTACTTCAAGCTGATCGGCCAGCCGCACCGGTACAAGGTGGTCAGCCGGGCGATCGCCTACCACGGCACCACGATGGGCGCGCTGTCGATCACCGGCATCCCCGCCGCCCGGCAGGACTTCGAACCGCTGGTGCCCGGCGCCATCAAGGCGGCGAACACGAACTTCTACCGCGCACCGGAGCACGGCGACGACCGGGCGGCGTTCGGCCGGTGGGCCGCGGACGACATCGCCCGGGCCATCGAGCAGGAGGGACCGGAGACGGTCGCGGCCGTCTTCGTGGAGCCGGTGCAGAACTCCGGGGGCTGCTTCCCGCCGCCGCCCGGCTACTTCGCCAGGCTCCGCGAGATCTGTGACCGGTACGGCGTGCTGCTCGTCTCCGACGAGGTGATCTGCGCGTTCGGCCGGCTGGGCGAGACGTTCGCCTCGACCCGGTACGGCTACCAGCCCGACATCATCACCTGCGCCAAGGGCATGACCTCCGGCTACTCGCCGATCGGCGCGATGCTGGTGCGCGAGCGGATCATCGAGCCGTTCCGGCAGGGGCCGACCACGTTCCTGCACGGGTTCACGTTCGCCGGGCATCCGGTGTCCGCGGCAGTCGCGCTAGCGAACCTCGACCTGTTCGAGCGGGAGGACCTCAACGGGCACGTGCGGCGGACCGAGGGCGCGTTCCGGGCCACCCTGGAGCGGCTGACCGACCTGCCGATCGTCGGCGAGGTCCGCGGCGACGGGTTCTTCTACGGGATCGAGCTGGTGAAGGACAAGGCGACCCGGGCGACGTTCGACGCCGACGAGTCCGAGCGGCTGCTGCGCGGGTACCTGTCCTGGGCGCTGTTCGACGCCGGGCTGTACTGCCGGGCCGACGACCGCGGCGACCCGGTCGTGCAGCTGGCCCCGCCGCTGGTCTGCGACCAGGCGCAGTTCGATGAGATCGAGCAGGTCCTGCGCGCGGTGCTGACGGAGGCGTGGCGCCGGATCTGACCTGGCCCAGCGGGCCTGACCGGCGCCTGCCATCATGACCTCGTGGACGAGAGCCGTGGTGAGGATGCCCGTGGTGAGGTGACGCAGCCGCACCGGCACGAGCGTCCCGAGGACTGGGGCTGGCACGGCGAGTTCGGCCGCTGGGCGCGGCTGGCCGGCTGGGTCACCGCCATATTGCTCGTCGTGATGAACCTGACCACGCACTACAACAACACTCAGGACGTCTGGCTGTACGGGTGCGCGGCGGTCATCGTGCTGCTGCTGATCCGCGACTGGTACCGCCGGCGCAACGCCTGGCGTTCCTGACCCGGCCCGGCCGGCCTGACCCGACGGCTCAGGCGTCGTCCCGGGCGGCGAGCTGCCCGCAGGCTTCGGCCAGTCGGGTGCGCGCCGCCGCCGGGATGTCGGTCATGCCTGCGGGATCGTCGGCGAGCCGGGCGAAGTCGTGCCGGGACAGCTGGCCGGCCCGGAAGGCCGGTTCGCCGAGCTCGACCACGGCGGCGCGGCGCTCGTCCGGCGTGAGATCGGCCAGGTGCCGCCGCGGCCGGGCCGCCTCGGCGGGTCGAACACGAGCGGCAGCGCGGTCATGGCTGTCCAGTCTCACATGCCGGCCGGCGGCGTGGATGTGGCGTGCCCATGGCGTGCCCATGGCGTATCGGCGTTGGCGCCCGAGTCCCGCTGGGCAAGGATGGGCGGTATGCCCGAGCGCGTGGTCGCCCCGTACGGCGCCTGGCCGTCACCCCTCTCCGCCCGCGAGGTCGCCCGTGGCGGCGTACCGCTGGGGGCGGTCGCCCTCGCCGGCGACGACGTGTGGTGGACCGAGGGCCGCCCGGCCGAGGGCGGGCGGCAGACCGTCGTGCGGCTCGACGAGGCCGGCCGGCCGCGGGAGCTGCTGCCGGCCGGCTGGAACGCGCGCACCCGGGTGCACGAATATGGCGGCCGCTCGTGGCTGCCGGTGCCCGCCGGCGGCGGCACCGGCCTGGTCTTCTCCCGCTGGGACGACCAGCGCCTCTACCGGGTCGACCCGGGCCCGGGCGACCCGGTGCCGCTCACCCCGGCACCCGCCGAGCCGGCCGCCCTCCGCTACGCGGACGCGGTGCTCGGGCCCGACCGGCGCTCGGTGTGGTGCGTGCGCGAGTCGCACGAGCGGGCCGACGGTCGGGCCCGGATCCGCCGGGCGATCGTGTCGGTCCCGCTGGACGGCAGCGCCGCCGACGACCCGCCCGCGGTGCGGATGATCGTCGCCGGCAGCGACTTTCTTGCCTATCCACGCCCGGCGCCGGACGGGCACCGGCTGGCCTGGATCGCGTGGGACCACCCGCGGATGCCGTGGGATGGGACGGAGCTGCGGATCGCCGAGATCGGCCCGGACGGCGCGGCCGGCGAGTCCCGCACGGTGCTCGGCGGCCCGGCCGAGTCGGTGCTACAGCCCGAGTGGGCCGACGACGGCAACCTGTACGTGGTCTCCGACCGGTCCGGCTGGTGGAACCTCTACCGGCTGGGCGTCGACGGCGGCGAGCCGGAGGCGCTCTGCCCGCGGGAGGAGGAGTTCGCCGAACCGCTGTGGCTGCTCGGGCGGGCCAGCTACGCCGTGCTCGGCGACGGGCGGCTCGCCGTCCTGCACGGCACGGAGCCGTGCCGGCTGGGCGTGCTCGACCCGGCGTCGGGTGAGCTCGTCGACCCCGACCTGCCGTTCACGGTCTGGCAGCCGACCCTGGCCGCCGGCGGCGATGTCGTCGTCGGCCTGGCGGCGAGTCCGGTCGAGGCGGACACCGTCGTGCGGGTCGAGCCCGGCACCGGGCGGATGCGGCGGCTGCGGGCGTCGATCGACCACCCGCCGGACCCCGGCTATCTGCCCGGCCCGCGGGCGATCACCGTGCCCGGTCCCGGCGGGCGGGACGTGCACGCGACCGCGTACCCCCCGGCCAACCGGGACGCGTCGGCACCGGCCGGCGAGCTGCCGCCATGGATCGTGTTCGTGCATGGCGGGCCGACCTCCCACAGCACGGCCGAGCTCGACCTGCAGATCGCCTACTTCACCAGCCGCGGGCTGGGCGTGGTCGAGGTGAACTACGGCGGCTCGTCCGGTTACGGCCGGGCCTACCGGGAGCGGCTGCGCGGCCAGTGGGGTGTCGTCGACGTCGAGGACTGCGTTGCGGTGGCCCGCGCGCTCGTGCAGCGGGGCGAGGCGGACGGCGCGCGGCTGGCGATCCGAGGCGGCAGCGCCGGTGGCTGGACCACGCTCGCCGCGCTCACCGGCACGGACGTCTTCGCGGCCGGCACGTCCTACTACGGGGTGTCGGAGCTGGTCCGGTTCGTCGAGGACACCCACGACTTCGAGTCCCGGTACCTGGACGGGCTGATCGGCCGGCTGCCGGAGGACCGCCACGTGTACGCCGAGCGGGCTCCGCTGTCGCACGTGGACGATCTGTCCTGCCCGGTGCTGCTGCTGCAGGGGCTGGAGGACCGGGTCGTGCCGCCGTCGCAGTCGCAGCTGTTTGCCGACGCGCTGGCCCGCAAGGGCATCCCGCACGCCTACCTGACCTTCGCCGGCGAGCAGCACGGCTTCCGCCGCGCGGAGACGATCGTGGCCGCGCTGGAGGCCGAGCTGTCCTTCTACGGCCAGGTCTTCGGCTTCACCCCGCCCGGGGTGCCGGTCCTGCCACTGGTTCGGGCTGGCGCCGGTCAGCCCACGGGCGCGAACGCGGACAGCAGCAGGTAGGCGACGGGCGCCGCGGGCAGCAGCGAGTCCAGCCGGTCCATCACCCCGCCATGCCCGGGCAGGATCGTGCCCATGTCCTTGATGCCGAGGTCACGCTTGATCATCGACTCGCCGAGGTCGCCGAGCGTCGCGGTGACCACGATCGCCAGCCCGTAGACGGCGCCCTGCCATAGCTCGGCGTCGAAGAACACCGGCAGCAGCACGACCCCGGCCGCGACGCACGCGAGCGTGGAGCCGGCGAAGCCCTCCCACGACTTCCTCGGGCTGACCGTCGGTGCCATCGGATGCCGGCCGAGGAACACCCCGGCCACGTACCCGCCGACATCGCTGCAGACCACCGCCGCCATGAACGTGACGACCCGGCGTGCCCCGTCGTCCGGGACCGCGAGCAGCACCGCGAAGCCGGCGAGGAACGGCACGTACAGCGCGATGAAGATGGCCGTGGACGTGTCGCGCAGGTAGCCAACCGGCCCGTCGGCCAGCCGCCAGATCAGGCAGCCCAGCGCGGTCAGCAGAAACGCGACGGCCAGCGCCTCGGAGCCGCGGAACCACGCCAGCAGGTCCATCGCAGCCCCGCCGACGAGCAGCGGTACGAGCGGCGGCCGGGCCTCGACCCGGCTCACCGCCCGGACGATCTCCCAGATGCCGAGCGAGATCACCGCGACCAGCAGGGCGACAAAGCCGATCCGGTACGTGTAGAGCGTGACGAGGACGAGCGCGCCGAGGCCGACGCCGACCCCCACGGCCGCGGGCAGGTTGCGACCCGCCCGCCCGGTCCGTGCCGGCGGCCGCCCGCCGGCCTCGGACCGGCTCCCCGCTGTCACCTAGACCTCGAGCAGTTCGGCTTCCTTGCGCTTGACGATCTCGTCGACGTGGCCGACGTACTTTGCGGTCGTCTCGTCGAGCTCCTTCTCGGCCCGCCGGACGTCGTCCTCGCCCGACTCGCCGTCCCGGGCGAGCTTGTCGAGCGCGTCCTTGGCGTGCCGGCGCACGCTCCGGATCGAGATCTTGGCCTCCTCGCCCTTGTGCCGGGCGACCTTGACCAGCTCCCGCCGGCGCTCCTCGGTCAGCTGCGGGAAGACCACGCGGATGATCGTGCCGTCGTTGCTCGGGTTGACCCCCAGGTCGCTATCCCGGATCGCCTTCTCCACCTTGCGCAGCTGGTTCGGGTCGTGCGGCTTGATCACCGCCATCCGGGCCTCCGGCACGGTGATGGATGCCATCTGCGGGATCGGCGTCGGCGAGCCGTAGTAGTCGACGAGCAGGCGCGCGAACATCTGCGGGCTTGCCCGACCGGTCCGCAGGGTGCCGAGGTCCTCCCGGGCCACGGACACCGCCTTCTCCATCTTCTCCTCGGCCTCGAGGAGCGTCTCGTCGATCACGTCTCGCCTCCTGGATGGAACGGTCAGCGTCGGGGTGCGCGCGGCGCGGTCGGGTCAGCCGGCCGAGCTCACGAGCGTGCCGATCCTCTCACCGGCGACCGCCCTGGCGATGTTGCCCTCGTTGAGCAGGTCGAAGACGACGATCGGAAGGTCGTTGTCCATGCACAGGCTGAACGCGGTCGCGTCGGCGACCTTCAGTCCGCGCCGGAGCGCCTCGTCGTAACGCAGGCTGTCGAACATGGTGGCGTCCGGGTGGGTGACCGGGTCGGCGTCGTACACGCCTGCCACCCCGTTCTTGCCCATCAGCAGCACCTGGCCGCCGATCTCCAGGGCCCGCTGCGCAGCGCACGTGTCGGTGGAGAAGAACGGCACGCCGAGGCCCGCCCCGAAGATGACCACGCGGCCCTTCTCCAGGTGCCGGATCGCTCGGCGGGGGATGTACGGCTCGGCGACCTGGCCCATGGTGATCGCCGTCTGCACCCGCGTCTCGACGCCCTGCTTCTCCAGGAAGTCCTGCAGCGCCAGGCAGTTCATGACCGTTCCGAGCATGCCCATGTAGTCGGCTCGAGCCCGGTCCATGCCGCGCTCGGAGAGTTCCTCGCCCCGGAAGTAGTTGCCACCGCCGACGACGACCGCCACCTGCACGCCGTGCCGGACCACGTCGGCGACCTGCTTGGCGATGAGCGCGACGACGTCGGGGTCGACGCCAATGCCGGTGCCGCCCGACAGCGCCTCACCGGACAGCTTGAGCAGCACCCGGTGCCAGCCGTGCGGCTGCCGCGGCGTCCCGGCCAGGTCATCCGCGGGCTGCCCCGTCGCTGACGCCGGCTGCTGGGCGACGGGGTGGGCGCCGAGGCGCGCGGTCACCGGCGATCCGCCGTACCCGGCCACCGCACCCGGGTCGTTCGCACCGTCGCCCACGTCGTACGCGGACTCGGTCCGGGCGTCGACGTCGGGCACGGCCCGCCGCGATCCGCTCGGCGAGTTCGGCGAGCTCGGCGAGTTCGGCGAGCTCGGCGAGGAGGTGGCCGCCGCCTCCGGGTCGTTCACTGGCGGCCTCCTCGCCCACCCTGGGCTGCGCGCACCCGGGCTACTCGTGGCTTCTCGGCTGATCCTGCCCTATTCCTGGCCGACCTCGAAACGCGCGAACCGCGTCACCGTAACCCCGGCGTCATCCAGTAGTTGCCGGACGGTCCTCTTGTTGTCCTGCACCGATGCCTGCTCGAGCAGGACCGCCTCCTTGAGGAAGCCCGCGACGCGTCCGTCGACGATGCGCGGCAGGGCCGCCTCCGGCTTGCCCTCCTCGCGGGCGGTCGCCTCGGCGATGCGTCGCTCGTTCTCCACGATCTCGGCGGGCACGTCCTCGCGGCGGACGTACTGCGGCCGCATCGCGGCGACCTGCATGGCGGTCGCGCGGGCCGTGGCCAGGTCGTCGCCGGCGAACTCGACCAGCACGCCCACCTGCGGCGGCAGGTCCGGGTCCCGCCGGTGCATGTACGTGGCGACCGGGCCGTCGAAGATCGCCAGCCGGCGCAGCTGGAGCTTCTCCCCGATCACCGCGGCCATCGAGTCGATGTTCTCGGTGACCGTGCGGCCGTCGGCCAGCGTCTGGCCGAGCAGCTCCGCCACGTCGGCGGGCCGGCTCGCCGCCGCGTGCGCCACGATGTCCGTGGCGAGCTGCTGGAACTGCTCGTTCTTCGCGACGAAGTCGGTCTCACAGTTCAGCTCGATCAGCGCCCCCTCGGCGGCGGCCACCATGCCGCTCGCCGCCGTTCGCTCGCCGCGCTTGGCCACCTTCGCCCCGCCCTTGATCCGGAGCACCTCGATGGCCCGGTCGAAGTCGCCGCCGGCCTCCTCGAGCGCCGTCTTGCTGTCCATCATCCCCGCGCCGGTGAGGTCGCGGAGCTTCTTCACGTCTGCCGTGGTGAAGTTCGCCATCTCTCGCTCCGTTATTGGGTTGTCACGCTCTCGTCGGTCTGGGTGGTGGCGCCGTTGCGGCTGGCGGTCTGGGCCGCCGTCTGGGTCGCTGCCGCGGCCTGCGCCTCCCGCCCGGTGAGCAGCTCGCGCTCCCACTCGGCCAGCGGCTCGTCGGCCCCCAGCTGGCCGGTCGGCTCGGGCTTGTCGGCGCCCTCGACCTCGCGGCCGGCGTTCGCGGTCGCCGCGGCGCGGGCCATCAGACCCTCCGCGACCGCGTCCGCGATCACCCGGGTGAGCAGCGCGGCGCTGCGGATCGCGTCGTCGTTGCCGGGGATCTTGTAGTCGACCTCGTCCGGGTCGCAGTTCGTGTCGAGGATCGCCACGACCGGTATGCCGAGCTTGCGCGCCTCGCCGACGGCGATGTGCTCCTTCTTGGTGTCGATCACCCAGATCGCGCTCGGCACCCGCTGCATGTCGCGGATGCCGCCGAGGGAGCGCTCCAGCTTGTCCTTCTCCCTGCTGAGGATCAGCTGCTCCTTCTTCGTCAGCGCCGCATTGCTGCCGGTCTGCTCGAGGATCTCGAGCTCCTTCAGCCGCTGCAGTCGCTTGTGGACGGTGGAGAAGTTGGTCAGCATCCCGCCGAGCCAGCGCTGGTTGACAAACGGCATGCCGACCCGCTGCGCCTGCTCGGCGACGACCTCCTGGGCCTGCTTCTTGGTGCCGACGAACAGCACCGTGCCGCCGTGCGCGACGGTCTCCTTGACGAACTCGTACGCCTTGTCGATATACGTCAGCGTCTGTTGCAGGTCGATGATGTAGATGCCATTGCGCTCGGTGAAGATGAACCGCTTCATCTTCGGGTTCCAGCGGCGGGTCTGGTGTCCGAAGTGGACGCCGCTGTCGAGCAGCTGCTTCATCGTGACGACGGCCATGCTCGTCGTATCCTCCTGTCGCCCGGCCGTGGCCGGGCATGCCTCGGTTGTCGCGGCGGCCGGCGGCCACCGCCCTGGTGCCCGCTGTCGCGACCGGCAGCGCCCGGCCGGAGGATGATCCGGCGCGGGACCGAGGAGGTCGTATCCCAGGCTCTGTGGTCTTGTTCGGCCACCGTGCAGCCTGGGCAGGCACGCGAAGTCGACTCGCCTTGCGGCGAGCCGCGCAGCGAGTGTACGGCGTGGCGGGCTTGGCTCGCCAACCAGCCGCTGCGCTAGCACACGCGACTCGACCCCGCCACCGGCCGTCCACAGCCGCGATGCCCGTCCACAGATCGGGCCTCCCCGCTGACCTGCGCGCATTGGCGCCGCAGGGTTGACGCCATGACGACCCGCCGCCTGCTCCTCGTCCTCCTCCCGCTGCTCTGGCTGCTCCCGGCCGCGGCCGCGGCGCCCGCCGCCGCCACCTCGTCGTCGGCGGCCGGTCATCTCTCGCCCCATCCAGGCCTGCCTGCCGGGGTCGCGCACTCAGTCCGCGCGGCTGGATCGACGTGGGCGTGGGCTCCGCCGACCGCCTGGCGGTGGCCGCTCGCCGGCTCTCCGGAGGTGGTGCGGGCGTTCGATCCGCCGGCGACCCGCTACGGGCGAGGGCACCGCGGCGTCGACCTGGCGGGCGTGCCCGGCGCCGTCGTGCTCGCTGCCGGGGCCGGCACGGTCGGCTATGCCGGCATGCTGGCCGGGCGCGGCGTCATCTCCGTCAGGCACGCCGATGGGCTCCGGACGACGTATGAGCCGGTCGTCGCGACGGTCCGGCCCGGCGAACGGGTCACCGCCGGCGCGCCGCTCGGCCGCCTCGCCGCAGGCCATCCCGGCTGCCCTCGGGCCGCTTGCCTGCACTGGGGTCTGCTGCGCGGCGACACGTATCTCGATCCGCTGTCCCTGCTCGGTCGCGGCCCGATCCGCCTGCTCCCCCGAGCAGACGCACCGGCCCAGCCCGCGACGGGCGACGCGGTCGCATCCCTGGGCCGGCCCGTCGGGACCGTCGCGCCCTATGCCGGAGCGGGCGTCCCGCCCGTCCCATCCGCGGCGACCGCGGCCGCGGTCGGGCTTGCCGTCGCCGGCGTGGTGCTCCTCGCCCGTCGGCGACCACCCTGATCGTGGGCGTCAGGCGCGCGGAAGTGCCTGCTCGTGCACCGCCTGCGGCCGCTCGACCGACACGCGCCGCGCACTCCACACCGGGGCGAGCCGGATCAGGCGCGCGGGTGTGCCTGCTCGTGCACCGCCTGCGGCCGCTCGACCGACACGCGCCGCGCACTCCACACCGGGGCGAGCCGGATCAGGCGCGCGGGTGTGCCTGCTCGTAGGCTGCGCGGAGCCGCTCGACCGACACGTGCGTGTAGATCTGCGTGGTGGCCAGGCTCGCGTGGCCGAGAATCTCCTGGACGGCGCGCAGGTCGGCGCCACCCTCCAGCAGGTGAGTGGCCGCGCTGTGCCGCAGCCCGTGTGGACCGAGGTCCGGTGCGCCGGGCAGCTCGGCGAGGTGCGCGTGCACGATCCGCCGCACGGTGCGGGGGTCGACCCGCCCGCCGCGGCGACCGAGCAGGAGCGCGGGTCCACTGTCCCGAGTGGCCAGTGCCGGCCGCCCGCGCCGGAGCCAGGCATCGAGCGCGGCGTCAGCAGGCGCGCCGTATGGCACGCTGCGTTCCTTGGCGCCCTTGCCCAGCACGCGCACCACCCGGCGGTGCCGATCCACGTCGTCGGTGTCGAGCCTGACCAGCTCCCCCACCCGGATGCCGGTGGCGTAGAGCAGCTCCAGAGTCAGCCTGTCGCGCAGGCCGATCGGGCCGTCGCCCGCCGCTCCCTCGACCAGGTCGCGTGCCTGCCCGGCCCGGAGCACGGGCGGCAGCGAGCGGTGCGGGCGAGGATTGGCCAGCAGGGGACCGGGGTCGTGCGCGAGTCGGCCGTGCCGGTGCGCATGCGCGGTGAATGCGCGGGCGGCCGCCGCGCGGCGGGCCACGGTGGTCCGAGCCGCACCCGTACTGCGCAGCCGTGCGAGCCAGCTCCGGAGCGCGCCGATGTCGAGCCCGGCCAGATCCCGGCGTCCCATCCGGGCGACGTGGTCAAGCAGCCCGGTCACGTCGCCGACGTAGGC
>JBKOXW010000064.1:0-12616 GCA_046744115.1 Actinomycetota bacterium | reverse complement strand
ACGAGCATCCGTCGCCCGGCCAGCAGGCTGCGGTAGGCCGCGGCCCGTTCGTCGGCGCCGAGGGGAATGTCCTCTCCGGCCATTCCGAGCGCGCGTAGGAAGCCCGCAAGCGCTTCGGCCGCTGGCAGCGGGCGGTCGGGGTCGTAGCCACGCAGGTTGACGTAGAGCTGCCCGTCTCGGAACCGATGGGAGATCCGGTGCGCCCAGTGCACGGCCAGCGCAGTCTTGCCGACCCCTGCCATCCCGCACACGGCGCAGATCGCCATCGCGGTCTGCCCGCCACCGGCCCCTCCGCGTGGCTCGCTGTCGAGAAGGCGGTCGAGATAGGCCAGCTCTCTCGCGCGCCCGGTGAAGGTGGGCACGTCGGCGGGGAGCTGCGCCGGAACCGGGCCGGCTGTGCGGTGGCCCGGTCCCGCCGTGACGGTGGTGGCATCGGCTGGGGCGCGGGCGGTCCCTGACCCGGGCGGTGGCAGGGTGCCGCGGAGGATCGCCAGATGCACGCGGCGGAGTTCGCTGCCGGGATCGACGCCCAGCTGCTCGGCCAGCCGATGCCGTGCTGCGGTGTACTGGTCGAGCGCTTCGGCGTCGCGTCCGTCGGCGTGCAGCGCGCGCATCAACACCGCCACGAGCGGCTCCGCATGAGGGTGCTCGGCCGTGAGCGCGAACAGCTCCTCGACCACCGCGGCAGGCGGCCCCACCTGCAGCTCGGCCTCGGCCCACTGCGTGGCTGCCGCCAACCGCTGTTGCTGCCAGGCATGCCGGACGCGAGTGGCCCACGCGCTGGGCAGTTCGGCCAGGGCGGTTCCGCGCCACAGGTCCAGGGCCTGACGCAGAAGCGCAGCCTGGGTGCCCGGTGGGCTGCCAGGACTGCGGGCGTGCTGCACCAGACGCTGGAACCGGAGCGCGTCGACCTGGTCCGGATCCAACTCCAGCAGGTATCCGCCGCTCCGGCGGAGCACTGCAGCCGCGGGCTGGTCATTGGCGGTGGCGTCCCGCAGCGTCCTGCGGATCGCGCTGAGGTGGGTGTACAGCACGTCCCGGGCATGCGGCGGGGCGGCATGGTCCCATACGCGCTCCACGATGACCGGCACGGGGACCGGCTGGCCGGCCTCGACGGCCAGCGCGGCCAGCACGGCCCGCCGCTTGGGCGGGCCGAGATCGACCAACTCACCGGTCACATAGAGCCGCAGTGGCCCGAGCAAGCCGAGTTCCGCCACGCCGCCTCACCCCCAAGTCCGGACAGGCAGCACGAGGAGAGCCTCGGCAGCCTGATAGCGGACAGTACCGCGAGCGATGCGGACCGTGCATGGCCCCGGCCGCGGCAGGCCTTCGTGCGGCTGACCTGGATCGGGAGGATTTCGGGAGGTTTTCGACAGGTCGGTCATGCAGGCTGGCGGCCCTGCCGCGCCAGCCGGCGGGCGGCTCCTGCCCCGGGTCGAGCGAGGGCGGCTGCCGGTGCGCATGAGGGTGCGATCACGCCGCGTGCGGCGTGGCCGGAGGAGGCGGAGATGGTTCGCCGAATGCCGATGCTGACCCTGGTGATTACCTCGGCGCTGGTCGCGGCGGGGGTCGCCGGCCCGCCACCGCCAGCGGCGGCGTCCACCCGGACGGTCGCGCCCAGCACCGCGGCCGCCGCGTCGACGCTCGCGTCCAGCCCGCGGACGGTGACCCGGGTCGACTCCTCGGTCCACGTGACCCCGGACTCCACCGGCCGGGTGACCATCCCGTACTGCCCGGTCGCCGACCCGTGCGAGTTCGCCTCGGCGCCCGCGGCGGTGGTGGTGACCGGCCGCGGCCCGACCGGCGGAGGCCCGCCGGTCCCGGCCAACCTCGTCGCCTACAACCCCACCACCACCGGGTTCACCTTGCGCGCGCTGAACCAGTCCGGCACGGTGATCACCACGGCGATCGACGTGTTCTACCACGCCGCCTCGAGCCTGACGGCGAACGAGGAGATCCGCACGGTCGCGGTGACCACCGACGCCAGCGGGTTCGCAACGGTCGGCTACGCCGGCCAGCACGGCGGGCTCCCCGCAGGTGCGGTGGTGGCCTCCGGGGTGAGCCCGGACGGCGGTGGCAACATGCCGGTGAGCCTCGTGGTGTCGGCCCGGACCGGGACCGGGTTCACGGTGCGGGCGATCAACCAGTCCGGGAATGCGATCGCCAACACATCGATCACGCTGGCCTACTACGCGGCCTGGGCCGGCCGCGTCGACTACGGGACCGGTTGGGTCGCCGCCAACACCACCACCACGGTCAGCACCGACGCCAGCGGCTACGCGACGGTGAGCTACGACCAGGCGCTGCCGAGCACCCCGACCGGGATCGTCGCGGTCGGGGTGGCGCCGGTCAGTGGCGGAAGTATCGCCGCCAGCCTGATCGCGCACAATCCGACAGCGAGCACCTTCCGGGTGCGGGTCCTGAACCAGACCGGCGCGGGCGTGGCCAGCCAGAGCGTTGCGCTGTCCTACCACGCGGTGGCCGCCATCCCGGACCCCACCCTGTTCCCGCCGGACACGCTGCATTCCGACGGCGCCGACCTGAGCTGGAGCAGATACACGGGTGCGCTCAGCGGCCAGCCGTTCGCGAAGTACGAGGTGCACCGGTCGCTGACGCCGAACTTCACCCCCTCCGCGGCCACCCTGCTGATGTCGACCACCGACATCGCCACGACGACGTACCGGGACACCACGGCACGCCCGGGCGGCACGTTCTACTACAAGGTGGTGGCCAACTCGACCGCCTCCGCGCAGGTCAGCGTCACGCTGCCGGCGGATGGGCAGGCGACCAAGCTGCTGCAGCCGGATCCGGCGGCCGGCAAGGACAGCAAGCTGTTCTACGAGTTCTTCGCCAACGGCAACATCCAGTGCGGCACGTACGGCATCGAGGACTGGATGCGGGTCGGCAGCGACACCAGCACCACGAAGTGGCGCTCGCTGGTCCGGTTCGACCTGAAGGACATCCCGCCCGGGTCGCCGATCACCTCGGCCACCATGTCGCTGTGGAAGATCGCGTCGAACGCCGCGACGACGGTCAGGGCGTACCGGGCGGCTCGGGACTGGGTGGAGGGCAGCTACGGCTGCTTCAACGGGGCGACCTGGTACACCGCGGCGAACGGGGTGAACTGGACCGCGCAGGGTGGCGACTACGACTCGACCGAGGTAACCAACCGCCCGGTGCCGGCGGGTGAGGCCGCCGGCTGGCACACGTTCGACGTCAAGACGGCGGTGCAGCCGTGGGTGAACGGGGACAAGCCGAACCACGGCCTGCTGCTGCGGGTGTCGGACGAGAGCGGTGCCGTCAAGAACGACATCGACTACGCCTCGTCGGATCGGACGGGGTCGGCGACGGAAGCCTCGCACCGGCCGAAACTGGCGGTCACGTATGCCGACGGCAGCCACGCGGTCAAGCCGACCGTGTCGCTGTCCGTGCCGCAGTCGGGCCCCGTCGTGCGCGGGACGATCCCGGTGTCCGCGGCGGCGGCGGACGACCGCCGGGTGGACAAGGTGGAGTTCTACCGCGACGGCGGCGCGACCCCGGCCGTGACGGACACCGCGGCCCCGTGGACGTTCAACTGGGACACCACCGGGGTGGCCAACGGGTCGCACACGTGGACCGCGAAGGCGTACGACGACGCCGGCAACATCACGACATCGGCCTCGGTCTCGGTGCGGGTGTCGAACAACCCCGCCCCCACGACCTCGATCACCTCACCTGCGGCCAACGCGACCGGTCTGACCGGGACAGTCCCGGTCAGCACGTCGAACACGGTGGCCAGCGGGCTCCTGGTCTCCAGGGTGGAGCTGTACGTGGACGGCGCGCTGCACGCCACGTCCACGACATCGCCGTACAGCTTCTCCTGGAACACCCTCGACCCCGCGTCGCCGGCGTACGACGGCAGTAGCCACACGCTGGCGACGAAGGTGTACGACTCGTCGGGTCAGGTCGGCACGTCGCCGACGGTGACCGTGACGACGGGCAACACGACCGGAACGCGATACCGCGCCGGGTTCGCGACCTCGGCCGTGCCACAGGCGATGACGTACACACCGGGCGGCGGGAGCCAGTTGATCTACCCGGTCGATGTCACTGTCACCAACAGCAGCACAATCGCGTGGAGCGCCGCGACGACGTTCCTCCGGTACCGCTGGTACAGCCCGAACCCGGCCGACCCCGTGGTGGAAAGCGGCGACGTCGCGCCGCTCGGGCTGGCCGCTGGCGCCAGCACGCCCACGCCGGTACGGGTGAACGTCACGCCGCCGACGTTGCCGGATGGGGTCGACGCAGCCCAGTACCAGCTGCGCTTCGACGTGTTCGACACCTCGACCAACCCGGCGGCCGACTTCGCCGGCAAGGGCAACCAGCCGTCGGAGAACCCCGTCGTCATCAACAAGGCGCTGTCCACCAAGCTCGGCATCGAGAAGTACTACTCCTACGTGACCACCCCGGTCGGCGCCGGCATGACGAACGTGGTCAACGTGGCGAACGGCAACTCGATGCTGACCCTCACCCCGCTGTCCAACCCCGGCCGTGGCCTGCACACGGTGGCCCGGCTGACGTACAACAGCCTCGAGGAGAAGTCCGAGTCTCCGGTCGGCACGAACTTCTCGCTGTCGCTGTCCAGCCTCATCCGGCTCGGCAACCCGTTGGACATCCACCCGAACAACGCGGACACCATCGCCGGTCGGTCGAACAAGTTCATCACGTTCGTCGACGGGGACGGATCGCTGCACCGCTTCGACGGGGTCACCGCCGACGGGATCACCTACTGGAAAGAGCCGCCGGGCGTCCACCTGTACCTGCGCTCCCTCACCACGGACACCACCAACCCGCGGTACTGGGCGCTGACCCGGCCGGACCGGGTCACGTTCTACTTCAACTCCGACGGCTACCCGACGTTCGTCACCGACCGCAACGGCAACACGATCTCGTTCACCTTGTCTCCGGTGGCACCCGGCGATGACCCGGGCGGGCCGAAGTTCCACGTCACCAAGGTGACCGACGCCGCCGGGCAGGGGGCGACCCCGGCACCGAACCGCAGCTTCGACATCACCTACTTCACCAAGGCAACCGCCCGCAAGTCGAAGATCCGCGGGAAGATCTCCCGGATCACCGACCACCTCGGGCACGCGGTGGAGTTCGCCTACTACGACGACGGCAACCTCCAGTCCATCACCGAGAAGGGCGGCAGCAACGCCGACGGCACTGCGCTGGCCGACCGGACCTGGAGCTTCACCTACACCACCCCGAGCGGCTCCGGGCCGGCCACCAACCTCAACAGCCAGTCCAGCCTCGTCTACAGCGTGCGCGACCCCCTGGGCCGCGACACCCTGTTCGCCTACAACGGCCCGGGCACGAGCCAGAACCGGTGGAAGCTGGCCAGCGTCACCGACCGGGCCGGCAACATCACGACCTTCGGGTACGACATCACCAACCGGATCACCACGGTCGCGGCGCCCACCCCGGCCGGGCAGACCGCGCGCACCACCCGCTACGGCTACGACGCCGACGGCAAGCCGGTGAGCATCACCGACCCGCTCGACAAGGTCACCGCGCTGGAATGGAACGCCGACTTCGCCGTCACCAAGATTACCGAGCCGAACCTGAAGACCCGCCGGTTCGACTACAACGACAACGGCTACCTCACCGACGTCTACGACCAACTCGACAACCACACGGTCCTGACCTACCAGAACCTGCCCGCGGACGCCAACGACACCTCGACGCGCTGGCGACCGGGCCGGACGATCCCGCATCTGAGCCAGCTCGCCAGCAAGCAGGATCCGGTCGACGTCGCCGCCGGCAACAGTACGAAGTGGACGTTCGGCTACGACGGCGCGGGCAACCTCGCGACCGTCACCGAACCGCTCTACCCGACCAAGCCGGCCCGCTACACCTACAACGCCGACGGCACGGTCGCCACCAGTGCCGATTTCAAGGGCAACGTCACCACGTTCAAGGACTACGACGCCAACGGTCTGCCCAAGACGGTCGTCGAGGCCACCGACAACGCGGCCACGCCGAGCCACCCCACGAAGATGCTGTTCGACGACGGCGGCCGGCTGCTGTGGGTCCAGGATCCCCGGCATGCGTCGTACAGCGGTGGTGACCCGCGCCACTACCGCAGCTACTTCCACTACGACAGCTTCAACCGGCTCGGCCGGCAGTCGACCCCGAAGTCGACGAGCCTGGAGCTCGGCCAGCTGATCTGGAGCGACATCTCCTACGACGCCAACGACAACACCGTCAAGGTGATCGCGCCGCACTTCGGCACGCAGGACTCCGGCACCGGCGACACCACGACGGCCAGCTACGACGCCATGGACCGGCAGACCCTCGTCACCGGTCCGGACACCAGCGCCGACCCAGCCGGGGAACGCACCCGCTTCGACTACGACGAGGCCGGGCGGGTCAAGACGGTGACGCTGCCGCTCGGTGTGAAGAACGGCATCCCGAACAACACCCGCACCGTCAACAACGGCTACGACGCGCTCGACCGGATCGTCAAGCAGACCCGCTACCACCGGAAGACCGACGGCACCATCGAGACGCTGAACCAGCACGCCTGCTACGACACGGTCGGCAACATGGTCTCCAGCACCGCGCCGAACGCGGCCCTGGCGTCGGTCAGCTGCCCCGCCACCGACTCCACGCCGTACACCACGGTCTACGGCTACGACGACGCGCACCGGCTGACCAGCGTGTCGGACCCGCTCGACCACATCACCAGGTTCGACTACGACGCCAATGGCAACCGCAAGCAGGTCACCGACGCCGCGGGGAACGCGACGATCCTGCGCTACGACTCGCTGAACCGGCTCACCCGTACCGAGGAGCCGTTCCTCACCGGCGCGAGCCCGCACAAGGCGGTGACCATCCACGAGTACGACGAGAACAGCAACCGCACGCGGCTGATCAGCCCCCGTGGGTACGACGCCTCGGCGGACAAGGTCACCTTCGACTCGTACGTCACGTCGTTCAGCTACGACCAGCTCAACCGGATGACCCGGGTGGCCCTGCCCACCGACAGCACCTACCCGACCGCCTACTACGTCCACCGCGGCTACGACGTCAACGGCAACCTCACCGTCTCCACGCTGCCCGACAGCCACGCCAACCTGGTCGATGTCCCGGCGAGCGCGAAGACGCTGGTGGAGTACTTCGACCCGGGCTGGATCGCGGCCAGCAACGACCCCGCCAACCCGAAGGTCCACTTCGACTACAACGCCCGCGGCCAGCAGGCGCTCCGCACGCCGGAAGACAAGACCGGCAAGCTCGACACCACCAAGCAGATCCGGTGGGAATACTTCGCGGACGGACAGCTGAAGCAGCGCACCGACGAAAAGGGCCAGCTGGTCAGCTACACCTACGACGCGGACAACCAACTGCTCACTTCGCACGACGGCAGCGGGCTGACCAGCCCGGCGGAGACCGCGGTCGACACCCAGAACGCCTATGACGACCTGGATCGGCTCACCCGCTCCGACAACAAGAAGCAGACCGACACTAGCTGGACGTTCAGCAGCTTCGGTTACGACGCCAACAACAACCTCACCGACACCGAACAGAACGGCAAGGAGACCGCTCCCGGCGGCACCGTCACCACAGCCGGGCGCAAGCAGCACACCGACTACGACCAGGCCGACTGGATCACGACCCAGCTCGACTTCGGCCAGAGCAGCGGCGCGTCGGACGACCAGCGAATCACGAACAGCTACAACGCCGTCGGCCGGCAGATCCTGCGGAAGATCGAGCAGAACAACGGGTCGGGCAGCTGGACGCCCAAGCAGAGCACGGTCTGGGACTACTTCGCCAACGGCCTGCTCAAAGAACTCAAGACGTGGAACAACCTTCCCAACACCGGCACGCTGGTCGAGTCACACGTCGTCGACTACCTCGACCCGGCCGGTGTCTACGTCAACGGCAACCGCACCAAGGACGTCTACACGCTCCGGCCGGCCAGCGGCACGACCTCGCCGTGCTACCCCGGCTCCTGCACCGCGACGTACACCTATGACCCGCGCGACCGGCTGGTCAACAGCAATGACGGACACGGCGGCACCGCCGCGTACACGTTGGACGGTGCCGGCAACATCCTCACCGAGTCGGTCACCGGCAGCGCCAGCAAGACCTACACCTACACCGGCAACCAGCTCCAGCAGGTCGCCTCCGGTGGGGCCACCGCAAAGTACTGGTACGACGACGCCGGCCGGCTCGACTGCGTCACCACCTCGGGCGGCTCGTCCGCGGACTGCACGCCAGGCCTCACTGCCCCCAGCACCCTGCTCGCCGCCTACACCTACGACTACCTCGACCGGCTGTCCACCTACCGCGCCTTCAGCGGCGGCAACCAGACCGACAAGGCCGAGTACACCAACGACGCGCTCGACCGCGTTGTCAGCCAGACCGAACTGCATCCCAGCTTCAACGGGACCGAGCGCACCACCACATTCAGCTACCTCGGCCTCACCAACCAGCAGACCCGCGAGGTCCAGACCAACGCAACCGGCACCCTCGCCGTCAAGGACTACAGCTACGATGCGCTCGGCCGCCGGCTGTCCATGACCAACACCCCCTACAGCGGCGGCACGCCGCAGCCGGCCACCAATTACACCTATGGCTACGACACGCACGGCTCGGCTTCCCAACTGCTCGACCCGAGCGGCAACACGAAGGCCAGCTACGGCTACCGCCCGTACGGCCAGTCCGACAACGCCCTCACCAAGGGCGACACCGACACCACCAACCCGTTCAACCCGTTCCGGTACAGCGCCAAGCGTCTCGACACCGGCTCGGCCACCATCGACATGGGAGCCCGCCGGTTCGGCCCCGACACCAACCGCTTCCTCAACCAGGACCTCTTCCACGGCGCGCTGAACAACCTCGGCCTGTCCACCGATCCGCTCACCGCCAACCGCTACGCCCTCGCCGCCGGCAACCCCGTCAGCTACGCCGAGTGGGACGGCCACATGGTCCTCGCCGACGGGGGCGGCGGAACCGTAAGCACCAACAGCAGCACCAGCCAGTGCTACGAAGCGCACGCCTGCAACCCCAGCGCCGCCTACACCGCGCAACGCCAGATGGAGCGGGACTCCATCAACACCCCGGTCAACCGGGGTGAGCCTCCCGAGTCCAAGGCCGCCTCCTCGCCGTGGTTCGGCACTGGTGGCTCGGGCGGCAGCTACACCTCCTGCATCGCGATTACGATACCGATAGCGCCGGTTGGCGCCGGAGTCACCTGTGCCGCGACCAAGCAGCGGGAGGAGAAGAAGCCGCGTTCAAGCGAGCGACCTATTCCATTCCCGCTACCTTTGGGACCCGGAGGCGACACCGACGAGGATAGTAAAGACTGCCTCACTGGCGGCGGCACCTTCGTCTCCTACGGTCCGTTGGATTGGTCCCTTCGTCCGACCGGAGTCATCGCCTGTCTCGACGAGTCGCGACGCGACAAGTACGTCAGACCGGGGAGGACGATCGACCCGATCGGCTGGAAAGAGGGTATGGGCCGCCTGTACGAACGGGGACACCTCCTCGGTCACGCCTTCAAAGGCACTAACGTCGTGCGGAACATCGTCCCAATTTACAGTCCAGTGAATCGCAGGATACTGGACGAGGTGGAAACCCCGATAAGATTCGCTATCGACCTCAAAAAAGAGACGGTCTTCTACTCCGCTACGACGCACTACGACAACCCGTATACCTACGTCCCCGACTACATCGAGATCCACGCCAGAAGCAGCGGCGGAACGATTGACATCCATGAGCGGTATGAGCAGCCCGACTTGTACTTCCAGTTCCCCTGAGGGGACTCTCATCCTGTTGGTGGAGCCCGCCAAGAACAGCCCGGAAGGCGAGATGACGTGACGATGCTTAGCCGCACCGGATTGACCGTGGCGCTCGCGGTGGCGGCGGTCGTGGCGACGGCGACCCCTGCGCACGCGGTGGCGCCGAACGGGACGTACTCGAACTGGTACTGGCCGGCGAGCAGCACGGGGTACTACAACTTCGACGAGCGACTGAGGATTCTCGGGCACAGCCCGGGCACCCACTACTTCTGGGCGCACCAGGTCGGGTTCGTCAACGGTGACGGCGGATATCTCGGGCTGCAGGTCGGGTCGTACCCGAACAACACGAAGATCGCGCTGTTCTCGCTCTGGGGTGCCAACGGTGCCGAGGGTCCGAACTGCGGTCCGTTCGTCGAGGGCGGCGCCGGATACACCTGCCGGCTCGACCCATACAACTGGGTCACCGGGCGGGCGTACCGGCTGCGGATCTGGGCGTTCGGCGAGGACGCGCTGGGCGAGTGGTGGGGCGCCTGGGTACAGGACACGGTGACCGGAGTGGACAGTTACGTCGGCAAGATCCGGGTCCCCACGAGCTGGGGCTGGCTGCGCGGAGAATGGTCGGTCTCCTGGACCGAATACTTCGGCGCCCGGCCGAGGACCTGCAACAAGCTGCCGTGGGCGAAGGCTGAGTTCGGGTTCCCTACGGCCAACGGGGGCAGCGTCCAGATCGCCTCGCATGTCCATAGCATTGGCTCGGGCGACTGCCCCGGCTACAGCCGGATCTACGAAGTCCCCGGCGCCGACGTGCACGAGATGGGCCGCCCACCAGCGGGCTGAGCCACGTCCGCCCGGCGCGCCCGTCGGTGGCCTCGCGTGACTGCCGCGCTCAGTCGCGGCCCATCCAGGTGCAGACATCGACTTCGTTGCCCTCGGCGTCGGCGAGGGTCCACCACTCGGGTGCGTGCTCGTCGGTGACGAGGTGGCCGCCGGCGGCGAGGGCCGCGGCGATGCGCGCCTCGGCCTGGTCGTGCGGCACCCAGACGTCGAAGTGCATCCGGTTGCGCTGCGGGCGCGGCGCGTCCATCCGCTGGAACCAGATCGACGGCCCGCGCCAGCGCGGGTCGATCAGGTCCTCGTCGGGGGAGTCGCTGCGGTACTCGTAGCCGAGCACGGCGCGCCAGAACGGCATTACCTCGGGGGCGACGAGCGCGTCGATCGTGGCCTGGACGGTCTGCACGGCGGTGGGTCGGCGGGCACGCCCTGCTCGCGCGCCACCGCGGAGATCTGCTGGGCCAGCTCGACGTCGCCCCCGCTCATCCCCCAGTGGTCGTCGGTGACGGTGATCAGCCGGACGGTCATGCCGTCGTACCGCAGGTCGACATCGGGGTGGTGGTCCCCGACGCCAGGCAGCTCGCTGATCGCTTGGACCAGCCGGGCGCCGGCCGCGAACGACCCGGTGCGGAAGTACGCACACGCTCCCTCGCCCAGCACCCGCCAGTCCTCGACACCGTCGGCCTCGTGGAACTGCCGCGGCGTGATCGGCTCGGTCACGCCGGGCACCCTAGCGTCATGGAATGCTATTCGATGATGGAAGGCCGCCGTCAGCCTGGGGAGCTATTTGCACCGGGTCTTCCCGACGGGCCGCTCGACCCGAGGCCGTTGACGATCTCAAGAAGCGGCTTGCCGCGTACTCGGTGAAGCTCAGGGGCGGGTGACGAAGCTGGCCTTACGAACTCGGCTTAGTATCACCTAGCTCGCATCTGAGCGTAACATGGAACCATGACCTCGGATGTGGCACGCGGGTCTGGCGTGAAGCGGGCGGATGAAGCCTGGCTCGCGGTGGGCTGGGAGAAGCACGCGTGGGTGCCGAGGATCCCACCGGACCTGGTCTCGGCGGGTGTTCGCGAACGCCATTCGGGGCCGTACCTGGCCGCGGTCGTGCCGCTCATCGCGGATCGGACGCCGCGGCTTCCTGTCGACGTTGCAGCCCTGGCAGAGGAGGCGTCGGTCGAGATCGCTCGCTTCGACGCGGAGCTCGGCTCGGAGGTAGCCCCATTCGCCTCCGTGCTGTTGCGCTCGGAGTCCGCATCGTCGTCAAGAATCGAGAACCTCACATCGAGTGCGAGGGCCATCGCCCTCGCAGAGCTCGGCAGCACCGAGAAGCGCAACGCCACCGAGATCGTCGGCAATGTCGCGGCGATGGAGGCCGCACTCGAGCTCGCGGATCGGCTCGATCAGGACGCGATCCTCGCCATGCACGCGGCCCTTGTCGGCGCGTACGAGCCGGACATCGCCGGTCGCTGGCGGCAGGCGCAGGTCTGGATCGGCGGCGACTCGTTCGGACCGCACGGCGCCGAGTTCGTCCCGCCCCATCACGGCCATGTGCCGGCTCTGATGGACGACCTCGTGCGGTTCGTTCACCGACGCGATCTGCCGCTGCTGTCGCATGCTGCCATCGCCCACGCCCAGTTCGAGACCATCCACCCGTTCCCGGACGGCAATGGCCGCACCGGTCGAGCGCTGGCGCACGCGATGTTGCGCGGCCGCGGACTAACCCGGAACGTAACCGTGCCGGTCTCCGCCGGCCTGCTCACCGACACGCGAGGGTACTTCGACACGCTGACCGACTACCGCGACGGCAACCCGGCCGCCATCGTCGAGAGGCTTGCGAACGCGTCTCTTGCCGCCACGGTCAACGGCCGCCAGCTCGTCGCGGAGCTGCGCGCCGTCCGTACCGGCTGGGAGGACAGGATCAAGGCTCGCCGCGGGGCGGCGGCGTGGCGACTGGCCGACCTGCTCGTTCGCCAGCCCGTCGTCGACGCCGCCACCGT
>JBKOXW010000105.1:0-2463 GCA_046744115.1 Actinomycetota bacterium | reverse complement strand
GGCCGGCTGCTCGGGCCTGACGAGGTCGCCGGCTGGCTCGACGAGCACACCCGGTCCGGGCAGCGGATCGGGGTCAGCGTGCGCGGCCAGTGGGGGCGCGGCACCGGCGTGGTCACCGGTGTGTCGCTGGCCCTCGAGGGCGGCGAGGCGGCGTACGTCTCGGCCGAGGAGCTCACCGACGCCGACGAGCGGGCGCTCGTCGGCTGGCTCACCGACCCGGCCGCGCCGAAGGCGCTGCACGACCTGAAGGGCCCGCTGCTCGCCCTGCACGCGCGCGGCTGGGAGGTGGCCGGGGTCACCAGCGACACGGCGCTGGCGGCGTACCTGGCGCTGCCCGGCCAGCGCACGTTCGACCTCGCCGACCTGGCCCTGCGGTACCTGCGGCGCGAGCTGCGCGGGCAGGTCGAGGTGGACGAGTCCGGCCAGCTGACGCTGGAGGGCGGCGAGGACGAGGCGGACGAGGCGATCGCGACCACCGAGTCGGTGCGGGCGCGGGCGATCGCGGACCTGGCCCGCGCGCTCGACGACGACCTGGACCGGCGCGGCGCTGCGACGCTGCTGCGCGAGGTCGAGCTGCCGCTGACGTACGTGCTGGCGCGGATGGAGGAGACCGGCATCGGCGCCGACCTCGACTATCTCGTCGGGCTGCAGGCGGAGTTCGCCGCCCAGGTCAAGGCCGTCGAGCAGGACGCGTACGCCAGCATCGGCCGGGAGTTCAACATGGGCTCGCCGAAGCAGCTGCAGCAGCTCCTGTTCGACGAGCTGAAGCTGCCGAAGACGAAGCGGATCAAGACCGGGTACACGACCGACGCCGACGCCCTGGTCTGGCTCGCCGAGCAGGCGCCGGACGTGCCGCTGATCGGGCACCTGCTCCGGCACCGGGACGTGTCCCGGCTGAAGACCGTGGTCGACTCGCTGATCCCGATGGTCGACGACCACGGCCGGATCCACACCACGTTCAGCCAGATCATCGCGGCCACCGGCCGGCTGTCGTCGCAGGACCCCAACCTGCAGAACATCCCGATCCGCACCGCGGAGGGCCGCCGGATCCGGCGCGCTTTCGTGGTCGGCGAGGGGTTCGAGTCGCTGATGACCGCGGACTACAGCCAGATCGAGATGCGGATCATGGCCCACCTGTCCGAGGACGCCGGGCTGATCGCGGCCTTCCACAGCGGGATGGACTTCCACGCCGCGACCGCCGCCCGGGTGTTCGGGTTGCCGGTCGAGCAGGTCGACGGGGAGATGCGCCGCCGGGTCAAGGTGATGAACTTCGGCCTCGCGTACGGGCTGTCCGCGTTCGGCCTGTCCCAGCAGCTGCGAATCCCGCCGGACGAGGCGCGCGAGCAGATGGAGGCGTACTTCCAGCAGTTCGGCGGGGTGCGCGACTACCTGCGCGGCGTGGTCGGCCAGGCGCGCCGGGACGGGTACACCGAGACGATCCTCGGCCGCCGCCGCTACCTGCCGGACCTGACCAGCGACAACCGGCAGCGCCGGGAGATGGCCGAGCGGATGGCGCTGAACGCGCCGATGCAGGGCTCCGCGGCCGACATCATCAAGGTCGCCATGCTCGGGCTGGACCGGGCGCTGCGCGCGGAGGGGCTGCGGTCCCGGCTGCTGCTGCAGGTGCACGACGAGCTGGTGCTGGAGATCGGCCCGGGCGAGCGCGAGGCCACCGAGGAGGTCGTCCGCCGCGAGATGGGCGCGGCCTACCCGCTGTCCGTGCCGCTGGACGTGTCCGTCGGCGTCGGCCACACCTGGGACGACGCCGGCCACTGACGCCGGCCGGACGGGACCGACCGAGCAGACGAAAGTCTGGCTACACTCTTAGCCATAACGATCTCGGAGCAGCTGCCGCTGGGCGACGTCAGGGACCACCTGTCGCAGGTTGTCGACCGCGTCGAGCGTGAGCATGGCCGCGTCGTGATCACGAAGCACGGCCGGCCGGCGGCCGTCGTCCTGAGCCTCGAGGACTTGGAGTCCCTCGAAGAGACGATCTCGGTGCTGGCCAGTCCGGGGCTGCTCGCCGACCTCCGGGAGGCCGCCGCCGACGAGGCGGACGGCCGCGCGACGACGCTCACCAAGGAGCAGGCGCTCGCCGAGATCAAGACCCGGTGAGCGGAGGCGACTCTCCGTACGACGTGGTGTGGACGAGGCCGGCCAAGCGCGCGTTGCGTGCGCTCCCCGAGAAAGTCGCGACGGCCGCGATCGAGTTCATCTACGGTTCGCTGGCCACGAACCGGCAGCGGGCCGGTCACGCGCTTCGGCTCGAACTCGACGGCCTGCACAGCGCCCGCCGTGGCGACCATCGCATCATCTACCGAATTGACGACGTCGAACACCACGTGGTGATCCAGGCCATCGAGCATCGGTCGGACGTCTACCGGCGAGCGCAGTGACCGCGCATTCGCCGACTCCGAGCGGTTGGAGGGACGCGGCGGCGGGGTGCTTCCTCTGCGAGACTGC
>JBKOXW010000266.1:0-5293 GCA_046744115.1 Actinomycetota bacterium | reverse complement strand
CGCGTCATGGCTGTCGAAGCCGAGCGTGCCAAGCGGCGGCACCCGGAGCACGGTGTCGCCGCGCGCGCTGAGGCTCAACGAGAGGTTCGCCTCGAACGGGCCGACCTCGTGCGTCGTGCGCGCGCCGAGCATCATGCCGAGGGCGGCGCCGACGATCACCACCGCGATGCGACCGCCCCACCGCGGCAGCCATGGCGGCAGGGCACGCCACCCTCGGCGGATCGCGCCGAGGGCACCACCCGCGATGTGCCGAACGGCCAGCGCCGCGGAACGTGTCGCGCGCCCGGCCCGGGCGAGGACTGAGGCCACCAGCCCATCCTCCCCAGCGGTCCAGGGCGAGGCGAACGTGCTGCTCGGGCGGGCTCGCCCGCGCGGGTCAGACCCGGCGCAGGCCGTGGAACGCGATGGTGGTGACGGCGTCGGCGATCGCACGCGCGTCCGCGCCGCGATCAGGCTGGTACCACTCGATGACCGAGTTGATCATGCCGAACAGCAGTCGGGTGGCCAGGCCGGGCTCGACGTCGGCGCGCAGGTCACCGTCCGCCGCCGCGGCCCGGACCAACTCGGCGACCCGGTGGTCGAACTCGCGGCGTCGGTCCAGCGCCCACTGCTCGGTGTCGCTGTTGCCGCGCACCCGGAGCAGCAACGTCACGTACGGCAGCTCGGCGACCAGCACCTCGACCGCCCGGCGCACGACGTGCTCTAGCCGGTCGACCGCGCGCCCGGTCGTCGCCGCGGGCTCGTCCAGCACCGCGAACAGGCCGTTCAGCGCGCGCTCCAGCGCGAGCCGGAGCAGCCGCTCCTTGCCGCTGACGTGGTGGTAGATCGCCGACTTGGTGATCCCGCTGGCCGCGGCCAGCCGCTCCATGCTGGTGCCGTCGTAGCCACGCTCGGTGAACACGCGGGCGGCGATCGCGAGCAGGGAGTCAGCGTTGTACCGCTCCCGCCGGGTGGTTGACGTCCCCGCGGCCATGCAGAGACAATACTGACCGAACGTTCGGTTGGTAAAGTGGGGCGTGTGATGACCGATCAGGTGCTCGAGACCCCCGAACCCGAGGCCCAAGACGCTGAGGCGCAGCGGTTCGACCGGCGGGTCGCCGCTGAGGAGAAGGTCGAGCCGCGGGACTGGATGCCGGAGCCATACCGCAAGACGCTGATCCGCCAGATCGCCCAACACGCGCACTCCGAGATCATCGGCATGCAGCCCGAAGGCAACTGGATCTCCAGGGCGCCGTCGCTGCGCCGCAAGGCGATCCTCATGGCCAAGGTGCAGGACGAGGCCGGGCACGGCCTCTACCTCTACTCCGCGGCCGAGACGCTCGGCGTGAGCCGGGACGAGCTGGTCGAGCTCCTGGTCGCCGGCAAGCAGAAGTACTCCTCGATCTTCAACTACCCGACGCTGACGTGGGCCGACGTCGGCGCCATCGGGTGGCTTGTGGACGGTGCCGCGATCACGAACCAGGTGCCGCTGTGCCGCTGCTCGTATGGCCCGTACGCGCGGGCGATGATCCGGATTTGCAAGGAGGAGTCGTTCCACCAGCGGCAGGGCTTCGACATCCTCAACAGGCTCTCGCACGGCACGCCCGAGCAGAAGGCGATGGCGCAGGACGCGGTCGACCGGTGGTGGTGGCCGTCGCTGATGATGTTCGGCCCGCCGGACGAGCAGTCGACCCACTCCGCGCAGTCGATGGCCTGGAAGATCAAGCGCTTCTCGAACGATGACCTGCGGCAGAAGTTCGTCGACATGACCGTGCCGCAGGCCGAGGCGCTGGACCTGACGCTGCCCGACCCGGAGATCCGCTGGAACGCCGAGCGCGGACACTACGACTTCGGCGAGATCGACTGGACCGAGTTCAACCAGGTGCTCAAGGGCAACGGGCCGTGCAACCAGCAGCGCATGGAGCACCGCCGGCGCGCCCACGCCGAGGGCGCCTGGGTTCGCGAGGCCGCCGCGGCGTACGCGGCGAAGCACGGCGAGCCGGCAGGGGAGGGCGCGGCGTGAGCGAGCGAGCATCGAGGCGCCTCGGCGCCGAGGAGCGCAGCGAGCGGCGCGATGAGCGCTCGCGCGAAGAGCCTGTATCAATGAGCGAGCAGCGCGGCTGGCCGCTGTGGGAGGTGTTCATCCGCAGCAAGCGCGGACTGTCCCATGTGCACGCCGGCTCGCTGCACGCGCCTGACGCCGCGATGGCGCTGCGTAACGCCCGTGACGTCTACACGCGACGGCAGGAGGGCGTGTCCATCTGGGTCGTGCCGGCCGCGGCCATCACCGCGTCGTCACCGGACGAGAAGGACTCGTACTTCGACCCGGCCGCGGACAAGGTCTACCGGCATCCCACGTTCTACGACATTCCGGAGGGAGTGCGGCACCTGTGAACGCCGACACCGCCGTCGCTCCGGCCGCCGCCGACGTCGCCACGTACGCCCTTCGACTCGGTGACGACGCACTCATTCTAGCCCAGCGGCTCGGCGAGTGGTACGCGCGGGCGCCCGACCTGGAGGAGGACATCGCCCTAACCAACATCGCGCTCGACCTGTTGGGGCAGGCGCGGATGCTGCTCAGCTACGCGGGCTCGTTCGACGGCCGCACCGAGGACGACCTCGCCTACCTCCGGCACGAGCGCGACTTCCGCAACGTCCAGCTGGTGGAGCAGCCGAACGGGGACTTCGCCGCCACGATCGCCCGCCAGCTCTACGTCTCCACGTACCAGCTGCTGCTCTACCGGACGCTGACCGGATCGGCCGACGAGACGATCGCCGCCATCGCGGGTAAGGCGGTCAAGGAGCTCGCCTACCACCGCGACCACGCGGCGCAGTGGACGCTCCGGCTCGGCGACGGTACGGAGGAGAGCCACCGCCGGATGCAGGCCGGGCTGGACCGGATGTGGCCGTACGTCGACGAGCTGTTCGAGTCCGATGACCTGACCGGGCGGTTGGTCGACGCTGGCGTGGCCGCTGACCCGGCGGCGCTTCGGCCGGAGTGGACGGACGACGTCCCTGGCACTCTGGAGCAGGCCACACTCACCCTGCCGGACGCGCCGCCTCGCGTCACCGGGGGCCGGCGCGGCCTGCACAGCGAGCCGTTCGGCTTCCTGCTGGCCGAGATGCAGCACCTGCACCGGTCCCATCCGGGGGCGACGTGGTGAGCGCGCGAGCGGTGGCGGCCGCGGTCGTCGACCCGGAGATCCCCGTCCTGACGATCGAGGATCTGGGCGTCCTTCGCGATGTGCACGAGTCCGGCGACCGGGTGGCGGTGACGATCACGCCGACGTACTCCGGCTGCCCGGCGATGGATGTCATTCGCACCGACGTCGAGCAGGCCCTGCGAGACGCCGGCTTCCGCGAGGTCGAGGTACGTACCGTGCTCTCGCCGGCGTGGACGACCGACTGGATGACGGAGGACGGCAAGCGGAAGCTGACCGAGTACGGCATCGCGCCGCCCGGGCGCCGGAACGGCGGATCGGTGCCGCTGACCCTGTCGGTGCGCTGCCCGCAGTGCGGGTCGCTGGACACCCGCGAGATCAGCCGGTTCGGCTCGACCGCGTGCAAGGCGCTGTACGTATGCCGCGAGTGCGCCGAACCGTTCGACCACTTCAAGGTCCACTAGGGTGCCGACGTTCCACCCGTTGCGCGTGTCCACCGTCGACCCGCTCACCGACGACGCGGTCGCGGTGACGTTCGACGTGCCGCCGGAGCTGCGGGAGGCGTACGACTTCCGCGCCGGGCAGCACCTGACGCTGCGCTGCGTGCTCGACGGCGTCGAGGTCCGGCGCAACTACTCGATCTGCTCGCCCGCCGGGTCCGGACAGCTTCGGGTGGGGATCAAGCGGCTGTCGGGCGGGGCGTTCTCCGCGTACGCGCTGGACACGCTGCGCCCAGGTGAAGTGATCGACGTGCTGACCCCGACGGGGCACTTCACCGTCCCGTTCGCGCCGGGTCGAGCGAAGCACTACGCGGCCATCGCGGCCGGCAGCGGGATCACGCCGGTGCTCTCGCTGATCTCCACCGCGCTGGCAACCGAGCCGGACAGCCAGTTCACGCTCGTGTACGCGAACCGGATGACCGCGAGCGTGATGTTCCTGGAGGAGCTGCAGGATCTCAAGGACCGCTTCCCCGACCGGCTCACGCTGATCCACGTCCTGTCCCGGGAGGCGCAGGAGGTGGAGCTGCTCTCCGGCCGGCTCGATGTCGAGCGACTGACCCGACTGCTGGACGTCCTGGTGCCGCCGGCGACGGTGGACGATTGGTTCCTCTGTGGACCGTTCGACCTGGTCCAGACGGCCCGCACGGTCCTCACCGAGCGCGGTGTCGACCGCCATCACGTCCACTTCGAACTGTTCCATGTGGAGGATGCGCCACCGCCGCCGCGCCGTCCCAGCGACGGCGCGGGTGGGCGGCCGGCCACCAGCGAGGTCACCGTGATCCTGGAGGGCCGCCAGACCACGCTCCCGATCGAGCGAGAGGGCGAGCGCATCCTGGACGCGGTGCTGCGGGTGCGGGCCGAGGCGCCGTACGCCTGCAAGGGCGGCGTGTGCGGCACCTGCCGGGCCAAGCTGGTCGACGGGACCGTCGAGATGGATCGCAACTATGCGTTGGAGGACGATGAACGCGAGCGCGGCTACGTGCTCACTTGCCAGTCCCATCCGACCAGCGATCGGGTCACGCTCGACTACGACGCCTGAGGGGGTGGCTCGGTACCCTGCGCAGGGGCCGCTAGCTCAACTGGCAGAGCTGTGGACTTTTAATCCATAGGTTCCGGGTTCGAGTCCCGGGCGGCCCACGTCAGAGGGCATGTCGATCATCAGACCAAGATCACGCCCACACTTTACCCACACCTTTCAGTCCGACTCGTTCGGGTTGGCCATGGCTTCGAGGACGCCGGCCGCGCCGGTCGCCACGACGCGGCGGCCGAAGTAGCGGTCGGTGGTCATCGACACCTGGGCGTGGCCGAGCTGGTCGGCGGCGGCGCGTGCGCTCAGTCCGGCCCGGTCCATGAGGGTGGCGACGGTGCGGCGGAACGTGTGCGTGGTGATGCCGGGGTAGCCGGCGCGGTCGAAGGCGTCGCGGAGGTCGCGCTGGGTGTTGCTGGGGTCGCGCAGTCGGCCGGTGGGTGAGGTGAACACCGCCGCCCACCCGTTCGGCGTGTGGAGCTCCTGGCGGACGCGAAGCATGGCGACCGCCCACGTGGGCAGCTCGACGGCGCGCCAGCCGGACCGACTCTTAGGCCTCGCTTTGATCACCAAGCCTGCACCGCGAAGACGGATCACGGTTCCGCGCACCTCGACCGTACCGGCAT
>JBKOXW010000164.1:0-15693 GCA_046744115.1 Actinomycetota bacterium | reverse complement strand
CCTCGGTCTCGGTCGGCACGACGCCCACCAGCCGGCCGGCGCCGGCCCGCCGGGCGGCGGCGAGGGACAGCGAGCCGGACTTGCCACCACCGCCGAGCACCGCGACCGACGGCGCTCGCCCGGACCCGCGCTGCGCGTAGTCCTGGACCAGGCGCTCGGTCAGCGCCGGCGCGCCGCAGACATCGAGCACCGCGAGCGCGAGCGGCGCCGGCAGGTCGTCGGGCAACCGGGCCGCGACCGACCGTCCGAACAGGATCGCGTGCCCGGAGGCCGGCACCTGCTCCGACCGTCCGTCCCACCCGGACAGTCCGTCGGAGATCGCCAGCGGGGTCAGGGTCAGCGACACCAGCGTGGCGACCCGATCCCCCGCAGCGAGGCCCAGCGGCGAGTCTGGGGCGACCTCGTCCACCACGCCCACCAGCATGCCGCCCGAGCCGGTGACCGGGTTCTGCATCTTGCCCCGGGCCGCGACGATCGCGAGCACCTCGTCCCGGATGGCCCGCCCGTCGCCGGCGTGCGCGACCGCCAGCTGCCGGTACGAGGCCGCGTCCAGGTTCAGCCGCTCGACCTGGACTCGGACCTCATCCGGCCACAGGTCGGGCGAGGCGTCGAGCTTCCGCGCGGCCTGCGGCAGCACGCCGGGCGGGTCGAGCACCCGGTGCAGCCCGATCGGCGAGGGCCGGCCCGGCGTGCCGGGACGAACGGCCACGATCTACCTCTTTCATGGTCATTTGACCGATGGGCCGGAGATCCTCCGGCCTGTCAATAGTCTTGACGAAACCCTTACGGCTATCCTGCCAGGAGCGATCGCCGCGGCAAAACCGACCAAGGAGACGAGCACCCGTGACCGAGCAGCCCTACCAGTACCGTCGCCGGCCACTGGTCGAGCCGGACTGGCGCCGGCTGCCGGTATGGCGTGACGTCACCGCGGCGGAGTGGGCGGACGTGCAGTGGCAGCGTGCGCACTGCGTGAAGAACATCCGGCAGCTGCGCGAGGTCTACGGCGGCCTGCTGGCCGAACAGTTCTACGCCGACCTGGAGCGGGACCAGGCCGAGCACGCCACGATGTCGCTGCTGCTGCCGCCGCAGATGGTCAACACGATGGTGCCCGACGCGGTGCCGACCACCGAGGCGATGTACGCCGACCCGGTCCGCAGGTACATGCTGCCGGTGGCCTCCGACCGCGACCCGGACTGGCCGTCGCACCCGCACGCCAGCCGCGACTCGCTCCACGAGGCGGAGATGTGGGCGGTCGAGGGGCTGACCCACCGCTATCCCACCAAGGTGCTGGCCGAGGTGCTGCCGACCTGCCCGCAGTACTGCGGCCACTGCACCCGGATGGACCTGGTCGGCAACTCGACGGCCCAGGTGGACAAGCTGAAGTTCAGCCTGAAACCGGTCGACCGGCTGGACGCGATGATCGACTACCTGCACCGCACGCCCGGCGTGCGGGACGTCGTCGTCTCCGGCGGCGACGTGGCGAACATGCCGTGGCCGCGGCTGGAGTCGTTCGTCGCGCGGCTGCTCGAGGTCGACAGCGTCCGCGACATCCGGCTCGCGTCCAAGGCGCTGATGGGGCTGCCGCAGCACTGGCTCACCGACACCGTCCGGGCCGGGATGGAGCGGCTGGCGCGGACGGCGCATGACCGGGGCGTGTCGCTGGCCATCCACACCCACGTCAACGCCGCCCAGCAGGTCACCCCGCTGGTGGCCGAGGCGACCCGGGCCATGCTCGACGCCGGCGTGCGCGACGTCCGCAACCAGGGCGTGCTGCTGCGCGGGGTGAACGACTCCCCCACCGCGCTGCTGGACCTGTGCTTCGCGCTGCTCGACGAGGCCGCGATCATGCCGTACTACTTCTACCTCTGCGACATGATCCCGAACGCCGAGCACTGGCGGCTCGCGGTCTGGCAGGGGCAGGAGCTGCAGCACGCGATCATGGGATATCTGCCCGGGTTCGCCACCCCGCGGCTGGTCTGCGACGTGCCGTACGTCGGTAAGCGCTGGGTGCACCAGCTCGAGTCGTACGACCGCGAGCGTGGCATCTCGTACTGGACGAAGAACTACCGCACCGCGGTCGAGCGGGACGACCCGGACGCGCTGCGCCGCAGCTACGAGTACTACGACCCGATCACCACGCTGCCCGAGTCCGGCCGGGCCTGGTGGCGCGAGCACGCGCTGCCGGCCGCGCCGGTGCCACCGGTCCCCGCGCTCGCCACGTAGACCACGTCGGGCTCGCCGCGCGGGACGGCCACCTCGATCGCGCGCACGTCGGCGAACAGGGCCCGCAGTCGCGCCTCGAACACCGGCACCATCGCCGCGCTCCACAGCGCCAGCGTTCCTCCTGGCCGGAGCCGCCGGGCCAGCGCGCGCAGCCCCGCCTCGCCGTAGAGCGCGGCGTTCTCCGGCGAGACCGTCCACTCCGGACCGTTGTCCACGTCGAGGCAGATCGCGTCGAACGCATCCGCGCCGGCGGCGAGCCATGCCACCAGGTCGGCGCAGACGACGGTGAGCCGCGCATCGGCGAGGTCCACACCGGACACTCCGCGCAGGTGAGTCCGCTGCCACTCGATGACCGCCGGCACCAGCTCGACCACGGTCACGGCGGCAATCCGCTCGTCGGCGAGCGCCTCGGCCAGCGTGAACCCGACACCCAGCCCACCGATCAGCAGCCGGACCGGCCCGGCATGGCCCTCCAGCGCGGCCCGGACCAGCAGCCGCTCGGACTCCCCGCCCCGGGTGTCCATCAGGAACGTGCCGTTGCCGATGATCTCGAAGTACTCCCCGTCCCGGCGCAGCACGAGCTCACCGCGGGGCGTGTCCACGCGGTCCACGACGGCCGGAGGCTCGCGCACGGCGGCTCCTTCCCTCGTTGCTGGGACGGCCGACTTTACGAGCCGGTGAACAGGGGGGAGGGTAAGGGCATCACGCTGGCGTGAGGAGGCTCACATGCCCGCTGCCGGGTGCCGCCGCACTCCCCGCCGCCCGTCCCGCCGATCGGCGCTCGGCCCGCTTCTCCTCGCCGCCGCGCTGACGGCACCGCTGCTCGCCGCGTGCGGCTCCGGCGAGAGCGGCAACACGGTGAGCTGGTTCGTCTTCCAGGAGCCGTCCGGCGCTTACAACGAGGCGATCACCAACTGCAACCGGGAGGCCGGCGGACGGTACGAGATCGTGCTGGAACCGCTACCGACGAACGCCGACCAGCAGCGCGAGCTGCTCGTGCGCCGGCTCGCGGCGAACGACACCACGATCGACATCATGGGCATGGACGTCATCTGGACGGCCGAGTTCGCCCAGGCGGGGTGGCTGCGCCCGTGGGAGGGCGACCTGGGGCGGGAGGTCAGCGAGGGCGTGCTGGCCGGCCCGCTGGCCACCGCCACCTACCAGGACACGGTGTGGACCGCCCCGTTCACCAGCAACACCCAGCTGCTGTGGTACCGCAAGTCCCTCGTCCCGCAGCCGCCGACGACCTGGGACGAGATGATCGACCAGGCGGAGGCACTCCCCGCCGACCGGAACAAGATCCAGATCCAGGGCAACCGGTACGAGGGCTACACGGTCTGGGTCAACTCGCTGATCCAGTCCGCGGGCACGGAGGTCGTCGAGAACCCGGACGACCCCGACAAGGCCACGGCCGGGCTCGAGCAGGGCCCGACCGAGGAGGCGCTCTCGGTGATCCAGCGGCTGGGCACCTCCCCCGTCGCCGACCCGTCCCTGTCGGTGTCCACCGAGGACACGGCCCGGCTCGCGTTCGAGGCCGGCACGAGCGCGTTCGAGCTCAACTACCCGTTCGTCTACCCGAGCGCGATGAACCTCGCGCCCGATGTCTTCCGGGACATGGCCTGGGCCCGCTACCCGGCGGTGCGGGAGGGCGAGAAGAGCCGACCCCCGCTCGGCGGCATCAACCTCGGCATCAGCGCCCACTCGACGAAGCCGGAGCTGGCGTTCGAGGCGGCGACCTGCCTACGCAGCGCGGCGAACCAGAAGATCGCGGCCATCAAGGGCGGCCTCCCGCCGACGCTGGAGTCGGTCTACGACGAGCCGGAGATGAAGGAGCAGTACCCGTTCGGCGACCTGCTCAAGGAGTCCATTGCGGACGCCGCGCCGCGCCCGATCACGCCCGCGTACAACGACGTCTCGCTCGCGATCCAGCGCACCCTGCACCCGCCGGGCGGCGTCGATCCGGCGTCGGACGCCAGCCGACTGCGCGACATCATCGACAAGGCGCTCAAGTCGCAGGCGGTCCTGTAGACAGCCATCCCCGAGGAGGTGTGCCATGGCCACGGTCACGACCCGCGCCGAGGAGCGCCGCGCCCGGGCCCGTCCGGCGCGCGCCGGGCTGACCGGCCGGGCCAGGGACGAGCGACGGCTCGCCTGGCTGCTCTGCGCGCCGGCGGTCATCGTGATGGTCGCGGTTACCGCGTACCCGATCGGGTACGCGATCTGGCTGTCGTTGCAGCGCTATGACCTGCGGTTCCCGGACCAGCGCGAGTTCATCTGGTTCGAGAACTACGTCTCGGTGTTCACCTCCCAGGTCTTCTGGAGCGACTTCGGCGCCACCGCCCTCATTACGGTCGTCTCGGTGGCGATCGAGCTCGTCGTCGGCCTGGCGATCGCGCTCGTCATGCACCGGGTGATCTTCGGCCGCCGGACGGTGCGCACGGCGGTGCTCATCCCCTACGGGATCATCACCGTGGTCGCCGCGTTCGCCTGGCAGTACGCGTTCACCCCCGACCTGTCGTTCTTCTCCGACCGGGCCTGGTTCACCGAGACCTGGTCGTCGTTCTTCGTCATCATCGCGACCGAGATCTGGAAGACCACGCCGTTCATGTCGCTGCTGCTGCTCGCCGGGCTCGCCGTCGTGCCGGAGGAGCTGCAGGAAGCGGCCAGGGTGGACGGTGCGACCGCGTGGCAACGGCTGTGGCGGGTGACGCTGCCGAACATGAAGGCCGCGATCCTGGTCGCCGTACTGTTCCGGACGCTCGACGCGTTCCGGATCTTCGACACGGTGTTCATCCAGACCCGGGGCGCGAACAACACCGAGACGCTGTCGATCCTGGGCTACAACCAGCTGATCAACCGGCTGAACCTGGGCATCGGCTCGGCGGTCTCGGTGATCCTGTTCGCGCTCGTGGTGCTCATCGCGGTGATCTTCGTGAAGGGCTTCAACACCGACCTCGGCCAGGTGAGGGGGGACCGGCGATGACCACCAGCCGCCGCGGCCAGGTCTTCTGGATTATCGGGTCGGTGATCATCGTGGTCTACGCGCTGGTCCCGATCCTCTGGATCATCTCGCTGTCGTTCAAGTCGCCGCAGACCCTGACGGACAAGCGGTTCATCCCGTCCGACTGGACGTGGGAGAACTACCGGAGCATCTTCTCCACCGACCTGTTCACCCGGGCGCTGCTGAACTCCGTCGTCGTCGCGGTGATATCCACGTTCCTCGCCGTGCTGCTCGCCACGCTCGCCGCCTACGCGATCGCCCGGCTGGACTTCCGGGGCAAGACGTTCATCCTGTCCCTCGCGCTGGCGATCGCGATGTTCCCGCCGGTGTCGATCATCGGCCCGCTGTTCAACATGTGGCGCTCGCTCGGGCTGTACGACACGTACGCGGGACTGATCATCCCGTACATGTCGTTCACGCTGCCGCTGGCGATCTGGACCCTGTCCGCCTTCTTCCGCGAGATCCCGTGGGAGATGGAGCAGGCGGCGCAGGTGGACGGTGCCACCCCGTTCCAGGCGTTCCGGCGGGTGATCGCGCCGCTGGCCGCACCCGGCGTGTTCACCTCGGCGATCCTGGTCTTCTTCTTCGCCTGGAACGACTTCCTCTTCGCGATCTCGCTGACCTCGTCGAACCGGTCGCGCACGGTCCCGGCCGCGCTGGCGTTCTTCACCGGCGAGTCGCAGTTCACCCAGCCGATCGGCAACATCGCCGCGGCCGCGGTGGTCGTCACCATCCCGATTGTGATCATGGTGCTGGTGTTCCAGCGCCGCATCGTCGCCGGGCTCACCGCCGGCGCGGTCAAGGGGTAGGGAGCATCGGTCATGGCAACGATCCAGATCCAGAGCGTCACCAAGCGGTACCCGGACGGGTACGAGGCGGTCAAGGACGTCGACCTGGACATCGCCGACGGTGAGTTCGTCATCCTGGTCGGGCCGTCCGGCTGCGGGAAGTCCACCCTGCTGCGGATGATCGTCGGCCTGGAGGACATCACCGAGGGCGACCTGCTCATCGGCGGCGAGCGGGTCAACGACAAGGCGCCGCGCGCCCGCAACCTGGCCATGGTGTTCCAGAACTACGCGCTCTACCCGCACCTGTCGGTGCGGGAGAACATCGCCTTCCCGCTGCGGCTGGCCAAGGCCCCCGACGACGAGGTGCGCAAGCGGGTCGAGGAGGCGGCCACCGTGCTCGAGCTGACCGAGCACCTGGACCGCAAGCCGAGCCAGCTCTCGGGCGGCCAGCGCCAGCGGGTGGCGATGGGCCGGGCGATCGTCCGCGAGCCCAACGCGTTCCTGTTCGACGAGCCACTGTCCAACCTGGACGCCAAGCTGCGGGTGCAGATGCGCACCGAGATCGCCCGGCTGCAGAAGCGCTACGCCACCACGACGGTGTACGTCACACACGACCAGACCGAGGCGATGACCCTCGGCGACCGCGTCGCCGTGCTGCGCCGCGGCGTCGTGCAGCAGGTCGACACGCCGCAGGGGCTGTACGAGCGCCCGGTGAACATCTTCGTCGCCGGCTTCATCGGCTCCCCCGCCATGAACATGCTGCCGGCCACGGTCGAGGACAGCACGCTGAAGCTGCCCATCGCGGACGTGCCGCTGGACCGGACGGTGCTCGACCGGCTCCGCGGGAAGACCCGGGTGATCGCCGGGCTGCGGCCCGAGCACTTCGAGGACTCCCGGCTGGTCGGCGAGAACGCGAGGCACGGCGTGACGTTCACCGGGAACGTCGAGGTGATCGAGTGGATGGGGGCCGAGCTGTACGCGTACCTGCCGTACGAGACCGGCGGCCAGTTCACCCGCGAGCTGGCCGAGCTCAACCGGGACCTCGACTCGGAGGCGACCGGCAGCATCCTCATCGCCCGCCTGGACGCGGCCAGCGGGGTGCGCGAGGGTCAGACCGCCGAGGTGTGGCTGGACGCCCGCAAGATCCTCATCTTCGACCCGGAGAGCGGCGACAACCTCACCCGCGCGGCCGAGGGCGGACAGAGCCGCGAGGGCGTCTCGCCGCCGGGTACGGCGGCGACGGGCGGCGCGACCACGGAGTAGACGCCGCCTCAGCGCCGATCCCGGACCGGGCGCTCGATGCGCAGCTTGTCCAGCACGGCGTCGTCCCAGGAGTGCGTGCGCAGCAGCTGGTAGCGCTCGTTCGCCAGCCGCAGATAGACCTCGGTTTCGGTGCCGCCGGTCAGCAGGCCGGCCTCGCGCATCAGGTCGACGGCCGGCTCGTACTCCTCGGTGAACCACGCCTCGGCGGTGGCCCGGCGGTCCCGGAACTCCCGGCACAGCTGCGCGTACCGGAAGCCCCACGCCTCCACCGCCTCGGCGAGGTTGCCGTAGTCCTCGCTGCGGCGCAGCTCGATCCGGTCCCGCATCCGCGGTGGCAGCGGGACCCGCTCGGCGAAGACCCGCTCGTGGCCCTTGAGCGGCAGGTCCTCCAGCCGCAGGTCGCGGGTCGCGCCGACCGCCGTGAGCACCTCGGTGACGTGGGCGTTGATGTTGGTCCAGCCGAGCGCGCGAGCGACCGCCGCGCGGTGGTGACCGTCGATGACGAAGTGCACCTCACCGACCCGGTAGACGTCGATCGGCGGGATCTCCTCGCCCCGCCGGACCGCCACGTTGATCCGCTGGAAGCGCCGCTCCACCTCGGCCGAGGTGGGCCGGAACAGCCGGTCGAAGCCGGTCGTGCGGTCGACCGAGCCGACGATCGTATCCAGGTCGATGACCCGCTCACCCAGGTCACGCTCGCCCCGCCGGCCGAGTGCCGCGACCACCTCGTCGAACGGGAGCAGCAGGTCGTACGTGGCGGCACCGCCGAAGAGCCGGCGCCGGATCGAGGACAGGGCGGCGCGCCGCCGGGCGCGCAGGAAGTCGTCGCGGGCGTCCTGCAGCGGAAGGCCGGTGTCGGGCGGCATGGCACCGATGGTCCCACCTCGCGGGTTGGGCACCACCGGGTTGGAAGCCGAAACCGCCGCCATAGCGACAGGTACGGCTTCAGGCTTGGCCCGCGGCGGCCCGCACCTCGGCCTCGGTCGGCGGGTCGGCGCCCGCGCGGGCACAGGTCAACGCGGCGACCAGGCACGCGAGGTCGAGCAGCCGGGCGAGGTCGGCGGCGTCGAGCCGGTCGATGGCGTCGGTTGCCCCGGGCCGTCCGCGCCCTGGCCGGCCCAGCGCCCCGCGCTCGGCGAGGCCGGCGAGCAGGCCAGCGGTGAACGCGTCGCCGGCGCCAACGGTGTCCACGACGGTCACCGGCACCGCGGGCCGGCGTGCCCGGACGCCCGCGCGGGTGTGTCCGAGGCAGCCGTCCGGGCCGAGGGTGACCACGACGAGGCCGGGGCCGGCGCTGGCCCAGTCGCGCGCCACCTCGCCCGGCTCCCGTCCCGGGTACAGCCAGGCCAGATCCTGCTCGCTCACCTTGACCACGTCGGCGAGCTCGACGACCGACTCGACCCGGCGCAGCCCGTCCGCATGCGGTCCCTGCCGGGCCAGCCGGACGTTCGGGTCATAGCTGATCGTCACCCGCCCGCGCTCGTGCTCGGACCGCAGCAGGTCGAGCACCCGGGACGCGCCCGGCTCGACCTCCAGCGCCATCGAGCCGGTGTGGAACGCAACGACGTCGTCGGCCAGCGGCCCGAGTTCGGCCGCGGTCCACTGCCAGTCGGCGGCGCCGGTGGTCCAGAAGTCGTAGCTGGCCACGCCGTCCGGGTCCAGCGAGGCGACGGCGAGCGTGCCCGGCTCGGTGGCGGCGACGAGGTCGCGCGCGGACACGCCGCTGGCGGTGAGGTGCCGGCGGAACATCGGCCCGAAGGCGTCCGCTCCGATCCTGGCCTTCAGCGACGTCGGCTGGCCGAGCCGGCCCAGCCCGACGGCCACGTTCAGCGGGCTGCCGCCGGGATGCGCCCGATACAGCCCCGGCTCCTGCTCGACCAGGTCGACGACCGCCTCGCCGAGGACCGTCAGCACAGCGCGGAGACTACCGAGGCGCCCACGATCACGTCGGTGGCGGGCGGCCCTCGTACGCCGTGCTGAGCACGACCGTGGTGCGGGTGGAGACGTTCGCTGCGCCCCGGATCTCCTGCAGCAGCGCCTCCAGCGCGCCGGGGTTCGCCACCCTGACCTTGAGGATGTAGCTCTCCTCGCCGGCGACGCTGTGGCAGGCCTCGATCGCGGCGAGGTGGGCCAGCCGCTCCGGCGAGTCGTCGGGTGCGGCCGGGTCGATCGGCTTGATCGAGATGAACGCGGTGAGCGGCAGCCCGAGCGCGTCGGCGTCCACCCGCGCGCCGTACCCGCGGATCACCCCGCGCTGCTCCAGCCGGCGCACCCGCTGGTGTGCGGCCGACACCGACAGCCCCACCTTCTCGGCCAGGTCGGTGTAGCTCAGCCGGCCGTCCGCGGCCAGCGCCGCGACGATCTGCCGGTCGAGCTTCTCCATGGGTCGGACGCTACCGGAGCAGCCGCCCGACCTGGGTCACGCACGACACAACCTCACCCACGACCCAGGGCGCGTCCGATCACGATGCGCTGGACCTGGTTGGTGCCCTCCACGATCTGCAGCACCTTCGCCTCGCGCATCCAGCGCTCGACCGGGTGGTCCTCGACGTAGCCGTACCCGCCCAGCACCTGCACGGCGTCCGTGGTCACCCGCATCGCCATATCGGTGCAGAACAGCTTCGCCATCGCGGCCTGCACCCGGAACGGCATCCCGGCGTCGCGGCGGCGGGCCGCGACCAGGTAGAGCCCGCGGCCCGCCTCGACCTGGGTGGCCATGTCCGCGAGCAGGAACGACAGGCCCTGGAAGTCGACGATCCGGCGGCCGAACTGCTGCCGCTGCCGGGCGTAGTCGGCCGCGTAGTCCACCGCCGCCTGGGCCAGCCCGACCGCGGCGGCCGCGATGCCGAGCCGGCCGCCGTCGAGCGCGGCGAGCGCGATGCGGAACCCGTCGCCCTCCGCGCCGATCAGCCGCTCGGCCGGCACCCGCGCCGCGTCGAACACGATCTGCGCGGTCGTGCTGGACGCCAGGCCCATCTTCCGTTCCGGGCGCTGCGGCTGCACTCCGGTGGTGGCGGCCGGGGTGAGCAGGCAGGAGATGCCGCGCGAGCCATCGTCGGAGGTACGCGCGAGCACGCTGTAGAAATCGGCGTGCCCGGCGTGGGTCACCCAGGCCTTGACCCCGGTCAGCACGTAGTCCTCGCCGTCGCGGACCGCACGGGTGGTCAGCGCCGCCGCGTCCGAGCCGGAGTGCGGCTCGGACAGGCAGTAGGCGCCGAGCAGGTCACCGCCGATCATGTCGGGCAGGTACCGCTCGCGCTGGGACTCGGTGCCGAACTCGGCGGTCGGGAAGCAGGCCAGGGTATGCACGCTGGCGCCGAGCCCGACCGCCAGCCAGGCCGCGGCCAGCTCCTCGATCACCTGCAGGTAGACCTCGTACGGCTGGCCGCCACCGCCGTAGCGCTCCGGGTACGGCAGCCCGAGCAGGCCGGCCTTGCCCAGGGTGCGGAACACGTCGCGGGGGAACTGCCCGGCCCGCTCGGCGTCGGCCGCCCGCGGCCGGAGCTCGCCGTCGGCCAGCTCGCGGGTCAGCTCCAGCAGCGCGGCAGCCTCGGCCGTCGGCAGGATGCGCTCGGCCGGCACCGGCTACGCCGCCAGCACGACCAGCTCGCGCGGCTGGTGGTTCAGCCGCCGGGCGCCGTCCTCGGTGCAGACCACGATGTCCTCGATCCGCGCGCCGTACCGGCCCGGCCAGTAGATGCCGGGCTCGACGCTGAACACCATGCCGGCCTCCAGCGGCGTCTCGTTCCCGGCCACGATCCACGGCTCCTCGTGCTCCTCGAGCCCGATGCCGTGGCCAGTGCGGTGCACGAACAGCTCGCCGTACCCGGCCGCGGCGATCGGCTCCCGGGCCACGGCGTCGACCCGCTGGGCGGGCACGCCGGGCCGGACCGCGTCGACGCCGGCCTGCTGGGCGTGCCGCAGCACCTCGTACGCGGCGAGGAACTCGCCGTCCGGCGCCCGGCCGATCGCGTAGGTGCGGGCCGAGTCGGAGCAGTAGCCGTCCGGCATCGTGCCGCCGATGTCGACGACGATGACGTCGCCGTCCTCGATCACCCGGTCGGAGAGCTGGTGGTGCGGGCTGGCACCGTTCGGGCCGGAGCCGATGACGGTCCAGTCGCAGGTCTCGTGCCCCGCGGCGATCATCGCGTCGGCGATGTCGCGACCGGCTTCCGCCTCGGTGCGGCCGGCCCGTAGCCACTCCCCCATCCGAGCGAGCACCCGGTCGACCGCGGCGCCGGCCCGGTCCAGCGCGGCGACCTCGTCCGCGGACTTGACCACCCGAAGCCGGCGCAGCACGTCGCCGGCCAGGCCCAGGTCGGCGTCCGGCAGCGCGCCTCGCAGCCCGAACACCTGCTCGGCCCACATCCGGTTCGCCAGCGCGACCCGCCGGGGCGGCCCGCCGAGCGCCCGCACGGCCAGCCGGGCGGCGAGGGCGTACGGATCCTCGTCGTCGGCCCAGGCGTGCAGGGCGAGGCCGAGGCCCTCGACCGGGGAGGCGAGGGCGGCCGGGCGCTCCAGCAGCGGCACCACCAGCGCCGGGTCGCCGGTGGCGGGGACGACAAGGCAGGTCAACCGCTCCAGCGGCAGCGCGGCGTAGCCGGTCAGGTAACGGAGATCCGCGCCGGGAGTGAGCAGCAGGACGTCGAGACCGGCCTCGGCGGTGGCCTTCTGGGCGCGCGCGAGTCGTTCGGTGAACACGGTCGCAGCCTAGCTCGCCCCCGAGTGGTGACCTCGGTCCCGAGTTCGATCCGGGTGAGCGGGCCGTACTGGCGGAGGATCTCGGCCGGCTCCATGCGGCGCTCGCGGCGCTGCCAGACCGGCTCTTCGGCGGCGACCTCGCCGCGTTCGCCCGCGCGGCCGGCATGACCGATGCGCAGGTGACCGCGATCCTGCGCACCCAGGGCACACCGCCGAGCCGGCTCGCCCGCGCCGACCTCTACCACGACGGCACGGCGTTCCGGCTGATGGAGCTGAACAGGGGCAGCACGGTCGGCGGCCTGGACAACGCCGTGCTCAACCGCGCCGTGCTCACCCACCCCGCGGTGGCCGAGTTCGTCGCGGCCAACCATCTGTCCCTTGTGGATACGATGGCAGAGCTGGCGGGGATGCTGCTCACCGAGTGCAAGATCCCCAGCGGCGAGCGGCCCTTCGTGGCGGCGGTCGACTGGCCGGCGAGCTTCACCACGCTGGAGCCGCAGCTGCGCGCGTCGGCCGCGGCGCTCGCCCCGTACGGCATCGACGCCGTCCCCCTGCCACCTCGGCCAGCTGCGCGTGCACGGCGGCCGCGTTTGGCTCGACGGCCGCCCGGTCGACGTGGTCTACCGGGTGTTCCTCATCGAGGACCTGCTCGACGCCGAGGGCCCGGACCTTATCGACCCGGTGCTGCGCGCTGCCGAGCGCGGCGAGGTCGCCATCTTCACCCCGATCGACGCGGAGCTCTACGGCAGCAAGGCCGCGCTGGCGATGCTGTCCGACGAGGCGAACCGCGGCCGCTATGACGCCGCCGAACTGGCCAGCCTGGACCGGCTGCTGCCGTGGACGCGGATGGTCCGGGACGGGTCGGTGACGGTCGACGGCGAGCGCGTGGACCTGCGCGAGTTCGCCCTGGAGCAGCGCGAGGACCTGGTGCTCAAGCCCGCCATGCTGCACAGCGGCAGCGGGGTCGTGCTGGGTTGGCAGGTCGGCACGGACGAATGGGGCGAGCGGCTGCGGGCAGCCACGGACGGGCCGTACGTGCTGCAGCGGCGGATCCGGGGGCTGCCCGAGCCGTTCCCGGCCGCCGCCGGCGGGACCGAGGAGATGCTGCTGCGCTGGGGTGTGTTCACGGTCGGCCGGGGCTACGGCGGGGCGATCGTGGGCGGCAGCACCGACCTCGCCGGCGGCGTGCTGAACAGCGCCGGCGGCGCCACCCTCGGCTGCTGCTTCCACGAGGACGGCCGGTAGGCGGCTCTCGCGGGCGGTGTGTCAGGCTCCCGGTAGCCGGCACGTCGGAGGGAAGGTCCTGCCGTGACGCTCATGCTGCTCGACGCCGCGAGCCTGTACTTCCGCGCGTTCCACGGCATCCCCGAGTCGATCACCGCACCGGACGGATCGCCGGTCAACGCCGTGCGCGGGTTCGTGGACATGACCGCGCAGCTGGTCCGGACACGCCGGCCGGACCGGCTGGTCGCTTGCATGGACGCCGACTGGCGACCGGCGTTCCGGGTGGCGGCGCTGCCGTCGTACAAGACCCACCGGCTGGGCCCGTACGGCGGCCTGCAGGCCGAGCCGCCCGGCCTGACCCCGCAGGTGCCGGTCATCGAGGCGGTGCTCGCCGCGCTCGGGCTCGCCGCGGTCGGCGTCCCCGGGTTCGAGGCCGACGACGTGATCGGCACGATCGCGGCGCGCGAAGCCGGGCCGGTCGAGGTGGTCAGCGGTGACCGCGACCTGTTCCAGGTGGTCCGCGACGACGGCCCGGTCCGGCTGCTCTACACAAGCCGCGGCGTGGCGAAGCTCCAGGTGGTCGACGAGGCGGGAGTGACGCAGCGGTACGGCATCCCCGGCCGGGCGTACGCGGACTTCGCCACGCTGCGCGGCGACCCGAGCGACGGCCTGCCGGGCGTGCCGGGGGTCGGCGAACGCAGCGCGGCCGCGCTGGTCACCCGGTTCGGCACGCTGGACGCGATCCTGGCCGCGCTCGACTCCGGCGCGGAGGAGGGGTTTCCCGCTGGCACCCGGACGAAGCTCGCCGCCGCGCGGGACTACCTGCGGGCGGCGCCCGGCGTGGTCCGGGTCCGCACGGACGTGCCGCTGCCGGACTACGACGACACGCTGCCGGTCGAGCCGGCCGACCCGGCGGAGCTGATCGCGCTGGGCGAGCGGTGGGGCCTGGACACCTCGCTCAACCGGCTGCTGCAGGCGCTGCGGGTCGCGCACGGGCTGCCGACCGGCTGACCCTCTCGACGCGCTGGGCGGGTCAGCCGGTGGGCTTCCAGGTGTAGTCGCCGTCGTTGCTCGTCACCCGGATCTCGATCTGCTCGTCGCTGCCCTCGATGTCGCAGGTGAACGAGGCGCCGGTGGTGACCTCCTGGCCGCTCGGGCAGCTGACCTCGACCTGCTGCCCGAACCGGTCCTTGTACTGCGCGGCGATGTCGCGGTTGAGCGCGGTCTCGTCGAACGTCGTCTTGCCGAGCATGCCGAACGCCGCCGCGCCCGCTGCGGCGAGCCCGAGCACGACGACGACCGCGAGGACCACGAACAGCGCCCGCCGGCCGCCGCCGGACCGCCTTCTCGTCGGGGCGTCCCAGCCCGGCTGCGTCCCGTACTGCTGACCCGCGTACTGCTGCGTCCCGTACTGCTGGGTGGGCTGCTGGGCTCCGTACTGCTGGCCGGCGTACTGCTGCTGGCTTCCGTATTGCTGACCCCCGGACTGCTGGCTTCCGTACTGCTGGCCGCCATAGGCCGGGAGCTGCTGGGTCTGCTGCGGCCCGTACGGGTCGGCATAGCCCTGGTACGCCTGCTGCCCGGTGTCGTAGCCGCCCTGCCCGTACTGGCCCTGTTGGCCGTACTGGGGCTGCTGGCCGTACTGGCCCTGCTGGCCGTACTCGCCCTGCTGGCCGTAGCCGGGGAACGGAGGTGGCGTCGCCTGCTGGCCGGTATCGTAGCCGCCCTGGCCGTACTCGGGCTGCTGGCCGTGCCGGCCGTACTGGGACTGCTGCCCGTACTGGGACTCCTGGCCGTACTGGGACTCCTGGCCGTACTGGGACTCCTGGCCGTACTGGGGCCGCTGGCCGTAGGGCGGCTGCTGACCGTACGGGGGCTGCTCCTCGTACGGCGTTTGCTGACCGTACGGGGATTCCTCGTACGGCTGCTGCCCGCGGTGCTGTCCAGCCTGCCGCGACCGGTCCGGCTCCTCGGGCTGCCTCGGCTCCATCTCCACTCCTCTGTCTCACACGACACGCGCACCGAACGATAAGCCGTGGGCCGCGGCGTGTCACCGCGTGGTCGGCTCCGCGGTGCCCAGCTCCCAGCGATAACGACCCTCGTTGTCGATGACGGTGACGGTCACCGCCTGCCGGTAGCCCCGCGCGTTGCGCGCCTCGCACCGGAACGTCTCCCCGGTCCGGCGCTCCGGTGTGCCCTGGCACTCGACCGCGATCGGCTCGCCCAGCCGGTCGGTCAGCGCCTCGGCGAGCTGGTTCGCGACCGCCCCGGTGTCCAGGTAGTGCGGCCGGGTCAGCCAGAGCACGGTGCCGCCCGCCGCCAGCACGACGAGCACGACCAGCGCGCCGGCCACCGCGGTACGGCGGGCGATCCGCCGCTGCTGCTGCGGGGTCAGCCGCGGCGAAGCCGGCGGTGGGGGTGGCAAGCCGACAGGCGGCGAGGCGGGGCCGCCGCTCGGCGCCGGCCTAGGCCGCTCGGCCGGCGGTGCCGGCG
>JBKOXW010000138.1:0-10788 GCA_046744115.1 Actinomycetota bacterium | reverse complement strand
ACCAGGCCGGCCCGCGCTCGTCGTACCGGCTGATCTCCTCCAGCCGGAACGGGATCGTGTTGCCGAACGGCGGCGGCAGCATCAGGATCGGCGTGCGCTCGGACAGCGGCGCGGTGAGGTCGACGACCTCCACCCGGCCGGCGCGGATCGCGTCGAGCAGTCCCTGCAGGACGGACATGCGTTCCTCCACTTCGGAGCGTCAGGGTCGCCAGCGGGTGTGCCGGGTGGTGGGCGCGCCCTCGCGGACGAGCGCGAGCCGTGGCTTCGGGCCATCGGTGCGACCGACCTGTGGCCGCCGGCTGCCGGCCCGGAACTGGTCTGGCCACCGGGCGCCGGGGCCGGAGTAACCCTGCTCGGCCGCGGCATGCAGTGTCCACTGCGGATCGTATAGGTGTGCCCGGCCGAGCGCGCACAGGTCCGCCCGGCCGGCCAGCAGGATCGAGTTGACGTCGTCGTAGGAGGAGATCGCGCCGACCGCGATGATCGCGGTGCCGTACTCGCGGCCAACCTCGTTGCGGATCCGATCCGCGTACGGCGTCTGGTAGGACCGGCCGTACGCGGGCCGCTCGTCCGCGACGACCTGTCCGGTCGAGACGTCGACGGCGTCCGCGCCGTGCTCGGCGAACGCCCGGGCGATCTCGACCGAGTCGTCGGCGTCGACGCCGCCGGCGTACCAGTCGGTGGCCGAGATCCGGACGCTCATCGGCTTGCGCTCCGGCCACACCGCGCGGACCGCGTCGAAGACCTCCAGGGGGTAGCGCAGCCGCCCGGCGAGCGATCCACCGTAGGCATCGGTCCGCTGGTTCGTCAGGGGCGAGATGAACGACGAGAGCAGGTAGCCGTGCGCGCAGTGCAGCTCCAGCAGGTCGAAGCCGGCCCGGTCGCCCATCTCCGCGGCCCGCACGAACTGGTCCCGGATCTCGGCGAGCTCGGCCAGGGTCAGCTCTCGCGGGACCTGGTTGCGCGGCGAGTACGGGATCGGCGACGGGCCACAGACCTCCCAGTTGCCGCTCGGCAGCGGGTCGTCCATGCCCTCCCACATCAGCCGGGTCGAGCCCTTCCGGCCGGAGTGGCCGAGCTGCAGCCCGATCCGCGCCGTGCTCCGCCCGTGCACGAAGTCGACGATCCGCCGCCAGCCGTCCTCGTGCTCGGGCGCGTACATGCCCGTGCAGCCCGGGCTGATCCGGCCGGTGTCGGACACGCACACCATCTCGGTCATCACCACGGCCCCGCCACCGAGCGCCTTGCTGCCGAGGTGGACGAGGTGGAAGTCATTCGGCATGCCGTCGGTCGCCGAGTACATGTCCATCGCGGACACGATGATCCGGTTCTTCAGCTCCAGCCCGCGCAGCCGGAACGGGTGGAACATCGGCGGCCGGACCTCGGGCGGGCCGGGCGTCACGCCGCGCCGGACCTCGTGCTCGGCGAACCAGCGGTCCACCGCGGCGACGAACTCCGGGTCGCGCAGTCGAAGGTTGTCGTAGGTGACCCGGCGGCTGCGGGTGAGGATGTTGAACACGAACTGGGGCGGCTCCTGGTGCACGTACCGGCCGAGGTTCTCGAACCACTCCAGGCTCGCCTGCGCCGCTCGCTGGGTGGACAGCACGACCGGCCGTCGCTCGCCATCGTAAGCGGCCAGCCCGTCGTCCAGAGTGGACTGCTCGTGCAGGCAGGCGGCGAGAGCAAGCGCGTCCTCCATCGCCAGCTTCGTGCCGGACCCGATGGAGAAGTGCGCGGTGTGCGCGGCGTCGCCGAGCAGCACGACGTTGCGGTGCTGCCAGCTCTCGTTGCGGACGGTGGCGAAGCTGACCCACTTCGAGTTGTTGGCCATGATCTCGTGCCCGCCGAGCACGTCGCCGAACAGCTCGCGAACCCGGGCGATCGACTCCTCGTCGCTCTCCCCCGGCGCGAAGCTGCGCGCGGCCGACGCGTCGAAGCCGGCCCGCCGCCATACCGTGTCGTGCATCTCGACGATGAACGTGCTGCCGGTCGCGTCGTACGGGTAGCCATGGATCTGCATGACGCCGTACGGCGTCTGTCTGATGTAGAACGTGAAGGCGTCGAAGACGAGGTCGGTGCCGAGCCACATGTACTTGCACCGCCGGACGTCCACGCTGGGCCGGAACGTGTCGGCGTACTTGGCCCGGATCGTCGAGTTCACCCCGTCGGCGGCGACGACGAGGTCATGCCGCGTGGCCAGCTCGTCCGGGTCCGGCGCCTCGGTGCGGAAGTGCATCCGCACGCCCAGCTCGCGGCAGCGCTCCTGCAGGATCTCCAGCAGTCGGCGCCGGCTCATCGCGGCGAAGCCGTGCCCGCCCGAGGTGAGCACGACCGGGTCGCCGCCGACCTCGTAGTGCACGTCGATGTCGTCCCAGCGGGCGAACTCGGCCTGCATCGCCGCGTGTACGGCCGGATCGGCGTGCTCGATGCCGCCGAGCGTCTCGTCGGAGAAGACCACGCCGAAGCCGAACGTGTCGTCCGGCGCGTTCCGCTCCCACACGGTGATCTCGTGCGTCGGGTCGAGCTGCATGGCGAGCGCGGCCAGGTAGAGCCCGCCGGGCCCACCACCGACGACCGCGATCCGCACGCCGCCCTCCAGGTCAGCCGGTCGCCGCGTCCGAGCCGGCCTCGGCCTCGTCGCGGGCGCGCTCGCGCAGCCTGAACCGCTGCAGCTTGCCGGTGTTCGTGCGGGGCAGGTCGGTGACGAACTCGACCAGCCGCGGGTACTTGTACGGCGCGATCCGCTGCTTGACGAACTCCTGCAGCGCGCGAGCCTCGGCCTCGTCGCCGGCCACCCCGTCGCGAAGCACCACGTATGCCTTGATGATCATGTTGCGCTCCGGGTCGGGGGCGCCGACCACGCCGCAGTCGACGACGTCCGGGTGCGCGATGAGGGCGTCCTCCACCTCCGGACCGGCGATGTTGTAGCCGGCCGTGATGATCATGTCGTCGTTGCGCGCCTGGTACCAGAAGTAGCCGTCGGCGTCGCGGACGTACGTGTCGCCGGTGATGTTCCAGCCGTGCTGGACGTACGCCGCCTGCCGCTCGTCGGCCAGGTACCGGCAGCCGGTCGGGCCCCTGACCGCGAGCCGGCCGATCGTGCCGTCGGGGACTGGCCGGCCGGCGTCATCGACGACCGCGGCCCGATAGCCCGGCACCGGCACGCCGGTCGAGCCGGGCCTGATGTCGTCGTCGGCCGCGGCGATGAAGATGTGCAGCATCTCGGTCGAGCCGATGCCGTCGATGATCCGCAGGCCGGTCGCGTCGTGGAAGGCCTGCCACACCGCCTTCGGCAGCGGCTCCCCGGCGGACACGCACCGGCGCAGGCTGGCCAGCCGCCCGGTGTCGCCGCCGGCCAGCATCATCCGGTACGCCGTTGGCGAGGTGAACAGCACGGTCGCACCGTGCTCGGCGACCGCGTCGGGAAGCACGTCCGGCGTGGCCCGCTCCGGCAGCAGCGAGGCGGCGCCGGCGTGCAGCGGGAACAGCACGTGCCCGCCGAGCCCGAATGTGAAGGCCAGCGGAGCCGAGCCGACGAACAGGTCGTCCGGTCGGGGCCGGAGCACGTGCGCGGAGAACGTGTCGCAGATCGCGAGCACGTCCCGGTGGAAGTGCATGGTCGCCTTCGGCCGGCCGGTGGTGCCGGACGTGAACGCGAGCAGCGCCACGTCGTCGGCGGCGGTCGGCAGGGCCTCGAACCGGCCGCTCTTCGCGGCGGCGCGGCTGGTCATGTCGTCGGGATCGGCGCCGCCGTACTCGACGATGCGCATCCCGGGCGCGTCGGCCGCGGCCAGGTCGGTGGTGAACCGCGCGTCGCTGAGCGCCAGGTCGATCCGGGCGACCTCGCAGATCGTGGCCAGCTCGCCGGCCCGCAGCAGCGGCATGGTGGTCACGACGACGCCGCCCGCCTTCAGCACGCCGAACCAGCACGCCACCAGCCACGGGTTGTTCGGGCCGCGGAGCAGCACCCGGTTGCCCGGCACCAGGCCGAGGTCGTCGACGAGGACCTGCGCGACGGCGCTCGCCCGGCGCATCAGGTCGCCGTACGTCCACCGCTCGGTCGGGGACAGCAGGCAGCGGCGATCCACGCCGAGCCGGGTCGCGGTGTCGTCCAGCAGCGCGGCCGCGCAGTTGAGCCGATCCGGGTACTTCAGCTCGGGAAGGTCGAACAGCATCTCGGGCCACTGCTCGGCCGGCGGCAGCGAGTCCCGGCAGAACGTGTCCACATGTGCCGAGGGCGACAGATCCATGGCGCACCTCTCTTCGTTGGGAGCTGCGGTGCCGCCAGTATCTCCCGGCTCCAAGGCTCAGGGGAGCACGGCGTGGCCCTGCACCTCCACCAGCGCCTCGGCGTCCCACAGCCGGGCCACTCCGACGGCGGCCATCGCCGGGTAGTCGCGGCCGACGAGCCGGCGCCAGACCGCGCCGATCTCGGCGGCGTGGGCTCGGTAGTCATCCATGTCCACGACGTAGACGGTCAGGCTGGCCAGGTGCTCCGGCCCGCCGCCGGCCGCGGCCAGCGCGGTCAGCAGGTTGGCCAGGGCCCGCTCGAACTGCTCGACCACGCCCGCGCCGCCGATCCGGCCGTCCAGCCCGAGCGCGGTCTGTCCGGCCAGGAACACCAGCCGCGATCCGGCGGCGACGACGGCGTGCGAGAACCCGGACGGCGCGGCGAGCTCGGGCGGGTTCACCCGCCTCATGCGAGTCACCTTGGCAACGGTGCCGGCGGCGGTCAAGATGCGTCGAGTGGACCCTGCAGAATTCACCGACGTGCGGTACGCCGTCGAGCAGGACGCGTACGCCGTCGTCACGATCGACCGTCCAGATCGGATGAACGCGTTCCGCGGCCGCACCGTCGACGAGCTGATCTCCGCGTTCAAGCACGCCTGGGCGGACCGGCGAGTGGGCTGCGTGATCCTCACCGGTGCCGGCGACCGCGCGTTCTGCGCCGGCGGCGACGTCAAGGAGCGCGCGGAGACCGGCGGGTACGGCGAGACCGAGTGGGGCACGTTCGAGATCGAACGTCTACATCGGATCATCCGGGACATCCCGAAGCCGGTGATCGCGGCCGTCAACGGGGTCGCCGTCGGCGGCGGCCACGTGCTGCACGTGCTGTGCGACCTGACCGTGGCCGCCGAGCACGCGCGGTTCGGCCAGTCCGGGCCGCGGGTCGGCTCGTTCGACGCCGGCTTCGGGTCGGCCTACCTCGCCCGGGTCGTGGGCGAGAAGCGGGCGCGGCAGATCTGGTTCCTGCTCGACCTCTACGACGCCGCGACCGCCGAACGCTGGGGGCTGGTCAACGCGGTGGTCCCGGCCGAGTCGCTGATGGACACCGCGCGGGAGTGGGCGCGCCGGATCTGCTCGTACTCGCCGACCGCGCTGCGCTTCCTCAAGCACTCGTTCAACGCCGACACCGACCACATCGGCGGCATCTCGCACGTCGCGTTCGACGGGCTCGAGCTCTTCGCCCGCAGCGAGGAGGGTCTCGAGGGGGCGCGGGCCTTCGCCGAGCGGCGCGACCCGGACTTCTCGCCCTACCGCTGACCGTGGCGGCTACGACTCCAGGTAGCGCAGCACCGCAAGCACCCGCCGGTGGTCGCCCTCCGAGGGCGGCAGGCCCAGCTTCGTGAAGATGTTCGTGACGTGCTTCTCCACCGAGCCATAGCTGAGCACGAGCGCCTTGGCGATCGCGGTGTTCGACCGCCCCTCGGCCATCAGCGCCAGCACCTCACGCTCGCGGGCGGTCAGCGTGGCCAGCGCATCAACGCGCCGGCTGGCGCCGAAGGTCTGGGTGACGACCTCCGGGTCGAGCACGGTCCCGCCGGCGGCGACCCGGGTGAGCGCATCGACGAAGTCGCGCACGTCGGCGACCCGGTCCTTGAGCAGGTAGCCGACGCCGTCGGCGCCGCCGGCGAGCAGCTCGGCGGCGTACCGCGTCTCGATGTACTGGGAGAACACCAGGACACCAAGGCCCGGGTGGTCGCGGCGCAGCGCGATCGCGGCGCGCAGGCCCTCGTCGGTGTGGGTGGGCGGCATCCGGATGTCCACCACCGCGACGTCGGGCCGATGCTCGGCCACCGCGGCCCGCAGGGCGTCCGCGTCGCCGACCGCGGCGACGACCTCGTGGCCCCGGCTGGCGAGGAGCTGGACGAGACCGTCCCGGAGCACCGCCGAGTCCTCCGCGATCACGATCCGCAGGGGCGCCGCTGCCGTGGCGTTCGTCATGGCGTGCCGCTCACGCTCGGCGCTCGCGCCGGGAGCTCGACGGTGACCACCGTCGGCCCGCCCGGCGGGCTGGCGACCTGCAGCGAGCCGTCCACGGTCCGGATCCGGTCGACGAGTCCGGCCAGCCCGCCGGCATGGTCACCGATCCGGGCGCCGCCCCTCCCGTCGTCGCCGACCTGCAGCCGCAGCTTTTCGTCCCGGAGCGTGAGGTCGACCGTCGCGCGGCGCGCGCCGCTGTGCTTGGCCACGTTCGTCAGCAGCTCGGCCGTGCAGAAGTAGGCGATCGTCTCGATCGGCGGGGACGGCCGCTGCGGCACGTCGACGTGCAGCCGCACGGGCACCGGGCTGCTCGCGGCGAGCGTGGCGAGGGCGGCGTCGAGGCCGCGGTCCAGGATCGGTGGATGGATGCCCCGGGCCAGGTCGCGGAGCTCGACGAGCGCCTCCTTTGCACTGGTATGAGCCGATTCGACGAGGTTGCGGGTCTGCGCCAGGTCGACGGGCCGGCCCTCGCGGTCGTCGGCGCCCTCCAGCTCGTCCTTGATCATGCCCAGCTTCATCGCGAGCGCGACCAGCCGCGCCTGCGCGCCGTCGTGCAGGTCACGCTCGATCTTGCGGAGCGACGCGGCCGAGTCCTCGACGGCGTGCGCGCGGGTCTCCTCCAGGTCCCGCACCCGCTCGGCCATCCGCGTCGGGCCGAGCAGGCCGTGGGCCAGCAGCCGGTCCAGCGTCAGCACCCCGCGCACCACCCAGGGCGCGGCGAGCAGCAGCGTCAGGCCGATGGCGAGGCTGAGCAGCGCGCGTGGCCAGCTGTCGAAGTAGAAGGAGCCGAACTGGATCCCGGAGTAGTGGCGCTGGCCGCTCTCGTCGGCGTTGACCGGGCGGAGCAGCCACCACCAGAGCGGGTAGCTGGCGAAGAAGAACCCGTACACCCAGAAGCCGGCGCCGAGGGCGAACGTGACGATCGCGACCGGCGCCTTCACCACGAGGTAGGCCATTGTCCGCCAGGCGGTGCCGTCCAGCAGCCCGGTCTTGACCCAGCCGACGATCCCCGAAGCCCGGCGTCGGGGTGCCGGGTCGCCGATCCGCAGCCCGAGCAGGGCACGCAGCAGGCGACGGTGCAGCGTGCCGGCCAGGCGTGCACCCTGCACCGCGGCGGCGAGGAGCGGCAGCCCGATCAGCGTGATCGCGAGGAAGGCACCGGCGTAGAGGGTCGCCGCGACGTAGACGAGGCCGGCGACGCCCAGCGGCAAGGCGGTCAGCACGTACAGCAGCTCGCTCCAGGCCTGGCGGGTGAACGGCGCCCGCAGCACCCGGCCGGCGGCACCGCGCGACCGGAGCGGCTGCCGCATCGCGATCGTCGGTGGGCTGGCGGTGCTCATCGGGCTGGTCTCCGTCTTTCGAGTCGCTGGCTGGACGTCCTCCAGCGTGCCCGATGCCGCCCGGCCCGCCCACCGGGCGACCCCGTCTCTGCGACGCCGGGTTGTCCCCGGGTCGCCTGCGCCGAGGTGCCTAGGCTGCGGCTCCGGCCTGCTCGCGGGCGGCCGCCGCCGCCTCGTCCCGGCCGACCCGGAGCAGCACCACCGCCAGCACGGCGCCGGCCAGGGCGAACACCGCGCCCACGGCGAACGCGGCCTGGAATCCCTCCACCGCCGCGATCGGGCCGTCCTGCGGTCCGGGCGCGCGGCCCAGGTCGGTCAGGTACGACTGGGTGCGAGCGGTGGCGATGGTGAGCAGGATCGCCAGGCCGAGCGCGCCACCGACCTGCTGCGCGGTCTGGATCAGCCCGGACGCCAGGCCCGCGTCGTGGTTGCCGACCCCCGCGGTGGCCGCGATGATCAGCGGCACGAACGTGGCGCCGAGGCCGAGCGCGACCACGATGGACGGCACCAGGACGTCGCCGAGGAACGAGCCGTTCGCGTCGACGGTGGCGAACATCAGCAGGCCGACGGCGCTCAGCAGCAGGCCGGGCACGATGACCGGGCGCACGCCCACCCGGGTGACCAGCTGCGAGGCGACCGCGGCGCTGACGATGATGCCCAGCGACAGCGGCAGGTAGCTGATCCCGGCCTTGATCGCCGAGTAGCCGAGCACCTGCTGCAGGTACAGCGACAGGAAGAAGAACATCGCGAACAGGGCGGCGCCGACGAGCAGGCCGATGAGGTTCGCACCGGTCAGGTTGCGCCGCCGGAAGACACCCAGCGGCATCAGCGGGTGCCGCGTGCGCGACTCGATCACCAGGTAGGCACCCAGCAGCACCGCGGCGAGCAGGAAGAACGTCACCGGCGTGCGGTCGCCCCAGGCCACGTCCGGCTCGGCCACCGTGACGAAGGCGTAGACGAGCGAGATCAGGCCGGCGGTGACGGTGCTCGCGCCGGCAATGTCGAAGCCGCCGGTCTCGTCCGAACGCGACTCCCGCAGCAGCCGCGGGGCGAGCGCGAGCATGACCAGCCCGATGGGCACGTTCACGAACAGCACCCACTGCCAGCCGAGGTACTCGGTGAGGATGCCGCCGAGCAGCACGCCGATCGCGCCGCCGGAGCCGGCGACCGCGCCGAAGACGCCCATCGCCTTGTTGCGCTCGGCGCCCTCGTCGAACGTCACGGCCATGATGGCCAGCGTCGCGGGGGCCAGGATCGCGCCGCCGAGGCCCTGCAGGCCGCGGGCGAGAACGAGCCATGCGTCGTTCTGCGCGAGGCCGCCGAGGAACGACGCAGCCGTGAAGATCGTCAGGCCGACCATGAAGATCCGCCGCCGGCCGAGCCGGTCCGCCAGCCGCCCGCCGAGCAGCAGGAAGCCGCCGAACATCAGGGTGTACGCGTTTACCACCCACTGCAGGCCGGCTTCGGAGAAGCCGAGGTCGCGCTGGATCGTGGGCAGCGCAACGTTCACGATCGCCGCGTCGAGCACGACGATGAGCTGCACCGCGGCGAGCAGCACGAGCGCGCGGCCCTTGTGGTTGCCGTCGGCGATGGTGAGCGGCGCGGCGGACGGGCTCAACTCACCCGTAACAGACATGTCTCTCCCCTTAACGACAGCTGGGACGACCGGACGGCTGGGACGACGGCTCGGGCGGTGCGACTGGGTGACCCTGGCCGTGCGAACGCCGGTCGATCGCGGCGTGATTCCTCCCCGGCGAGGGTGATCTCGCGGTTGCGCTGAGAGCGAACAGCGCTCCCAACGCGGCCACTACCATGCCGGGCGTGAACGTCGTCTTCGTCGAGCCGTTCTTCCCCCCGACGCAGCGCCAGTTCGTGCGGGCGCTGGCGGAGGTGGGCGCCACCGTGATCGGCATCGGCGAGTACGGGGCAGACGTTCTCGATGACGAGCTGAAGGGGTGGATGTCGGACTACCACCACGTCCCGTCCGTGGTGGAGGTCGGCGCGCTGACCGACGCCGTGCGCTGGGTGCAGGACCGGCTCTGGGTCGACCGGCTGGAGGCGACGATCGAGGCGCACACGCTGCCCGCGGCCCAGGTACGCGAGAACTGCACGATTCCCGGCACGTCCGTGCGCACCGCCTGGCTGTGCCGGGACAAGCCGTCGATGAAGCAGGCGCTGCGCGAGGCGGGCGTGCCGACGGCGGCGTCGACGGCGGCGAACAGCGCCGCCGAGGTGGCCGCGTTCGCCGACACCGTCGGCTATCCGCTGATCCTGAAGCCGCGCGCCGGTGCGGGTGCGCAAGGCACCGTCCGCGTGGACAGCCGATCCGAGTTGGACGCGGCGCTGGCTGCCTTTGGCTCGGAGGGTGCGGGGTCGATCGCGGTGGAGGAGTTCGTCGAGGGCCACGAGGGCTTCTACGACACGCTGAGCATCGACGGTGCGGTCGCGGCCGACTTCGTGTCGCACTACTTTCCGAACGTGCTGGAGGCGATGCGGACCCGGTGGATCTCGCCGCAGTTCGTGTCGACGAACCGGGTGGACGCGGTCGCCGACTACGGCGAGCTGCGTGCGCTCGGCGCGCGGGTCATCGCCGCGCTGGGCATCGGCACCTCGGCCACCCACATGGAGTGGTTCTTCGGCCCGAAGGGGCTGCGCTTCTCCGAGATCGGCTGCCGCCCGCCTGGCGTCGGTGCCTGGGACCTCTACTCCGCCGGCAACGACCTCGACCTCTACCGGGAGTGGGCGAACGCGATCGTGCACGGCTCGGTCGGCGCTCACCCGTCCCGGCGGTTCGCCAGCGGCATCGTCGCGTTGCGACCGTCCGCGGACGGTCAGATCACCGGGTACACCGGCGTGGACGAGGCGCAGGCGCGGTACGGCGAGTGGGTCATCGACGCGCACCTGCCGCCGCCGGGCACCGCCACCCAGCCGGTCGAGGCGGGGTACATGGCCAACGCGTACGTCCGCATGCGACACCCCGACTACGACGTGCTGCGCGGCATGCTCGACGATGTCGGACGCACGGTGCACGTGCACGCCGCGTGAGGATCGTCGTGCTGGGTCCGCAGCGGCGGCCCACTGTGGACGGTGTGGTCCGCTCGCTGGCGCTGCCTGGTCCACTGGCGACGGTGACCGCCGGGTGGCAGGAGCGCGAGCCGGAGGACGGCGAGCTCGACGCGTTGCT
>JBKOXW010000065.1:0-7798 GCA_046744115.1 Actinomycetota bacterium | reverse complement strand
GCTGGGCCGGGTGGACGGCACCCGGTTCGCCGCCGGCGCGTTCACCAACCTCTCCCAGGACCACCTCGACTTCCACGGCGACCTGGAGAGCTACTTCGCCGCGAAGGCGCTGCTCTTCGACGGTCGGTGCGAGCACGAGGTGGTCAACATCGACGACCCATGGGGTCGCCGGCTGGTCCGCCCGGACACGGTGACCGTGTCGGCGGCCGGTGACCCGAGCGCCCGCTGGCGCGCGGTCGACGTGCGCGCCGAGCCACCGGTCGGCGAGCGGTTTCGGGTGCTCGGGCCGGACGGCGCCGACCTGGTCACGGCGATCCGGCTGCCCGGGGCGTTCAACGTGGCCAACGCGCTGCTCGCGATCGCCACCCTGGCCGCGGTGGGGGTGGACATCGCGAAGGCGGCCGAGGGGATCGGCCAGACCCTGGTGCCGGGCCGGATGGAGCCGGTCGACGCCGGCCAGCCGTTCGCCGCGCTGGTCGACTACGCGCACACCCCGGACGCGGTGACCACGCTGCTGGACACGGTCCGGCCCGGTACGCCGGGCCGGCTGATCGTGGTGCTCGGCGCGGGCGGCGACCGGGACCGGGACAAGCGCCCGCTGATGGGAGCGGCGGCGGCCGGCGGCGCGGACATCGTCGTCGTCACCGACGACAACCCTCGCTCGGAGGACGCCGCCGCGATCCGTGCCGCCGTGCTGGCCGGCGCTCGGGCGGTACCGGCCGGCCGCGCCGAGGTCGTCGAGATCGGCGACCGGCGGGAGGCGATCGCGGCCGCGGTGGCCGCCGCCGGCCCGGGAGACGCGGTGCTGGTCGCGGGCAAGGGCCACGAGCAGGGGCAGGAGGTCGCCGGGGTGGTGCACCCGTTCGACGACCGGGCGGTGCTACGCGAGGTGCTCGCGGCGGTCGCGGGCGGGCGCCGGTGATCCCGCTGCCGCTGGCCGAGGTCGCGACCGCCACCGGCGGCGTGCTCGTTGACGCGCCCGAGCCCGGCGCGCGGGTGACCGCGGACGTCGAGCTGGACTCGCGGCGGATCGCGCCGGGCGGGCTGTTCGTCGCGCTCCGGGGCGAGCGCGAGGACGGGCACGACCACGCCGCCGCGGCGGTCCGGGCCGGGGCGGTCGCCGTGCTGGCCAGCCGCCCGGTCGGGGTGCCGGCCGTGCTCGTGCCGGATACCCGCGACGCGCTGGGCCGGCTCGCCACCGCCGTCCTCGGCCGGCTGCCCGCGGTGACCGTGGTCGGCATCACCGGGTCCAGCGGCAAGACCTCGACCAAGGATGTCGCGGCCCAGCTGCTGGCTCGGCTCGGCCCGACCGTCGCCCCGCCCGGCTCGTTCAACAACGAGCTCGGCCACCCGTACACGGTGCTGCGCGCCACCGAGGCCACCCGCTACCTCGTGCTCGAGTACAGCGCGCGCGGCGTGGGCCACATCGCCGCGCTGTGCCGGATCGCGCCGCCCCGCCTGGCCGCGGTGCTGAACGTCGGCACCGCGCACCTGGGCGAGTTCGGCTCGCGGGAGGCGATCGCGAAGTCCAAGGCCGAGCTGGTCGAGGCGCTGCCGGCGGCGGCCGACGGCGGCGTCGCCGTGCTCAACGCCGACGACCCGCTCGTGCTGGAGATGGCCGGCCGCACCGCCGCGCGAGTGGTCACGGTGGGGGAGGCGGCCTCGGCGACGGTCCGCGCCGTCGACGTCCGCACCGACGACCGCGGCCGGCCGGCGTACCGGCTGCGGAGCCCGGCCGGCGAGGCGGACGTGCGGCTGGGCCTGTACGGGACGCACCAGGTGCCGAACTCGCTGGCCGCCGCCGCGCTGGCGATCGAGCTGGGCATGCCGGTGCCGGCGCTCGCGGCTGCGCTGGCCGAGGTCCGCCCGCTGTCGGCGTGGCGGATGGAGGTCACCGAGCGCACTGACGGCGTGCTCGTGGTCAACGACGCCTACAACGCCAACCCCGAGTCGATGCGGGCCGCGCTCACCGCGCTGACCGCGATGTCGCGGGGCCGGCGGTCCTGGGCGGTGCTCGGGCACATGGCCGAGCTCGGCCCGCACGCCGACGCCGAGCACGACGCGCTGGGCCGCGTTGCCGGCCGGCTCGGCGTGGACCGGCTGGTCGTGGTCGGCCCGGACGCCGCCGGCGTCCACGCCGGCGCGCTCGCCGAGCCGTCCTGGCACGGGGAGTCGGTGCACGTGCCGGACGCCGCCGCCGCGCTCGACCTGCTCCGGCGCGAGCTGCGGCCGGGCGACATCGTGCTGGTCAAGGCGTCCCGCGCGGCCGGGCTGGAGCAGGTGGCGCTCGCGCTCCTGGCCGACCGCGGTCACACCGGCGGAGCCGACCGGGAGGACCGCAGGTGAGGTCCGTCCTGGTCGCCGCGCTGGTCTCGCTCCTCTTCTCGATCCTCTGCACACCGCTGGCGGTCCGGCTGTTCCGCAGCCGCGGCTTCGGCCAGGAGATCCGCGACGACGGTCCGCGGACCCATCAGGCCAAGCGCGGCACGCCGACGATGGGCGGCGCCGTGATCATCATTGCCACGCTGGTCGGGTACGCCGCCGCGCACCTGCTCGCCTCCGATCGTGGCCCGACCGCCTCCGCGGTGCTGCTGCTCTACCTGTTCACCGGCCTCGGCGTGGTCGGCTTCCTGGACGACTTCATCAAGATCCGCAAGCAGCGCAGCCTGGGGCTGAACGCGACCGCGAAGTTCGGCGGGCAGCTGCTGGTCGGGGTGTCGTTCGCGATCCTCGCGCTGCAGTTCGAGGACTCCAGCGGGCTGGCCCCCGCCTCGACCGCGATCTCCTTCGTCCGCGACATCCCGGAGCTGAGCATCGGGCCGATCCTGTTCGTCCCGTTCGCCTACCTGCTGATCAGCGGGTTCTCCAACGCGGTCAACCTCACCGACGGGCTGGACGGGCTGGCGGCGGGCAGCTCGGCGATGGTGTTCGCGGCGTACACCGTCGTCTCGTTCTACCAGTTCCGCAACGCCTGCGACTCGACCGTGACGTCCGGCTGTTACGAGGTCCGCGACCCGCTCGACGTCGCGCTGGTGGCCGCCGCGGCGATGGCCGCCTGCTTCGGTTTCCTGTGGTGGAACGCCTTCCCGGCCCGGATCATCATGGGCGACACCGGGGCGCTGGCGCTCGGCGGGCTGATGGCCGGCATGGCGATGGTGTCCAAGACCGAGCTGCTGCTGGTCGTGCTCGGCGGGCTGTTCGTGGTGGAGACGCTGTCGGTGATCCTGCAGGTCGCGGTCTTCAAGTCGCGGCGCACCCGGCTGTTCAACATGGCTCCGATCCACCACCACTTCGAGCTGGCCGGCTGGGCCGAGATGACCGTGATCGTCCGGTTCTGGATCATCGCGGGGCTGGCGGTGGCGTTCGGGCTGGGCCTGTTCTACGCCGAGTTCATCTCCTACGGCCTGCCCGGCTAGGCACGCCTCGATGCGCGCGCGGTCGGTCCTCGTCGCCGGTGCCGGCGTGTCCGGCGCGGCCGCGGCCCGCGCGCTGCTCGCCGCCGGCGCCGAGGTCACGGTGGTCGACAGGGCCGAGCCGGCGCGTGCCGACGAGTTGCGTGCTGTGGGTGCGGCTATGGTCCGCGAGCTTCACGCCGTGCCGGCCGGGACCGAGCTCGTCGTCACCTCGCCGGGCTGGCGGCCCGACCACCCGCTCCTGGTGGCCGCGGCGGCCGCCGGCGTCGAGGTAATCGGCGAGGTGGAGCTGGCCTGGCGGCTGCAGGCCGAGCGCGGCGCGAGCACGCCCTGGCTGGCGCTGACCGGCACGAACGGCAAGACGACCACGGTGGGCATGCTGGCCTCGATCCTGACCACCGCGGGGCTGCGGGCGGTGGCGGCGGGCAACGTCGGTCTGCCCACTGTGGACGCCGTGCTCGCCGACCCGCCGTACGACGTGCTCGCCGTCGAGTTGTCCTCGTTCCAGCTGCACTGGTCGCGCTCGCTGCGTCCGGCGGCCGCCGCGATCCTCAACGTCGCGCCCGACCACCTCGACTGGCACGGCTCGATGGCGGACTACGTCGGCGCGAAGGCCACGATCTACCGCGGCGATCCCGTCGTGGTCTTCAACGCCGACGATGCCTGGGCCGTCCGGATCGCCGCCGCCGCCCCGGCCCGCCGGCGCGCCGGCTTCACCCTCCGCCGACCAGCCCAGGGCGAGCTCGGCGTGATCGACGAGGCGCTGGTGGACCGGGCCCTCGGACCGGAGCCGCTCGAGCCTGGGCAGCCGGTCGAGCTTGCTCGCGTCGCCGATGTGCGCCCGCCCGGCCCGCACAACGTGCAGAACGCGCTGGCCGCCGCGGCGCTCGCGCGCGCGCACGGGATGCCCGCCGACGCGGTCGGCGAGGGCCTGCGCCGGTACGTACCGGGGCCGCACCGCCACGAGGTGGTGGCGACGGTCGCCGGTGTGTCCTATGTGGACGACAGCAAGGCGACGAACCCGCACGCCGCCGCCGCCTCGCTCACCGCGCACCACCGGGTGGTGTGGATCGCCGGCGGCCTGCTCAAGGGCGCGCCGGTCGACGAGCTGGTCGCGACCGCGCGGCGCAGGCTCGCCGGGGTCGTGCTGCTCGGGGCCGACCGGGCCAGGCTTGCCGAGGCGATCACGCGACACGCGCGTGACCTGCCGGTCGTCGAGGTCGGCAGGACCGACGATGGTGCGATGCGCGAGGCGGTGCAGGCGGCAGCCGGGATGGCGCGTCCCGGCGACACCGTGCTGCTCGCGCCGGCGGCGGCGTCGATGGACATGTTCACCGACTACGCCGCCCGCGGCGACGCCTTCGCCGCCGCCGCCCGCGCGCTCGAGCCGGGCACGCCGGAGCGGGGGAGCCGGTGAGCGTGGCGACGGCTCCGCCGGCACCGGCCGCGTCCGAGCAGGACTCCGGCTCGTTCCTGGACCGCCCGCTCACTTCGCTGCACCTGCTGCTGGTCAGCGCGGGCCTGCTGCTCGCCATCGGGCTGGTCATGGTGCTGTCGGCGTCGATGGTCGAGTCCTATGTCGACCTCGGCAGCACGTACGGCGTGTTCACCCGGCAGCTGACGTGGGTGGCGGTCGGCATCCCGGCGTTCTGGCTGGGGATGCGCCTCTCGCCGCGGGCGCACCGGGCGCTGGCGTACCCGGCGCTGCTGATCTCGTTCGCGCTGCTCGTGCTGGTCCTCTTCCCGCACATCGGCGAGCACGTGAACGGGTCCCGCCGGTGGATCGACCTCGGCGCCATCCAGCTCCAGCCGTCCGAGCCGGCCAAGCTGGCGCTGGCCCTGTGGGGCGCCGACCTGCTGGTCCGCAAGCAGCGGCTGCTCGGCCGGGCGCGCCACCTCGCCCTGCCGCTGGTGCCGGTCGCGGCCGCGATGGCCGTGTTGGTCGTGCTCGAGCCGGACCTCGGCACGACGCTGTGCATCGCGCTGGTGCTGTTCGGTCTGCTGTGGACGGTCGGCGCGCCGGCCCGGTTCTTCATCGCACTGGGCGGCGCGGCGGCGGCGGCCGTGCTGGCGCTGATCTACTACGAGCCGTACCGGCTGCAGCGCTGGACCAGCTTCCTCGACCCGTTCTCGGACAGCTCGGACGCCGGGTACCAGGCCGTGCAGGGCCTGTACTCGCTGTCCACCGGGGGCTGGTTCGGCGTCGGGCTCGGCCAGAGCCGGATGAAGTGGGGCCGGCTGCCGAACGCGCACACCGACTACATCTACGCCATCATCGGCGAGGAGCTTGGGCTGGTCGGCTGCCTCGTGGTGCTGCTGCTGTTCGCCACGCTGGCCTACGCCGGGCTGCGCATCGCCCGGCGCACCGCCGACCCGTTCGCCCGGCTGGCGAGCGCCGCGGTGACCGTGTGGCTCGCCGGGCAGGCCGTCATCAACATGGGCTATGTGACCGGGCTGCTGCCGGTGACCGGCATCCCGCTGCCGCTGGTCTCTTTCGGCGGCACGTCGCTGGTCGTGACCCTGTTCGCGGTCGGCATGCTCGCCTCGTTCGCCCGGCACGAGCCGGCCGCGGCGGCCTACCTCACCCGGCGTCGCGGCCGGCTGTCCCGGGTGCTCGGCCTGCCGCCGCCGCGACCGACGGCGTCCCGGTCCGCTGTGGCATCCGGGGCGAGGACGGGGGCACGATCGTCGCGCAGCCGATCCCGTACCGCCCGCCGTACCGCCCGCCGCAAGGAGGACCGCCGCCGATGACCAGCGCCGTGCACGTCGTGATCGCCGGAGGCGGCACGGCCGGGCACATCTCGCCCGCGCTCGCCACCGCCGACGCGCTGCGCCGGATCGCGCCGGAGACCGTGGTCACCGCGCTCGGCACCCCGCGCGGGCTGGAGACCACCCTCATCCCGGCCCGCGGCTACCCGCTGGAGCTGGTCCCGGCGGTGCCGCTGCCGCGCAAGCCCACGCCGGACCTGCTCCGCGTGCCGACCCGGGTGCGCGGCGCGGTCCGGGCCGCGGCCGACGTGCTGGACCGGGTCGGCGCGGACGTCGTCGTCGGCTTCGGCGGCTACGTGGCGGTGCCCGCGTACCTGGCCGCCCGGCGCCGCGGCACGCCGATCGTGGTGCACGAGGCGAACGCCCGACCCGGGCTGGCCAACCGGCTCGGCGCGCGCCTGACCCCGTACGTCGCCACCGCGTCCGAGGCGGTCGGCCTGCCGCATGCCCAGCCGATCGGCATTCCGCTGCGGCACGCGATCGCCACGCTCGACCGGCCGGCGCGCCGGGCCGAGGCGCGGGCCCACTTCGGTCTGGACCCGGACGCGCCCACGCTGCTGGTGTTCGGCGGCTCGCAGGGGGCGCTGCGGCTCAACATGGCGGTCAGCGGCGCGGCCGCCGACCTCGCCCGGGCCGGGGTCCAGGTGCTGCACATGATCGGGCCGAGGAACGCGGTCGACGTGCGGCTGCCCGCCGGCAGCCCGGCGTACCTGGCGGTGCCGTACCTGGAGCGGATGGACCTGGCCTACGCCGCCGCCGACCTCGCGCTGTGCCGCGCCGGCGCGCTGACGTGTGCCGAGCTCGCCGCGGTCGGGCTGCCCGCCGGGTACGTACCGCTGCCGCACGGCAACGGCGAGCAGCGGCTGAACGCGCTGCCGATCGTCCGCGCCGGTGGGGGACTGCTGGTCGAGGACGCCCGGTGCGACCCGGCCTGGGTGGCCGCCGAGCTCGTACCGGCGCTGGTCGACCCGACACGGCTCAAGGCCATGTCGGCGGCGGCCGCCTCGCTCGGCCACCGGGACGCGGACGAGGCGCTGGCCCGCATCGTGCTGCGGGCCGCCGGGCGGGACGCGCCATGACCGGCGTGGTGAGTGACGTGCGCGAGTGGGGGCGGGTGCACCTCGTCGGCATCGGCGGGGCCGGGATGAGCGGCATCGCCCGGATCATGCTGGCCCGCGGCGTGCCGGTCAGCGGCAGCGACGCGAAGCCGTCCGCCGTGCTGGACTCGCTGCGCGCCCTCGGCGCCGATGTCCACATCGGACATTCGGCGTCCAACGTGGACTCCGCCGACACGGTGGTCGCCTCGACCGCGATCCGGCCGGCCAACCCCGAGCTGGTGGAGGCGCACCGGCGCGGGCTGCCGGTGCTGCCGCGGGCCGCGGCGCTGGCCGCGGTGATGGCCGGGCGGCGCGGCGTGGCGGTCGCCGGCACGCACGGCAAGACCAGCACGACGTCGATGCTCACGCTGGCCGCGCGGGCCTGCGGCGCCGACCCGGCGTACGCCATCGGCGGCGACCTGGCCGCCGACGGGACCAACGCCGGCGACGGCCACGGCGACCTGTTCGTCGCCGAGGCCGACGAGAGCGACGGGTCGTTCCTGCTGCTCTGCCCGCACC
>JBKOXW010000264.1:0-4725 GCA_046744115.1 Actinomycetota bacterium | reverse complement strand
CAGCCCGACCACGCCGCCGATCACCGGCAGCGACACGACCGCAGTCGGGGAGATCCCGTGGCCGTCAGTGGGGAGCTTTCGTGACCGCCAGCGGGGAGATCAGCTGACCGTCACTGGGGAGGATTCCGTGGCCGCCGACACCCGAGCGGGGTCTACAGGCTGTCGTAGGTGAGTAGCACGCCCGCTGTTGGTCTGCTGACGGGTCCGGCAGGTCGGTTTGCCCATCTCGATGGTGGGCCTGACGCCTTCGGCCTAACCGGCTGCAACGGATCGCACGCTGTCTTCGGCATGAGCGCAAGATCAACAGGCCTGCTCAGCTGATGACGGGTACCACGCAGGACAAGATCGCCAGCCTGGTTGCTCCTGCCGGCGGTGGAGGGCGGGCGGTATCGGATCGGCCTTGTCAACCCGATCCGCGGACGACGACGGGGCGCAGGGAGTGATCGACTGTCCGGCGTGTGGCTGGCGGCACCTGACCGCGCCGGGCCCGAGCACCATCGCGCCGGCATCTGTCGACCGGGCGGGCGGTGGCACGTTGGGCGAGTGGCGCAGGCCGTGCCAAGCCGACGCGGGCCTCGGTCGCCCGATGGGCATCGGCGGTGAGCACGGGGCAAGCGCTGCCGTGGCGGGAGTCAGCTGCGGCTGATCCTGCGGCTACCGGCTGCGGCGCGGTAGATCAGTGGCGCGATGGTGGCCCCAGCCATTATGCGGAGATGATCTGATCACCTCTGGAGGCATGCGCCTGGACTGTCTGCCCTGCCGGGCCGGCGACGCTTCCTGGGGAATCCATGGTCGGTCGGCCCGGAGGGCGCTGGGACTTGGCCGGTGCCGGGCCGTGGACGTCTGTGGATGTCGCCGGCCGGCACGCGGTGACGGGCCGCCGGCTCGTCGTTGGGTCGGTTGGCTTCTTGGTTGGGCTGGTGGGCTGGTTTGGGTGGTGCAGCCATGCTGCAGCTCAGCGCAGTGCCGCCGCTCGGCTGGACTCGAACTAGCAACCCTACGAGTCATGCTCCACATTTTCGGCATCACGCGCTGTTCCCTGATACAGCCGTCTACCTGCGCCTCTGGCGACCGTCCGTCTGCTGTGGACGCCCGTCAAGTCGCGTGATCGCGCGACGTTTCGGGCGGGTAACGTGTGGCTTTGATCATGGTCCCAGGCCGGGCAGTGGATACGTCGACCGAGCATGGAGCAGCGTTCCGTGTTGTTCGCGACGACGAAGCTAGTCATTCAAGGCAGGCACCAGTGCCGGCCGCGTCGATGACGAACGTGATGCCATCGGTGTCGTCCAGGCCGGATGCCGGGTCGGTGAATCGTACCGACAGTGTGTGTTGGCCGACGCTGAGCTCATCCGGCGCCATGACCTTGCCCTCTTGGAAGTACCACGCCCTAGCCAGGCCGAACGCTTGCGGGTCGTGGAAGGGTTGGATCGCCGTGCGCCTTGTTGGCAGCGGAGCACCGTCGAGTGTGAAGCTGATAGTCACCGGATCCAGAGCGGCTCTCGCTTCTTGGTGGCCATACGAGGCGTCCCCGCCGTCGATGAACGCGACGAGGATGACGTGAAAGTCTTCAGCGCAGAAGTGTGCGCCGTCCCATGGTGAGCCTTGAAACGGTCGGATCGAGCCGTGACTTCCCAGGAAGTCTGCGGGTGAGGCCTCGGTCGTCTGGCCGTTTTTTAGGACTACTCGTCCGCCAGTACCGAAGGCGTTAAGCACTGCTTCAGCGTCGCCACGATTGATTCGGCGGGGCATGGCGCGCCTCCTTGGTCGGAGGGAGCAAGCACCGGAACGCCTAGTTTGCCACGCCGACGGGCCGTCTGGCTAGGTATGCGCTCGGTCTGAGGGTCTGCCCTCGCAGCTGCCGGCCGTTCGGTCGTCGGGTCCGGGTCAAGGTGGAGCGCCCGGAGCGTAGCGAGGACGAATCTCAATGACGGTCACCGGTTGAACCCGCCCAGTCCTGTCTCGGCTGATCCTTGACACCGGTCGTGTTCGGCCATCCTGTCTGGCGATGTTCCGCGGGCATCGTCGGGCTGGGAGGTCGGGATTGGCACCGGCGGCATTGTCGAGCGGCGCACGCGCGACGCAGGGTGCTACGCGGTGGTGCAGCGGGTAGGCACGGCTGCGTTCCCCGTGGGAGGATGCGGGCTCACGACTGGCCGGTTCACCCGATTCACGCGACCCGACCGGTGCTGCACGCCAGTGCCGGCGGTCGCGGTCCATCGGGTGGATTCCCAAAGCCGGATCTCGCTCCAAGAGTGGGAACCGTTGTCACCTTCTTGAGAGGGGGGGCCTTCATGTTCGAGCGCGTCATGCTGCGGATTGGAGCGGTCTCCTTCGTCGTCGGCCTGGTCATGGCGGTGTTGTTCGAGGTGTTGCACCCGTCGCGGGAAGATCCGAACAACAACCGGTTGGTCTTTGCCGAGTACGCCCAGGACGGTGACTGGATCACGGTGCACCTCGGCCAGTTGGCGGGTGCGCTGCTGCTCATCGTCGGCCTTGGCACCGCGGCCAGCAGCGTGGCTCTCGGTCCGGCCCTCGCGCAAGCGTGGGCGCGGTTGGCGGGCGCGTCGGCGGTGGCCACAGCCGCCGCATTCGGGGTGCTTCAGGTGGTCGACGGCGTTGCCCTGAAGCGAGCCGTGGATGCCTGGGTTGCCGCACCGGCCGACGGTAAGCCGGCCGCCTTCGCCGCGGCGCAGGCCGTGCGCTGGGCCGAGTACGGCCTCAACAGTCTCACCTATTCGATGGTGGGGTTGACGTTGATCCTTCTCGGGGTCGCCCTGCTGTTCGGTGACCGGTTCCCGCGGTGGCTGGGTGTCTGGGCGATCGCCGCTGGCCTGGCGTTCGGGACGAAAGCTCTCATTACGGCGTACCGTGGCTTCGAGATGAACATGTCGGGTCTGGTTGCCCTGATCGTGTTCGGGTCGTGGGTGGTGGTCATGGCTGTCTTCATGTGGCGTCGCGGTTCCCGGCTCGGGGCGGCCCCGACTGTCGCCGAAGCGGTTGAGCCGCCAGTGCATAGCCCGGGGGAGACCGGCCGGGACGGCCCCTAGGTTTCCTAGGGCCAGGCGCAAAGCATCACGTGACACATATCCGTTAAGGATCATCCGAGACCAGACATCACCGCCTGGCCGTCATATACGGAAAGAGTCTCCACAGATCCGCCGAGTTTGGTTCAGAACCCTAACGGTGCAGGCCGAACAAGGGCTGCCTTACGGGTAAGCCGGAGGTCTCAGTTCAAGTCCGGCTCCTGCTATTTCGGAAGAGCGCCCCCTTAGGCCATGAGGCCGGTCGTTGGAGGTTGGGCGGCAGTTCCGTTCCAGCATCACCGGATGTCACATCGATCTGGCTCTGAGTGAGACCTTCACACCTAGCCAAGTCCATCCCATGGACTCTGGCTTCGGCCAGGCTCGCCCCAACTAGCCAGGCATCGGAGAGGCTCGGGCCAGGCCGATGCCGTAGCTCCGGCTGCCCTCGACAGCGATCGGCGTGCGCGGGCCGGGGCGGTGTCGGGCTATCCAGGCCAGCAGGGTCGCGAAACCCTCGCTTGAGCTTCCCCCCGTAGGACGGACACCCCACCTGAGGTGGCCGGTGGCCACCGGGAAGGATCACGTCCGTGCCTGCACCTCATCCTCCCGAGTTCCGTCGGCGCGCTGTCGAGCTGGCCGGTGAGGGCGCCAAGCCGATCGCCGAGCTGGCGCAGGACCTGCGGATCAGCGAGTCGTGTCTGCGGAACTGGCTGGCCCAGGCCCGGGTCGACGAGTCCGGCAGCGAGACCCGGCTGTCGAGCGCGGAGAAGAAGGAACTCGCCCAGCTGCGCCGGGACAAGCGGCGGCTGGAGATGGAGGTGGAGATCCTCAAGCGGGCGGCGGCCTATTTCGCCCGTGAGAACGTCCTCCCAAACTGATCTACCCGCTGGTCCTTGAAATGGCCGACGACGGTGTAGACGTCGCGGTGGCCTGCCGGGTGCTGAACGTGTCGCGGTCCGGTTACTACGACTGGTTTGGCCGGCCCGCCTCACCCCGGGAGCAGGAGAACGAGTATCTGGTGAAGCTGATCGAGCGGATTCACCGTGAGTCCCGCGGCACGTACGGCTCGCCCCGGGTGCACGCTGAGCTGGCACTCGGGCTGGGGCTGCCGGTCAACGTCAAGCGGGTCGCCCGGCTGATGCGGGCCGCCGGCATCCAGGGCCTGTACCGGCGCCGCCGCCGTGGCTGCACCGTCCGCGACCCGGCCGCCGAACCAGCGTCTGACCTGGTCAACCGCAACTTCACGGCCGACCGGCCGAACCGCCTGTGGATCACCGACGTGACCGAGCACCCGACCGGGGAGGGCACGCTGTACTGCGCGGCGGTCATGGACGCCTACTCCCGGCTGATCATCGGCTGGTCCATCGCGCCGCATATGCGCACCGAACTGGTCACCGACGCGCTGGGCATGGCCATCCTCCGCCGCCAACCGGAGAAACAGCCCGCCGGTAAGCAGACGATCCTGCATTCCGACCACGGCGCGCAATATACGTCGTGGGCGTTTGGACAACGCCTGCGCGCCGCCGGGATGCTCGCCTCAATGGGCACGGTCGGCGACTGCTACGACAATTCGATGATGGAATCGTTCTGGGGTACCCTGCAACTCGAACTCCTCGACAGCAGAGAATGGCAGACTCGGCAGGAGCTTGCCAACGCCGTCTTCGAATGGATAGAGTGCTGGTACAACACGCACCGCCGACAT
>JBKOXW010000235.1:0-20666 GCA_046744115.1 Actinomycetota bacterium | reverse complement strand
GCGTCCGCGACGTCACCGTCCACAATGGGCAGCCAGTACAGGCCGTCCGAGGTGAACAGCTCCAGCCATTCCTCGTACCGCAGCTCGTCGAGCAGCCGGCACTCGGTGAAGATGAGATCCTCCGCCTCGGCCCGGTTGATCGGCGCCGTACCCGCCTGGGGCCGGAGCACGGCGGTCATGACATCCACCGCCTCCACTCCCGGTACAGCGCCCGCACCGGGGTCTCGTCCGTGCTGTGGCCGACCCGCTCGCCGTCGGCACGCACCTCCTCCCGGTGCATGCCGCGGGACAGCAGCGCCCAGTCGATGCCTCGGGCCTGCACGCCGGTCTGGTTCGCGACGAAGATCTCCACGTCGTCGGGCGCGCCGAAGCCGGACGGGCCGTAGAACCGCTCGTGCGCGCGCAGCCGGCCGCGGTTGAGCTCCTCCGGGACGCCGTCGAGGTCGTACACGTGCAGGGAGACCTCGGTCGAGTCGACCGCGATCGGGTTGATGACGCGCAGCTGGGTGTCGAAGAGGTAGAGGTTCGGGAAGACGAAGATGTTGCGCCGGGCCGAGATGAAGTCGATGTACTCCTCGTCGAACGCCTCCCGCAGCGCGGTGGCGTACTCCGGGTACTTGACCATCATCCGGCCGGTCCAGCTGGCCGCCGGGTTCAGCCCGCCCGGCCGCTCCAGCAACCCGTGCCCGTGGTCGAAGCCACGGGTGCAGCCCTCGGCCCGGTACTTGCGGATGTCCCGCACGGGCGCTTCGCCGGCCCGGGCCAGCACCCGCTGCCAGGACTCGTGCACGTAGTTCCCGTGGTACCCGTCGTGCCCGTTCTCCGCCTGCCACTTCCAGTTCCCCTGGTACGGGTACCGGTGCGCGGTGGGCAGCACGGTGATCGTGCCGACCGGCGACCGGTCGAACCAGGCGTCGACGTAGCGGCGGATCGGCGCCAGGTGCTCGGCGAGCGATGGGCCCGTCGCGGCCATGCTCGCGAAGACCAGCCCGCGGTAGCTGTCCACCCTGGGCACCCGCTTCAGGCCCCAGGCCACCTTGTCGAACTCCTCGGGCCAGCCGTCCGCCATGGCGACGCCGGCCAGCGTGCCGTCGTTCGCGTAGGACCAGTTGTGGTACGGGCAGCGGAAGTAGTTGGAGTGGCCGGTCTCGGCACGGCACACCACGGTGCCCCGGTGCCGGCACCGGTTGAGCAGCACGTACAGCCGGCCGTCCTCGTGCCGGCTCACCACCACCGGCTGGGTGCCCATCGACGTGGTCCGGTAGTCGCCCGGCGCGGGCACCTGCGACTCGTGCGCCACGAAGACCCAGCCGGACTCGAAGATCGTGCGCATCTCCGCGTCGAAGACCGCGGGGCTGGTGTAGATGTCCGTGTGGACCTCGAACGTGTCCGCGGTCTCCCGAACCAGGTCGGCGAGGGGGATCACATCGGGCAGGACGGCCATGCGGGCTCCACGATGGATCAGGGGAATGTGGGTCTGCGCGATCAGAGGTATATTGGTCAGACCATATCGACACCCTTCCGATGCCGTCAACGCGACCGCGACGCCGTGCGATGATGCACGCATGGCTCAGACCGACCCGGCGTCCGGCCCGGGTCCTGCGCGCGCCGACGACCTGTTCAGCCCGATCATCCTCGGCCGGGTGTCGCAGGTCATCGTCGACCAGGTACGGCTGCTGCTGCGCCAGGGCCGGCTCAAGCCGGGCGACCGGCTGCCGAGCGAGCGCGAGCTCTGCGAGCGGTTCGGGGTCAGCCGAGTGACGGTGCGCGAGGCCCTGCGGGTGCTCGAGGCCGGCGGGCTGGTCGAGATCCGGGTCGGCGCCCGCGGCGGGGCCTTCATCACCAGCCCGAGCAAGGCCCGGGTCGGCGAGGGGCTCGCCGACCTGCTGCAGCTGTCCGCGCTCACCGCGGCGCAGGTGACCGAGGCGCGGATGGTGTTCGAGCTCGGCATCGTGCCGCTCGTCGTTGCCAGGGCGACGGCGGAGGACATCGCCGAGCTGCGGGCGCTGTGCCGCAGCCAGGCCGAGGCCCTCGAGCGGGACGCCTACACGATGGAGATGTCGGCGGAGTTCCACGTCCGGGTGGCTGCGTGCACCCACAACGCGGCGATCGAGATGCTGGTGCAGAGCTTCCACGGCCCGCTGCTCATGTCGCTGCAGGAGGCGCACGTCGTGGCCCCGCTGATGGGCCGCCGCGGCAGCAGGGAGCACCTCGACTTCGTCCGCGCCGTCGAGCGCGGCGACGCCGACGCCGCGCACGAGATCATGCGCAAGCACCTGCAGCGGACCGCCGACCGGGTCGCCAAGACCAGCCGCTCCCCCGCATGAGCGATGGGCGCCGCCACTCGATGGTCGAACCGCGCGCGGCCTCCTCGTGCCGGGTCAGCCGGCGGCCCAGTTGATGCCGAAGGCGAGGGCGAAGCCGAACGTGGTGGCCAGGCCGACGAGGCGGCCGGCGTGCTCGAACGCCTCGGGCATCATCGTGGTGGACAGCATCGCGAGGATCGCCCCGCCGGCGAAGGCCAGCACGAACGCCAGGCTGCGAGCTGGCGCGTCGGCGAGCAGCCCGTACCCGGCGGCCGAAGCCAGGCCGCAGACGATCGCCGTGCCGGTCCACAGCGCCAGCAGCCGGGCCGGTGACCAGCCGCTGTGCCGCAGGCTGGTCGTCGCGGCGATCGACTCGGGCACGTTCGAGATGAAGACCGCGACGAGCATCGACGCGCTGACCCCGCCGCCCCCGAGCAGGGTCAGGCCGACCACCGCCGACTCCGGGATGCCGTCGAGGACGATGCCCAGTGTGATGGCCAGCCCCGACGCGGACTGGGCGGCGCCGGCGATGCTCTTGCGGTCCCGGTACCCCATTCTGCTGATCGCGTAGTCACCGCCGAGGAAGACGAGCGCGCCGGCGAAGAACCCGGTCGCCGCGCCCCCGGCCCCGCCGGACACCGTGACCGCCTCCTCGACCAGCTCGAACGACACGGCGCTGAGCAGCACCCCGGCGCCGAAGCCCATCACGAGGCCGAGGGTGCGAAGGTGCGGCTCGCGCAGCAGCGCGTACACGGCGCCGAGCACCAGCGACCCGGCCGCGAGCAGGCCCCAGCCGAACGCCTCAACCATCGGCGCCGTCGCCGGTCCCGCCCGCCGACTCGGCGTCGAGCTCGGCGACCAGCCGCTTGGGCGCCACCACGCGATAGGCGTCGACGACGATCTCGGCGATCTCGGCCCAGTCCACGGGCACGTCCAGGTACACGCCGAGCCAGCCGCGGTGACCCACGTACGGCGGGACGAAGTAGCGCTCCGGGTCCGCGCCGACCAGCGCCGCCTGCGCGCCGGCGGGTGCGGCGCACCAGAACGCCAGCCGGTCGTCGTGGTGGTATGCCGCGTACGTCACGAAGGTCTTCTTCTCCCGCACGAACCAGGTCGGCTCGCCGTGGCTGAGCCGCTCGGATGTCTCCGGCAACGCCAGGCACAGCCGCCGCAGCTCCGCCAGCGGATCATCGGCCACGTCCGGATTCTGCCGCGTACGGGTTCGTACCGGGAACCGGGGTGATGACCCCGCAACCTGGTACGAACCTCGCTAGCGGGTCGGGATGTGGGTGAGCTTGTCCGGGTTGAGGACAGCCCGGATGGCGACGACGACCCCGTCGGCGATCTCGAACGCGCCGACCCACGCCGGCCGGCCGTCCGGGTCGTAGAAGACCAGCCCCGGCTCGCCGTTCACGTCGGCCCCACGGCGGGTGTAACCCCGCTCCCGCGCGAGCGCGTTCCAGGTGACGATCGCCCGCGCGATCCGCGTGGCACCGACCATCGGCGCCGCGAGCGCGGGGGCCTTGCCGCCGCCGTCGCCGTACACGGTCGCGTCCGGGGCGAGCAGCGTGACGAGCGCGTCGGTGTCGCCCTCCTCCAGGGCGGCCACGAAACGCCGGGCGACCTCCTCGCGCTCGGCCCGGGAGACCTCGAAGCGGCGCCGGCCCTCGCGGACGTGCCGGCGCGCGCGGGTCAGGATCTGCCGGCAGTTGTCCGGCGTCTTCCCGACGACCCGGGCGATGTCCTCGTACGGGTAGTCGAAGACCTCGCGGAGCAGGAAGACCGCCCGCTCCACCGGCGACAGCTTCTCCAGCAGCTGCAGGAACGCCAGCGACAGCGAGTCGGCGGTCTCGGCGTGGCGGGCGGCGGTGTCCTCGACGATCGGCTCGGGCAGCCACTGTCCCGGGTAGACCTCGCGACGGACGCGCGCCGAGCGCAGGTGGTCGATCGCGAGCCGCGTCGTCACCGTGGCGAGGTACGCCTTCGGCGAGTCCGCCTCGACGCCCGCCTCGTGGTAGCGCAGGAACGCGTCCTGCACGACGTCCTCGGCCTCGGCGACCGACCCGAGCATCCGGTATGCGATCGCGAACAGGTACGGCCGCAGGTTCTCATAGCTTTCCATCACGTCACAGACGAGCGCGCCGCCCCGGCTGTGACACCGTCACAGCGCCGCGCCCGATCTCGTCCTCGGGCCGAACCCGGAAGGAGTCCCCACGATGCGAGTCTTCGTCGCAGGAGCGTCCGGCGCAATCGGCGCGCGGCTCGTCCCCCAGCTGGTCGAGCGAGGCCACGAGGTGATCGGCACCTGTCGGACCGAGAGCAAGGTGGGAAAGCTGCGCGCGCAGGGGGCCGAGCCGGTCGTGCTCGACCTGCTCGACGCCGAGGCGGTGTGGAAGGCGGTCGCCACCGCCCGACCGGACGCGATCGTCCACCAGGCCACCGCGCTCACCGCGATGAGCGATGTCCGGAACATGGACCGCGGCTTCGCGTTGACCAACCGGCTCCGCACCGAGGGCACGGACGCGCTGCTCGACGCCGCGCGCAAGACCGGTGTCGCCCGCGTCATCGCGCAGAGCTTCGCCGGCTGGCCGTACGCGCACGAGGGCGGCCCGGTCAAGACGGAGGAGGATCGGCTCGACCCCACGCCGCAGCCGAAGACGCGCCAGTCCGTCGACGCGATCCGGCACCTCGAGCGGGCCGTCGTCGACGCTGGCGGGATCGTGCTCCGCTACGGCGGTTTCTACGGCGCGCCGGACGACGTGCAGGTCGACCTCGTCCGCAAGCGCCGCTTCCCGATCGTCGGCGACGGCGGCGGCGTCTGGTCGTTCGTGCATCTCGACGACGCCGCGGCGGCGACCGTGCTCGCCGTCGAGCGCGGCCAGCCCGGCATCTACAACATCGTCGACGACGACCCCGCGCCGGTCCGCGAGTGGCTCCCGGCCCTGGCGTCGGCGATCGGCGCGAAGCCGCCGCTGCGCGTCCCGCGCTGGCTCGGCCGGCTGCTCGCCGGCCCGGTCGCCGTCGCGCTGATGACCGAGAGCCGCGGTGCCTCCAACGCCAAGGCCAAGCGCGAGCTCGGCTGGACGTTGCGCTACCCCACCTGGCGCCAGGGCTTTCCCGCCGCCTACGGCGCCGGGGGAGCTTCGCCCACCTCCCGCTAGCCGGCGAGGTCTCCCCGGGGTGTCGATGCTGCGATCTCGCTACGGGCGGCGCCGGTCAGGGCGGTGGCGAGCTCGGCAAGGCGTGCGGGGACGGCGCGGTAGTACGCCCAAGCGCCGCGCTTCTCACGAGTGACGAGCCCGGCGTCGTAGAGCACCTTGAGGTGGTGGCTGACGGTGGGCTGGGACAGCCCGATCGGCTCGGTCAGGTCGCACACGCACGCCTCGCCGCCGTCGTGCGCCTGGATCAGGCTCAGCAGCTGCAGCCGGGCCGGGTCGGCCACGGCCTTGAGGACCGAGGCCAGCTCGGCGGCCTCGGGCGCGGTGAGCACGGCGCCGGTGATCGGCGCGCAGCACGGCAGGCCGGTCGAGGCGGTCTCGACGAGCGGCAGCTCGGTGCGCGGCGCGGTCGACGTCGTCATTGCGCTCATGGCGCCAGTGTGCCACGGGCATTGACAGCCGTCGATGAGCCGCGTGTGGGCACGTTCAGCTCCGTGAGCAGAGCGCGGACCCGGCGCTCGATCTCGTCCCGGATCGGGCGGACCGCGGCCACGTCCTGGCCGGCCGGGTCGTCGAGCGGCCAGTCCACGTAACGCTTGCCCGGGAACAGCGGGCAGGCGTCGCCGCAGCCCATCGTCACCACCACGTCCGCGGCCCGGATCACCTCGTCCGTCCAGGGCTTCGGGAACTCGCCCGAGATGTCGATGCCGACCTCGCGCATCGCCTCCACCGCGGACGGGTTCAGCCGCTCCCCCGGCTCCGAGCCGCCGGACCAGGCGATCGCCACGTCGCCGGCGAGGCGCTCGAAGAACCCGAGCGCCATCTGGCTGCGGCCGGAGTTATGCACGCAGAGGAACAGCACGATCGGAGTGCCGCCGGCATCCTTGCCCTCGACCCGGGCCAGGGCCCGCAGCCGCTGCCGCGCGAAGCGTTCCGCGAGCAGCGGCAGGAACGTCGGCACCGTCGCCGTGTCGGCGAACTGGTCGTAGCTGGAGTACAGGAACCGCTCGATCGTCTCCGGGCCGAAGACGCCCTCGAACTGCTCGGTGAGGTTCCGCGCCGCCCAGGTCAGGGCGTACTGCTGATCCGGGTTCAACGCGGGCCGCTCGTAAGTCCCTGTCATGTCGCCCTCCCGGCACTCGTGCGGTCGACCGCCGTCACCAGTCGGCCGACGCGCTCCTGCAGGTCCTGGTACGCCCGCTCGAACGCGGCGTCGGTGTCGACCCGGACCGGGTCCGGCACCGACCAGTGCAGGCACTCGCGCGCCGCACCGATCTCTTCGTACGCGCGATCGCACACCGCCACGACCAGGTCGGCCGGCCGCAGCACGGCATCGACCGCCGCGGTCCCGGCGGCCAGCCGCAGGCCGTGCCGGCGCGCCACCGACACCGCCCTCCTGTGCACCCGAGCAGCCGGGTGCGTGCCGGCCGAGGCGACGGGCACCCGGCTGCGCCGCGACCACACCGCCGCGGCCAGCTGCGATCGGGCCGAGTTGTGCGTGCAGACGAAGACGACCCGGGCCGCCCCAACCCTCGCCGGCGGCAGCAGCGATGCCAGCGTCGCCGGCACCAACCGGACGTACGTCCGCCGCCCGTCCGCCTCCGAGCGGCCGCGCTCGATCAGCCCGACCCGCCGCAACACGCCGAGATGGTGGGCCAGTAGGTTCGAGGGCATGCGCAGCGCTGCGCCGAGCTCACTCGGCGACCGGTCGCCCAGCAGCAGCTCGTCGACCACAGCCAGCCGGGCGGGGTCGCCGAGCGCGGCGTGCACGGCCGCCCTGGACGCGCGCGATGCCTCGACACTCATTGAGTCAATACTTGCTGAGCCAACACCGACGGTCAAGGAGGCAGGATGCCCCGGGTGACGCTCGACATCTCGATGTCACTAGACGGCTTCGTCGCCGGTCCGAACAGGACGGTCGAGCAGCCGCTCGGCACCGGCGGCGAGGACCTGCACGAGTGGATCTTCGGGCTGGCGAGCTGGCGGGAGAGTCATGGCCTGGAGGGCGGGTCCAGGAACGCCGACGACGACGTCGTCAGGGAGTCGCTCGGCGCCGCGGGCGCGGTCGTGATGGGCCGGCGCATGTTCAGCGGCGGCGAGGGCGGCTGGGACGACGATCCCGTCGCCGACGGCTGGTGGGGCGACAAGCCGCCGTTCGGCGTGCCGGTGTTCGTGCTCACCCATCATCCTCGGCCGACGCTGACCAAACAGGGCGGGACCTCGTTCACGTTCGTCACCGACGGGGTCGAGGCCGCGGTCGAGCAGGCCCGGGCCGCGGCGGGCGACAAGGATGTCGCGGTGGCGGGCGGCGCGAGCACGGTTCAGCAGTGCCTGCGGGCCGGGGTCCTCGACGAGATGCGGATCCACGTCGTGCCGCTGCTGCTCGGCGACGGCGTCCGCCTGTTCGGCGGGCCGGGGTCCGAACAGCGGCGGCTGGAGCTCGCCGGGGTCGTCGACTCCCCCGCCGTCACCCACCTGACGTATCGCGTCGTGAGGTGAGCCGCTCCCGGCCGGTGTCGGCCTCGGCGAGGCGCTTGACGGTCTCCAGCCGCCGGTCCCACTCGGCGGCGCGGTCGAGCATCCAGCGCGCGGCCGCGTCCAGCTGCTGCGGGCGGACCGCGTAGCGCACCTCGCGGCCGACCCGGGCCGCGGAGACCAGACCGGCGTCGCGCAGCACGGCCAGATGCTGGACCACCGCCTGGCGGGTGATCGGCAACGCGGCGGCGATCGTGGTCGCGCTCGCCGCGCCGCGCGCGGCGAGCACGTCCAGCAGGTCCCGCCGGGTGGGATCGGCGAGCGCCGCCAGCACGGCGCCGACGCTGCTCGCCTGCGCGGTCACGCCCCCTGCTGCTCCACGCGCTTGCGGAACGCGTCGAGCTCGATGGCCCAGCCCTCGGTGTTGCCGTCGTAGGACTTGCGGCGTACGTCCTCGGCGGCGGCGAGCGTGGCGAAGCCGCTCTCCACCACCCGCAGCCGGGTCTTGCCGTCCTCCTCGGTCAGCGTGTACTCGACCAGGGTCGAGTTGCCCGGCCGGGGCTCCTCGCCGGGGAACGTGCTCGCCCAGCGGAACGCGATGTAGCGCTCGGGCTCGATCTTCTCGATGCGCTGCGGGAATCGGCCGTAGTCGGGGTGGTCGGAGACGAGCAGCGCACCCTCGCGGACCGTCACCTGCGTGTCTCCCTTGGCGACCCAGAACTCCGGCTCGGTCATCAGCGACCACACCCGTTCCGGCGGCGCGTCGATGACGATCTCGCGCTCGATGCGATCCGGGATCATGGCTGCCCTCCTGTCGTCGCTACGATGTGCAAGTGAAGCCTTGCACTTGACGAATGAAAGTGCAAGTCCCGACTTGCTAGTTGTGTGACCGCGGACTCAAACCCCCACGGGGTGAGGCTCGGTCTCACGCTCACTCCCCGGGCGCCCGGGAGCGCCGGCGGCAGGCAGGTCGAGTCGCTTCAGAGCCAGGGCGTTCACCGCGACGATGAGGCTGGAGCCGGACATGCTGAGGGCCGCGATCTCCGGGCGCAGCATCAGCCCGAAGGCGGGCTCGAAGATGCCGGCGGCGATCGGGAGCGCGATCGCGTTGTATCCGACGGCCCAGCCGAGGTTCTGCCGCATCTTGCGCAGCGTGCCGCGGCCAATCCGCAGTGCGGTCGGTACGTCGAGCGGGTCGGACCGCATGAGCACGATATCCGCGGTCTGGATCGCCACGTCGGTGCCGGCGCCGATGGCGATGCCGAGGTCGGCCCTCGCCAGCGCGGGCGCATCGTTCACGCCATCGCCGACCATGGCCACCCTGCGGCCGGACCGCTGCAACTCTGCGATCGTGGCGGCCTTGTCGCCCGGGAGGACCTCGGCGATAACGGTGTCGATGCCAAGCTCGCCGGCGATGCGCTCGGCCGTCGCCCGGTTGTCGCCGGTGAGCATGACGACCTCGACGCCGAGGTCGTGCAGCGCGTCCACGGCATCGCGAGAGGACGGCCGAGGCGCGTCGGCGATGGCAAGCAGTCCGGCGACGCGCCCGTCCACCGCGACCGCGACCGTGGTGCGTCCGCCAGCGGCCATCTCGTCCCGGCGCTTGGCCAGCTCGTCGGCCGTCACCCCGACCCGCGCCATCAACCGTGCATTGCCGACTGCCAGCCGCCGGCCGTCGAGATTGCCGATCGCGCCAAGACCGGGCACGTTCTCGAAGCCGGTGGCAGCCCACCGGGGCACTCCCCGCTCGTCCGCGTAGCGCACGACGGCCTGGGCGAGCGGGTGCTCGGACTCCCGCTCGACCGCGGCGGCGAGGGCCAGCAGCTCCTCGTCGCTCGCGCCCGTGGCGACAACCTGGACGACCTCGGGCGTGCCCCTCGTCAGTGTGCCGGTCTTGTCCATGACCACCGTGGTGATCCGGGCCGAGCTCTCGATCGCGGTCGCGTTCTTGAACAGCACGCCGCGGCGGGCGCCAAGGCCGGAGCCGACCATGATCGCGGTCGGGGTGGCAAGACCGAGGGCGTCCGGGCAGGTGATCACGACGACCGTGATCGCGAACAGCAAGGCGTCGGTCAGTGGCCTCGCGGAGAACAGCGCCCAGGCGGCGAACGTGAGACCCCCGCCGAGCAGCGCGACCAGGACGAGCCAGAACGCCGCCCGGTCGGCCAGGCGCTGCCCGGGTGCCGTGGAGTTCTGCGCCTCCTGCACCATCGCGACGATCTGAGCCAGCGCGGTGTCCGATCCCACCTTGGTCGCCCGGATCCTCAGCACGCCGTTGGCGTTGACGGTCGCGCCGATCACCTGGTCGCCCGGCGACTTGTGCACCGGCAGGCTCTCGCCGGTCACCATCGACTCGTCGACCTCGCTGTCGCCCTCCTCGACGACCCCGTCGACGGGGATCTTGGCACCGGGCCGAGCCAGCAGCAGGTCGCCGACGACGACCTCGGCGGTCGGCACGTCGACCGGTTCGCCATCGCGTAGTACGACCGCCATCGGGGGGGCCAGGTCGAGCAGGGCGCGAATGGCGTCGTTCGCGCCCCTCCGGGCCCGCATCTCGAACCAGTGCCCTAATAGGACGAACGCGGCGAGGACCGTGGCCGCCTCGTAGAACACCTCGCCGCCGCCGCTCAGGGTCACGCCGAGGGAGTACAGCCAGCCCGCCCCGATCGCGACCGCGACCAGCACCATCATGTCGAGCGTGCGGGCACGCAGGGCCCTGACGGCCCCGTCGAAGAAGATCCACGACGAGTAGAAGATGACCGGCAGGCTCAGTACCAGCCCGAAGACGTCGTCGCGCAGCCCGAACGGCGCTGGCGTGTCGAAGCCGAGCACCTCCCGCCCGATCGGGGACCACAGCAGGATCGGGATCGAGAACAATGCCGCGACGAGGAAGCGGTTGCGCATGTCGCGGACCATCGCGTCCATCGACATCCCGGCGTGGTCGACGTGACCACCGCGTGCAAGCGCCTCGCTCGGCCGACCGCCGACCGTCTCGTCGGCCCGGGTGACGACGTGCCCGACGGGCCGCTCAACGTGATGGGCGTGCGTGTTGCCGGGAGCCGTCATGGCGGTCGGGTCGACGAGCGGGTCGCAGATGTGCTCCGGCACCGACAGTCCCCGGCAGTGGTAGCCGCAGTCGCGTACCCAGCCCGCGAGCTCGGCCACCGAGGTCGCGCGCGGGTCGTAGGTCACGGTCGCGGTCTGTGCCACCGGGTTCGCCGCGACGCCCAGCACGCCGGGGCGACGGCCCAGCACGGACTCCACCACGGCCTTCTCGCTCGCCCACTGGACTCCGCTCACGTCGATGACCGCGGTCGTACTGCCGCGTCCATCGGCGGTGCGGCTGTCGCCACCGTGGGCCGAGTGGGCAGGCATCGCCGTTCAGCCGAGGATCTCGTCGATGTAGCACCAGCGCCACGTCTCGCCCGGCTCGTGCGACTGCATCACCGGGTGATCGGTGGCGGCATAGTGAGCGGTGGCGTGCCGCGGCTTCGAGGAGTCGCAGCAGCCGACGTGGCCGCAGCTGAGGCAGACGCGCAGGTGCACCCACGAGCCGTCATCGGGCTGGTGGTCCTCACACCGGCCCGGGGTGCGCGGATTCGCCTCGGTCGGAGCGTCCCTTAGGTGGTCGCACTGCTGCGGCGAGACTGGGGGCCGCCCGGCCCGGGTCAGTCGTCGGAACAGGCCCAGCGGGCGGTCCCGCCGTTCGTCGTCCGGCTCGGTCATGCCCTCAGTCTGCCGCGTCCACGCGGATCGGCGTCCGCAGACGGATGCACGGTGGCTCGGGCGGGTGCGACTCCTGTCGCTAGCCCGGGAGCACCGTCGTCGTCTCGGTCGCGGTGTTGTTCGTACGGTCGGTGTCCGGCTCGTTGGCCACCGCCGTCGCGGTGTTGGTGATCGTGCCGGGTCGGGGCGCGCGGATGACGATGCTCACCGTGGCCGTGCCACCGGCGTCGAGCGATCCGAGGTCGCACCTCAGCGTGTTCGCCGTCGCCGTGAACTCGCAGCTCCCCTGCGACGCCGTGACCGAGGTGACCCGCGCCTCCGGCAGGGTGTCGACGAGCGTGACGTCCGTGGCCGCACCTGGCCCGTTGTTCGTCGCCATGACCGTGTACGTCAGCGCCGCCCGCGTCACGACCGGGTCGGGCGAGTCGGTCTTCGCGACGGACAGATCCGCCCGGGGCCGCTCGTCTCGCACGAAGATGTCGGAGGCGAAGAACTCCTGCGTCTCAGGCACGAAGGTCGTGGCGCGCGACGCGAAGGCGACCTGTGACCCGTCCGGCGAGAGCCACGGCTCGTTGCTGTCGCGGTCGCCGTCGGTCCCGTCCGTGGCCACGCTGACGATCCGCGTCACGCCGGCCGCACGGTCACGCACGTACACGCTCTGCCGGACGGTGGCGGGCCCGCCGAAGTTGGTCGCCAGCGACGTCAGCGCCACGATGCGGCCGTCGTCGCTGACGCCGTCGGCGAACGTGGCGTCGTCGCCCTGCTCGCCGGAGTCGTTCACGCCAACCAGCACGTACTCGCCGGTCGCCCGGTCGACGAGCCAGGCGTCCTCGGCGAACCCGTTCGTGTCCGGGGCGACGAACCCGTCGTCGGCGGTCACGAACGTGAGGAAGCGGCCGTCTCCGCTGATCCCGGTGGCCGTGCCGTGGTTGAGCACGAACGTCTCCGCCGAGCCGCGGTTGGCCGTGATCGACTCCATCGTGCCGGCCTGCCGGTCGAAGACGTAGGCGTCGAGGTCGTCGTTGTCCCGGTCGCCTGCGACGAGGTTCGCGGCGAACGAGGTGAAGTAGACGAAGCGCCCGTCGGCGTTGAGCAGCGGGTCGAACGACTCGCCGTCGGCTTCGGTGCCGTCGAACCCCTCGCTGATCCGCTCGGTGACGCCGGTGGAACGGTCGTGCACGAACATGTCCCGGCCGAAGTCGATCCCGGGGTCGAGGTCCGGAACGAGGTTCTCGGCGAACGAGGTGAACGCGACGAGCCGGCCGTCACGGCTGATGTGCGCGGCGGTGGAATCGGCGTTCGCCTGGGTGCCGTCGCTCGCGACGCTGACCCGCTCCGTGGCCCCGGTCTGCCGGTCGTGCACGAACACGTCGGCCTGGCCGTTGGTGTCGCCCCGGACGAGGTTGGACGCGATGGAGTCGAAGGCGACGAACCGACCGTCGCCGCTGATGGACGGGCCGCTCAGGCCCTGCAGCAGTCCGCTCGACTCGTTGCCCTCACGCCCGCGGCTGGAGACGCTGACCCGCTCGGTCGTACCAGTCAGCCGGTCGCGCACGAAGACGTCGCTGGCAATGTTGGTGTCGCCGGGCACGAGGTTGTCCGAGAGCGACGCGAAGGCGACGAAGCGGCCGTTCGCGCTCATGGCCGGCAGATGGCTGTCCTGGTTGCCCTGCACGCCGGCGCTGCTCAGGCTGGCGAGCACGGTGACGCCCGGCGCGGGCGGTGCGGCGGCAGCGGGCGTTGGCACGACGCTGCCCACCGCCAGCATCGCGCCGACGGCAGCACATGTCGCCAGGCGACCGGCCAGGACCCCATGGCGGATGGTGCGGGCGGATCGCGCGGGCATCGTCGCAGGCATCGTGATCCTCCTGGCGAACCTTCCGGGAGCGCCGCCGGCGAACGCCGCGACGGGTCGCCTTCACGTACTACGTGGAGCGGGGCGTGCCGGGATTGCCACGCCGGATGACCGGGGTGAACAGCGCGCGCCGCGGTCTCGCCCAGCGTCCCGGCACCTCAGTACAGTGCGCGGCGTGGAACGGTTCGAGGCCACGATCGAGGCCGGCGGGGGTGGCGGCGCGTTCGTGCCCGTGCCCGACGACGTCATGGCCGCGCTCGGCGGTGGTGGTCGGATCCCGGTGCGGGCGACGTTCGACGGCGTGCCGTACCGCGGCTCGATCGTGACGATGGGCGGGCGCCGCTGCATCGGGCTGCTCAAGGCGATCCGCGAGCAGCTCGGCAAGGGCGAGGGCGACCAGGTCACCGTGACCGTGGACCGCGACCGGGCCGAGCGCGCCGTGACGATGCCCGACGACCTGGTCCGGGCGCTCGACGACGCGGGGGCGCGCGAGGCCTTCGACGCGCTGAGCTACAGCCACCAGCGGGAGTACGTCAACTGGGTGGAGGAGGCCAAGCGCCCCGAGACCAGGCTGCGCCGGGTCGCGCAGACCGTGGAACGGGTCACCGGCAGCTGATCTCGCCGCCCGTCAGCCGGGCCGCGCGCAGCGCGAGGTAGCGCTGCTCGGGGACGCTCGCGGTCGCCCGCGCCGCCCGCAGGTAGGACTCCCGCGCGGCGACCGCGTCACCGGCTCGTTCGAGGAGATGCGCCCGTACGGCCTCGAGGCGGTGCGTGTGCGCCATCCGCTCGTCCGCGTCGAGCGTGCCGAGCAGGGCGAGCCCCGCGTTCGGGCCGTGCACCATGGCCAGCGCTACCGCGCGGCTGAGCGTGACCATCGGCCCGGGCGCCACCTCGGCGAGCACCTCGTACAGCGCCAGGATCTGCGGCCAGTCGGTCTCCTCGGCGGTCGGCGCCTCGTCGTGCAGCGCGGCGATCGCCGCCTGCAGCTGGTACGGGCCGAGCGGGGCGGTGCCCAGGGTCCTGGTCACCAGCGCCAAGCCCTCGGCGATCTCGGCCGCATCCCAGAGCTCCCGGCGTTGCTCGGCGAGCGGCACGATCGACCCGTCGGCGTCGGTCCTGGCCGCCCGCCGGGCATCGGTCAGCAGCATCAGCGCGAGCAGCCCCGCGACCTCGCCCTCGCCCGGCAGCAGCCGGTGCAGCAGGCGGGCGAGCCGGATGGCCTCGGCGGTCAGGTCGGCCCGGTGCAGAGCCGGGCCCGAGCTGGTGGCGTACCCCTCGTTGAAGACGAGGTACAGCACGTGCAGGACGACGCCGAGCCGCTCGCCCCACTCCGGCCTCGGCGGCAGCTCGAACCGGGCGCCGGCGCTCCGGACGCGCTGCTTGGCCCGGCCGACGCGCTGCGCCATGGTGGCCTCGGGAACCAGGAACGCGGCCGCGATCTCGGCGGTCGTCAGCCCGCCGACCGCGCGCAGCGTGAGCGCGAGCTGCGATGGCGGCGACAGCGCGGGATGGCAGCACAGGAACAGCAGCACGAGCGTGTCGTCCTGGTCGGCGAGCGGACCGGCGTCGTCAAGATCGGCGGCCGGATCGTGGGCGGCCGGATCGAGCGCCGCCACGGTCTGCTCGCGGCGGCGCCGCGCGCTCTCGCTGCGCCACTCGTCGACCAGCGACCGTCTTGCCACGGTGAGCAGCCAGGATCGCGGCCGGTCCGGCACGCCTTCGGCCGGCCACTGCATCGCCGCGGCGAGCAACGCCTCCTGCACGGCGTCCTCGCACGCGTCGAACTGCCCGTGCCGGCGCACCAGGGTGCCGAGGACCTGCGGCGCGAGCTCACGCAGCAGGTCCTCGACCCGGGGTGTCCCGCTCACCGTGCCGGCTGCTCCGGACCGGTCACAGCTCCGGCGCCTCCTGCATGACCCGCCGGACCTCCATGGGCGCCTCGATGAACGCGACCACCTGGGACGTGACCTCGATCGCCCGCTCCTCGGTGGCCTCGATGACCCAGTATCCGGCCAGCGACTCCTTGACCTCGGCGAACGGCCCGTCGGTCGCGACCGGCACCCCGTTCTGCAACCGGACCGTCTTCGCCTGGCTCGGGTCGGCCAGGCCGTAGCTCGCCACCAGCTCGCCCGACTCCCTCAGGTCGTCGTCGCGCTTCTGCATGAACTCGTGCATGCTCGCGATCCACTCCGGCGTCCGCCGCGCCACGACGTCGGCCACGCCACCGAACATCATGATCATGTACTTCATCTCGCTCCCTTCGCCCTCGGCGCCCTGGGTGGACGCTCGCCCACCAGTCGGAGCGGTCGACCGCGTCTCGACATCTCGGCCGCGATCGGTGTCAGAAGCGCCAGCGGGTCGAGTGCAGGTTGTACCTGTCGGTGGTGCCCAGCCCGAGGATGACGTCGGGCGTCAGCGCGTAGGGCTGGTACGGCGGCGGGCCGGCGGTCGGCGCCCCGTACGGCGCGTGGAACGTGCCGCCGCGCACGATGACCGGCCACCCGTACTTCGAGCGGTACGCCTCCGCGACGCGCTCGAGCGTGGCCTCGTCGGTGACCGGGGTGGCCGTCCCCTCCAGGACGAAGTCGATCTCGTCGGTGGAGACCGTGCAGGCGAAGCGCGGGTTCGCGGCGAGGTTCCTGGCCTTGCGCGCGCCCGGGTTGGTCGTGGAGTACAGCACCCCGTCGACCAGGACCGCCAGCACGGGCCGGACATGCGGCCGGCCGTCGGGCCGCGTCGTCGCCCACCAGAACAGCCGACCCTCCGCGAGCCGGTCACGGGCCTCCGGCCACGGAATCACCGCGGCCGGATCCGACGGCTTCATCTCATCGTCGTCCCACTGCCGTGCGATGTTCTCCGCCACCTGCGGTTCCCGCGCCATGGAACGGCAGCATAGGAGGTCCGGTCCGGTTCGAGCTGGAGCCCTCGCATGGACAGCGCCGCCGGCAGGGGGAAGCCTATGCGCATGCGACGACGTCCGCTCGGTGCCCTCCTGGCCGCCTCGTGCTCCGTGATCGGACTGGTGCTGGCCACGCAGCCGGCCGGCGCCGCGCCGGCCCGGGCCGTCACCGCGCAGGAGGTGGCGCCGGGGGCACCCGGTGCCCTGTCCCACTTCGACCTGGCCCGCAAGGACTGCCTGGGCACCGCCCGGAACACCAGGTCCAAGGTCTGGTACACGGTCGCCGGCGGCGTGCTGTCCGACGTCTACAGCCCGACGATCGACACCACGAACGTCGAGACGCTGCAGTACGTCGTCACCGACGGGCAGACGTTCACCGACCTGCAGTCCCGCGACATGACCTACACGGTGCGGGCCACCGACCCGGGCGGCATGGCCTGCCAGGTGACGAGCACCGCGAACAGCGGGCGGTACCGGCTGGTCACCGACTACGTGACCGATGCGGACCGGGACGCGGTGGTCATGTCCACCCGGCTGGAGGGGCCCGATGGCTCCGCGGCGCCGAGCGGCCTGCAGGTGTACGTCCGCTACGACGCGTCGATCAACGGCAACGGCGGCGGCGGCCCGGCCAACGGCGGCGCGGACGATGCCGTGGTCGACCCGGCCACCACGGCGCTGGTGAGCTCGGACCTGAACACCGTCACGAACGCGACCAACCGCGACTACGCGGTGCCGCTCTACGGTGCGCTGCGCGCGGACCGACCGTTCCTCGCTGCCAGCAGCGGCTATGCCGGCACGGCCAGCGACGGACTGGCGCAGCTGGACGCCGATCGCGCCCTGATCACGACCTACCTGGCCGCGCCGCACGGCAACGTCGTGCAGACCGGGCAGGTCGACCTCGGCGACGAGGCGAGGTTCACCCTGGCGCTGGGCTTCGGCACATCGGCAGACCAGGCGATCGGCGTCGCGGGGGCGTCGGCGCGGGCGCCGTTCGGGCACACCCACAGCCGGTACGCGCGCGGCTGGCGGGACTACGACGCGGGGCTGCGCGGTCCGCCGACGACGTTCGCCGGGCTGTCCGGTTCCGACAGCAGCCGGCTACGCGATGCGTACTGGCTGTCGGTCAACGTGCTGAAGGCGAGCGAGGACAAGACGTTCCCCGGCGCCGTGGTCGCCTCGATCGCGAGCCCGTGGGGGCAGGCGGTGAGCGCCGGCGACACGCCGGGCGGCCTCCCCGTCTACTTCGGCTCGTACCGGGAGGTGTTCTCCCGGGACCTGTACGAGGCGTTCACCGGCATCCTGGCCGCCGGCGACGTCGCCACGGCCCGTGCGACCGTGCGGTTCCTGTTCGAGCGGCAGCAGCTGGCCGACGGCCGGTTCCCGCGCAACTCGCTGGTGAACGGCAAGAAGGCGCCGGACACCGGCGGGGACCAGCTGGACGAGACGGCGTACCCGATCCTCATGGCCTACCAGGCCGGGCTCGCCGGGGACCGGGCACTGTGGACGGACCACGTCCGGAAGGCGGCCGACTTCGTCGTGTCGCACGGCCCGTCGTTCGGCTCGGAGCGGTGGGAGGAGCAGGGCGGCTTCTCGCCGTCGACGATCGCGGCCGAGATCGCCGGGCTCGTCGCGGCCGGCTTCATCGCCGACCTGCACGGCGACCACGCCGCGGCCCGGGTCTACCGGGCCACCGCGGATCACTTCCAGCGCAGCATCAAGGGCTGGACGGTCACCACGACCGGCCCGTACGCGGACGGCCGGTACTTCATCCGGCTGTCCAAGACCGGCGACCCGAACGCCGCGATCACGTACAACCTCGGCAACGGCGGGCCGAACGCCGACCAGCGCGCGGTGATCGACGCCGGGTTCCTGGAGCTGCCCCGGCTCGGCATCCTGGCGGCGTCCGACCCGGACGTGCAGCGGTCGCTGCCGGTCGTCGACGCGACGATCCGGCGGGACACCGCGAGCGGGCCGGGCTTCTACCGGTACGGCACGTCCACCGATCCCGTCACGGCCGCCGGCACCGAGGACGGCTACGGCGACTGCTACGAGCCGGACGCGACGAACTGCGCGCCGACCGGCAAGCCGTGGCCCACCGGCAACGTCGGCTCCGGGCACCTGTGGCCGGTGCTGGCCGGCGAGCGTGCGGAGCAACTGCTGCAGACCGGCGACCGGACCACCGCCGCCCGGCTCCTGCTCGGAATGCGGGACGGCGCATCGGGCGTCGGGCTGGTGCCGGAGCAGGTCTGGGAGAACCCGGACGTGCCAGCCTCGCCGTTCGGCAGCGACCCGGCGACCGCGTCGATCGGCTTCGTCAACGGCCGGGCGGCCGGCTCGGCCTCGCCGCTGACCTGGTCGCAGGCGCAGCAGGTGCGGCTGACACTGAGCCTGGGAGGCTCGCTGGTTCCGGTGGAGCAGCCGGACATCGTACGGGCTCGCTACCAGCCACGGCCGCCGGGCGAGGCGCCGGTCGTGGTGACCGCGCCGGCCGACGGCGCGCAGGTGAACACGCCGACCGTCGAGGTCACCGGCACCACCGTGCCCGGCGCGACGGTCGACATCGCCTCCACCGCCACCGACACCGGCGGCGCCACCTCGGTCGTGACCGTCGAGGCGGGACCGGACGGCGCGTTCTCGGCCACCGTGCCGTCACCGTTCGGCACGTCGGTGATCACGGTCGCGGTGACCACATCGGACGGTGCGACCGGCTATGCCCGGCGCACGGTGGTGTCCGACTTCATCACCGGGACGACGGTGCTCGACGTGATCGACCCGGACGGCGACGACACCGGGCCGGGCACGTACGCCTACCCGACCTCTGCCGACTTCCACGCCGGCGCGTTCGACATCCAGCGCTTCCAGGTCATCGTCACCGCCGACAGCGTGCTGATGAGGGTGCAGACCCGGGATCTGTCCCCGACGTTCGGCTCCCCGCTCGGCGCGCAGCTCGTCGACGTCTTTATGCGCACCCCCGACGGAGCGCCGACCTCGACCGCGCCACCGTTCCCCAGCCGCAACTACTCCATCGCCGACGCCTCGGCCTGGAGCCGCCGCATCGAGGTGCAGGGCTTCGCCAGCCCGGTCTTCGTCGACGCCGCCGGCCAGTCCCTCGGCGACGTGTCGGTGCAGGCCAGTCAGACGTCGCGGTTCATCACCATGATCGTGCCGCTGGCCGCGCTCGGCACCCCGGGGCCGGGCTGGCATTTCACGGTCGTGCTGCACGGGCAGGACGGGTTCAGCCCGGACCAGGCGCGCGGGTTCGCGCCGACGCCAGAGCCGTTCCTGTTCGGACTGTGCGCCTCCGAGTCGGTGGTCAGCCCGATCTGCGACATCGACCCGGGCACCGCGCCGAAGGCGATCGACGTGATCACCCCGGCCGGCGTGGACCAGGCCACCGAGCTCGACCCGACGCTCGGCCCGGTCCGCATCGCCGGCGTGCCGGTGCCGTGACGCGTGCGGCTATGACGGGCTCTTACGTCTTTCGGTACTCGGCCGTGACGCTGCCAGCCCCGAGCGGCACCAGCCGCCGCTGACCCGCCGAGTCGACGACGAAGGCCCGGACTGTGTGGTCCGGGCCTTCGGGTGGTAGCGGGGGCAGGATTGAACCTGCGACCTCATACGCCGCTTATCGCGCAGATCGGCGCGCCAGTGGAAAGGACGAACCCCGCGCCCGCCGCCACCGCGACACCGACGGCCACATCCCCCGCGACTGGTTCCGGAACAGGATCTGGCTGCCAGCGCTCTCCGCGGCGCACCTCAAGTACCACGTCCGTGTACACGACCTGCGCCACGCCCACGCCTCATGGCTGCTCGCCGGCGGAGCCGATCTCCAGATCGTCAAGGAGCGCCTCGGCCATGCCAGCATCGCCACCACTGAGAAGTACCTGCACACCCTGCCCGACGCCGATGAGACCGCCCTCGACGCCCTTGCCCGAGTGCGCAGCCGCATGATCTGAGCCAGCCGTCGCTAGTCGGAGGGCGTGTCAGACCGTCTGTGTAAGCGGGCATGATCCGCGGCCGGTCTCTGGTGGGGATGAGAATGGGCTGTGCCGTCCGCCGACGTCGTATCAGTTTGGTGCTTCGAGCCCGCGTGTAAGCGTGACGCTGGGGGCTTGTCCGGGCACTGGTGAGTGTTGCTTCGAGCACGAGTCTGAGTCTCTTCGTTCCCAGAGCTCCCCGCGGGCGGCACCTCGTCTCCGAGGAAAGGGATGCCGCCGATGGACGTGCTGCACGACCGGGTCGCCGGG
>JBKOXW010000150.1:0-18976 GCA_046744115.1 Actinomycetota bacterium | reverse complement strand
CCGCACTCGCCCAGGCCGGGCCCGACCTGCTGGCCGCCGAGCCGGACATCCGCACCATCGACATCGTCGCGGTGAAGTGACCGGCATGGACGTCATCCTCATCCCCGGCTTCTGGCTCGACGGCTCGTCGTGGGACGAGGTCAGGCCGGCGCTCGACCAGGCGGGCCACCGGGTGCGGGCGCTCACGCTGCCCGGCCTGGAGTCGGCAGATGCCGACCGCGCCGGCATCCGGCTGCGCGACCACGTCGACGCGGTCGTCGCCGCCATCGACGAGGCCGGCGGCCCGGTCGTGCTCGTCGGGCACTCCGGGGGCGGAGCGATCGCGCACGCGGCCGCCGACGCCCGACCCGACCGGGTGGCGCGGGTGGTGTATGTCGACGCTGGGCCGCTCGGGGAAGGGCAGGCGATCAACGACCAGTTGCCCGTGGTCGGTGGCGAGATTCCGCTCCCGGACTGGTCCGTGTTCGGCGAGGAGGATCTGGTCGACCTCGAGGACGAGCTGCGGGAGGCATTCCGGGCGCGGGCGGTGCCCGAGCCGACCGCGGTCGCGTACGACAAGCAGGTGCTCACCGACGAGCGCCGCTACGACGTGCCGGCCACGATCATCTCGAGCGAGTTCCCGAGCGAGCAGCTGCGGACGTGGGTCGCGGAGAAGAACCCGTACGTCGCCGAGCTCGCCGCGATGCGCGACGTCGAGTACGTCGACCTGCCCACCGGCCACTGGCCGCAGTTCACGAAACCGGCGGAGCTGGGGCAGGCGATCCTCGCGGCGGTCGACCGGCGCTGAGCGCGGGGCGGCCCGCGCGCCGGCCTACCGCCCGGAAGGGGCGGATGGCTCGGGCGGATCGGCCGGATCGGGCTGCCGCGGCCGGTCGTCCCGTGGTGAGAAGGTCGCGCCGCGTTCCGCGGCGTCCGGGCTGCCACCGAAGACGTTGGCGCCGGGGTCGCGGTGCCCGTCCTTGCGTACGGGTTGAACGGTCCGGTCCGAGCGGCGCTGCGTGCTCATGTCGATGCGCGTTCGTGGCAGCGACGCGGGCTCGACCTGCTGCACCCACGCCACCAGCCGCTCCCGGACATGGCAGCGCAGGTCCCAGTCGGTCGGCGCGTCGGCGGCGCTGACCAGGGCACGCACCCGCACGAATCCACCGACCGCATCGGTCACCTGGAGGACCGAGACCCGGCCGTCCCACAGTGGGGTGCCCTCCAGGATCCGGTGCAACTCCTCGCGCATCGCCTCGACCGGCACCGACCAGTCCACATCCATCTCGATGGTGCCGAGCAGGGCCGCCTGGGTGCGCGTCCAGCTCTGGAACGGCTGCGCGGTGAAGTACGACGTGGGCAGGACCAGGCGCCGGTCGTCCCACAGGTGCACGACCACGTAGCTGAGCGTGATGTCCTCGATGCGGCCCCACTCCCCCTCGACGACGACCACGTCGTCGAGCCGCAGCCAGTCCGAGAACGCGAGTTGGAGACCGGCGAAGAGGTTGCTCAGCGTGCTCTGCGCGGCGAGGCCGGCGACGACGCCGGCGATGCCGGCCGACGCGAGCACGCTCGCCCCGACCGTCCGCGCGGCCGGGAAGGTCATCAGCGCGGCGCCGATGGCAACGACGGCGATCACGGACACGGCGATCCGGCGGAGCACGGTCACCTGCGTGCGCACCTTGCGGGCCTGGCGGTTGTCCGGCACGTCCAGCGAGTAGCGCCGCAGCGCCGCGTCCTCGACGACGTACGTCACCGAGCCGGCCAGCCACGCGAGGGCGGCGATGAGCAGGATCAGCAGCCCGTGCTCGAGCGGCCGCACCCATTCGCCTGCGGGGTCCGTGGCGACCAGCGCGATGAGCACCGCGGCCAGTACCAGCGTCACGCGAGCCGGGCGGGCGGCGCGGCGGGCAAGCTCCGCCACCACCTGGGATCGTCGCCGCAGACGCCCGAGCAGCAGATGCAGGATCCCGGCGAGCACCAGCGCGCCGGCCGCCGCCGCCACGACCACGCCCGCCACCGCGGGCGCCGAGGCTTCCGACGCGCTCCCTACCATCGCTCACCTCCGAGGCGGTTCGCAGCACATGATGACGCTGTGGCGGGCCGATGTCCGCGTACGGCCGGCGGCGCCGACGTCTCCGGGTGAGAGGCACCGCCCCGGTGCCGGCAGAGAGGGGACACCGTGAAGTACATGATCATGCTGTACGGCTCCCAGCAGGACTACGACGGCATGGCCGGCAAGGCCACCGACAAGCCGGCGTGGTCCCCGGAGGACATCGCCGCGATGCACGCCTTCATGCAGGCGTGGAACGACGAGCTGGTCGAGTCCGGCGAGTTCGTCGACGCCAACGGCCTGGCGGCGCCCGTGCACACCAGGCGCATCCACGGGCTGAAGGACGGGGTGCCGGTGGTGACCGACGGGCCGTACCCGGAGAGCCAGGAGGTCCTCGCCGGCTACACGATCGTCGAGTGCGAGAGCTTCGACCGGGCGACCGAGATCGCCGCGCGCGTCACGAAGTGCCCCTACCCGGAGGGCATGAACGTGGAGGAGTACATCGATGTGCGCCCGATCGTCGGCGGCGCGGACGACCTGTCGGTCTGACCACGGCCGTGACCGGAGACGACGTCGAGGGCCTGCTGCGCCGGCTGGCGCCGCAGGTCCTCGGCGCGGTCGTCCGGCGGTACGGGCACTTCGACACGGCCGAGGACGCGGTGCAGGAGGCCCTCATCGCGGCCGCGACGCAGTGGCCACAGGACGGCCTGCCGGACAACCCCCGCGCATGGCTGATCACGGTCGCCTCCCGTCGGCTGACCGACCTGCTCCGCAGCGAGCAGGCGCGCCAGCGCCGCGAGGACGCCGTCGCCCGCTGGACCCTGCCCGACCAGTGGCTGGCGCCGGCCGCGGACCGGCCGGCGGCGGAGTCCGACGACACTCTGATCCTGCTGTTCATGTGCTGCCACCCCGCGCTTTCGCCGGCCTCGCAGATCGCGCTGACCCTGCGCGCGGTCGGCGGCCTGACCACCGCGGAGATCGCCCGCGCGTTCCTCGTGCCGGAAGCGACCATGACCCGGCGGATCAGCCGGGCCAAGCAGCGCATCAAGGACAGCGGAATCCCGTTCGGCCTGCCTCCGGCCGCGGAGCGTGCCGAGCGGCTCGGCGCGGTCCTGCACGTGCTCTACCTGATCTTCAACGAGGGGTACGTCGCGACGTCCGGGCCGAGGCTGCAGCGCACCGAGCTGTCGACCGAGGCGATCCGGCTCGCCGGACTGGTGCACCGGGTGCTGCCGGACGACGGCGAGGTGACCGGGCTGCTCGCGCTCATGCTGCTCACCGACGCGCGCCGGCCGGCGCGGACCGGCCCGGACGGCGCGCTGATCCCGATGGCCGAGCAGGATCGCAGCCTCTGGAACGCCGACTCGATCGCCGAGGGCCTGGCACTCATCGCCGGCACGCTCGGCCGTGGCCCGGCCGGCCCGTACCAGCTCCAGGCGGCGATCGCGGCGGTGCACGACGAGGCGCCGAGCGCCGAGGCAACCGACTGGCCGCAGATCATGGCGCTGTACGAGCTGTTGATGCGGATCTCCGACAACCCCGTCATCGCGCTGAACCACGCCGTCGCGGTCGCCATGGTCCGCGGCGCCCGCGCCGGTCTCGACCTGCTCGGCAAGCTCGATGCCGACGAGCGGATCGCTGAGGACCACCGGCTGCACGCGGTCCGCGCGCACCTGCTGGAGATGGCCGGTGATCGCGCGGCGGCCCGGGGGGCCTACCTGGCGGCCGCGCAGCGGACGACCAGCTTCCCGCAGCAGCGCTACCTGCACGCCCGAGCCGCCGGCCTGGCCGACGACCGGTGAGCTCCGGCCGGCCGTGCCGTACGGTCGGACCGCGGCAGGACCCGGCACGACCGTGCGCGATCGAGGCGAGGGGATGCGGTGATGGAGCCCGCGCGGCTGTGGCAGCTCGGCGACTACGCGACCGTGGCGCACCGGTGGGCGGAGGCCGGGGAGCGCCTGGTGGCGCGGGTGGTACGGCCCGGCGACCGAGTCCTCGACGTCGCCTGCGGGCCTGGCGGGATGGCGATCGCGGCGGCGCGCGCCGGCGCGACCGTGACCGGCCTGGACGTGACGCCCTCGCTGCTCGCCGCGGCTCGCGCCCGGGCGGAGGCGGCCGGCGTCACGGTGCGCTGGGTCGAGGCCGACATGACCGCCATGCCCGAGCCGGACGGCGGCTACGACCGGGTGCTGTCGGCGTTCGGGGCGATCTTCGCGCCGGACCCGCACGCGATGGCGGCTGAGCTGGCGCGGGTGTGCGCCCCGGGCGGATTGGTCGCGACGCTCGGGTGGACGCCGGACAGCCCGTTCGGGCGCCAGCGGGCGATCGTGGTCGGGTACCTGCCGCCCGGCGCCGCCGCCGGTCCGGACGCCGAGGCGTGGGGGGACCCGGACCGGGTCCGGGAGTTCTTCGTCGGCCTGCCGGTCAGCGTCGAGACCACCTTGGACACCATCGAGGTCCGCTGGCCGACGCTGGAGGCGGCGGTCGAGGAGATCATGACGCTCGTCCCGGGCTGGGTGGCCGCACGCTCCGCGCTCGAGCCCGCCGGGGTGTGGCCGAGCGTCCAGGCCGACATCGCCGAGATGTTCGGCGCCGCCGGCCGTACCGACGAGGCGGGGTTCGTCCTCCCCGTGCCGTACCTGATCACGCTCGCCCGCCTGGCCTGACCGCCGGGTTCGGTCTTTGCGGCCACAAAGGCTGGCGTCATAGCGCCCCGGCATGCATACTCTGCTCAATCCGTCTATTCCGGATAATCGGGTCTCACCAGGCGAGGGACGGTAGGAAGCGGTGATACAGCCGCAACGGGGCATCCAGGCGATCCCCGAGCAGATCAGGCAGATCGGCCAGGAGGTCGTGGCGCTCGCCCAGGATGTCGGCTCGATCGTGGCCAGCGGCGCCGCGACGATCCAGTTGGTGGGGTCGGGCAACGCCGGCTTCCTCACCACCCCGGCGATGGTCGCACTGACCGCGGCGCACATCGCCGCGCTCAAGGACCTGGGCGAGCAGATGGACGCGCACGGTCAGACCCTGAGCCAGGCGGCGGTCACCTACGAGACGACGGACAACCAGCAAGCGCAGGCGTCGGCGGCGTTCCAGCTACCGACCACGGATCCGGCGGTGGTGCGCACCGCGGCGGGCCCGCCGGCGACGGGACCGGCGACGACACCGGCCAGCGGAGCGAGCTGAGTCGGGGATGCCGTCGTACGCACAGCTGATGGCCTGCATGCCGCAGACGTTCGTGCAGGCCGGGGAGACCTACCGGCGCATGGCCGAGGGGTTCGGCCGGGTCCAGTCGATCTTCGAGCGCGGCATGCGCGTGCTGGACGGCGACGTGTGGTCCGGCGTCGCCAAGCAGCAGGCCAACCAGCGCGCGGGTCAGCTGCGCGGCGGCCTGGCCGCGGGCGGGAACGAGGCCAACAAGACCGGCCAGGTACTGGTCACGCTCGGACACGCGCTGCAGGCCGCGCAGACGCAGCTGCGCACCGCGGTCGCCACCGCCACCGGCGCGGGCCTGATCGTGACCCCGGATGGGAACGTGATCAACCCGAACCCGGCGTTCAACCACGTGGGCAACGCGATGATCGGGCCGGTGCGCGCGATGATCACCGCCGCCGTCGTCCAGGCGACGGCGGCCGACACCGCCGCGGCGGGCCAGATCGCCCGGCTCGCCGTCGGCGAGCTGGTCTCGACATTCGGGGGCGGGAAGGCCGCCACGGTCGCGCGATCGATGCCGGGGATCGGCACGCCGCCCACCACCCCCCGGACTCCCCCCTTCGTTCCGCCGGCCAGCACTCCCCAGACCGGCACTCCTCCGATCAGGGGATAGTGCGGACTGTTGCCGCCCGGCGGGGGCGAGGTCCTTATCGTACGGATATGCGCCGGCACCGAGGCTGGTCCCTCCTCGGCTGGGCCTCTCTCGTCGCCGGCGTCTCCGCGCTGCTGCTGACGGCGTGCTCGTCCGGGCCGCCCGACATCGTGTCCCGGCGCGACGTCCCCACGCTCCCCACCGAGACCAGGTCGTCCCCACCGCAGGACGCGGCCTCGCAATCCGCGACCCCGGTCGACCGCACCGACCTGCTCGCGGTCTACCGGGCCTGGTGGAAGGCGGTCGAGGCGGCGTTTGCCAGCGGCGACCCCGACCATCCCGACCTGGCCCGGTACGGCGGGGACCCGATCCTCGGCGCGGAGCAGCGTCAGATCAGGACGCTGCGCGAGCAGGGAATCGTGCAGCGCACGATGCTCACGCTGCGGCCCCGAATTGTTCACCAAACCGGCGACATCGCAGAAATCGCCGATTGCCTCCGAGGCCCGGCCAGAACATACTATGACGCGGTTACCGGGCAACTCAGGGCGCCGCGCGGCTATGACAACGAGTCGCCGACGAAGGATGCGTTGCTCGTCTCGGCCCACCGGCGGGGTGGCTACTGGTACGTAGTGGCTGCGACGAACGAGGGAGTTCAGCCATGCTGAGCCGTTCGCGCCCGGTGGCGTCGGCCCTGCTCACCGTGGTTCTTAGCGCGCTGGTCGCCGTCGCCTCGCTGGCGATGCCCGCCGCGGCCGCGCCCGGCGACGCCGGCCCCCCGGCGGAGCCGCCGGGCAGCGCGATCGGTGACGGCGCCATCTCCGACACCGGCGACTACATCGCGGCCAGCAACCCGGACCCGACCGTCGACATCACCTCCAGCGGCATCCGGCAGAACGCTTGCCAGCGGGTGGCCGGCGTGGTCACCGCGCAGGAGCGGGCCGAGTACCAGGGCGGCGTCGACCCTCGGGTGGAGGGCCGCTGGGAGTACCGGCTGTGCGCGGCGGACGAGGCGACCGCGCGGCGGTACGCGAGCGCGCACCCCGATGTCGCGAGCGCCCGGCAGTTCTGCGCCAACCAGGCGAACGCCTGTGCCGTGCTGCCGTACTGGCAGCCGAACAACCCGCCGCCCGACAACGTCGAGATCCGGGGCAGGGTCAGCTTCTTCAGCGGCTACCTGCGGTTCACGCCGAGCCTGGGCACCGCGCCCCCGTTCGATGCCGGCCACGGGGTGATCACCAACTTCCCGACCTGGGTCTGGGACCGCATCGGCAACCCGGTCCAGCCGATCGCGCTGCCGATCTTCCGCGGCGTCACCGGGATCGCGATCAGGCTGCGGAACACGTGGCGGACCGACGGCAGGCAGTTCTGCACGAAGCTGGGCACGGTCTACAACCCGGCCCGGCACCGCCCCGCCGACCCGTCGCCCGACTGTGGCTACACATACCGGAACCAGGGCCGGTACGAGATCCGCGGCTGCAAGACCTGGCTGGTCATCGTCTACCGGCCGCCGTGGTTCGTCATCGTCTTCCCGATGACGCTCTGCCGCAGCTTCAACGTCCCGGTCCTGGAGACGCAGGTCCTCCTCGGCGAGCGGGAGGCCCGGGTCCGCCCGAGCTGAGGCGCGCTCGCCGCTGTCCCAGGCCGCCTCGCCCCGGGCGAGACGCACGGCCTCGGTGGGGGTAGGCAAGGGAGGGTCCGGCATCGAGCCGGATCGGGAGGTGACGACCGATGGCGGTCTGCGAGGTCTGCGGGAACGACTACGAGATGGCGTTCGAGGTGCGCGCCCAGGGCGCGGTGCACGTCTTCGACAGCTTCGAGTGCGCCGTGCATCGGATGGCGCCGGTCTGCGACCACTGCGGTATCAAGATCATCGGACACGGCGTGCAAGCCGGCGGCCGGTTCTTCTGCTGCCGGCACTGCGCGGAGGCCGAGGGCGCGTCCGGCATCGTGGACCACGTCTAACGCGTGGCGGCGGCCACGAGGCGCCGCTTGAGTGCCTCAGGCGGGGGCGAAGGTTCGCCGCAGCGAGGGGTTAAGGTTCGCCGCACCGCGGGCGTCGACACATCCGCCAACGTGCTGAGACTGGAGCGCGCGCGGGAAATACGCCGGCCGGCGCCGGCGGCAGGGGTGCGACAGCGAGGCGGCGTCAGGTCGTGCGGCCACCGGCGCGGCGCGTGACCCAGCCGGCCACGAACAGCACGATGATCGTGCCGATGATGGCGGACAGGATGCCGCCCCAGTCGAAGATGTCCGTGTCGCCGATGCCGAACGTCCGCGACGACGCCCCGGCCTCACCCTCGGGGGGTAAGGCCCGGGGCTCACCGGCGGCTGGCCCGATCCGTCCAGCCGGGCCAGACCCGCCTGGTGACCGAGGCGCGCTGCCGGCCGCCGAGGTGCATCGAACGCCAGACCCCGCGGTAGCCGGGCAGCACGCCGGCCGCGATGAGAATGTGCCCGAGCAGCAGCGGGGTGAGCAGGTACGTCGACCACTTGTGGATCCGGACCAGCCAGACGAACGCCGGGCCGCCGTGCAGCACGGCCATCCCGATCCCGCTGCCGACCAGGGCGAGCAGGCTCAGCGTGACGAGGATGTTCGCGACCCGCTGCCCGGGGTCGAAGTGACCGTCGTGCCAGCCGAACCGGCCGGTCAGCACCGCCTTCGGCCAACGGGCGAACCACGGCAGGTCGCCGCGGCGGAACCGGAGAGACTCCAGCACGAACGTCCGCACCGCGCGCACGCCGAGCATGATGCCGGCGCCGGCCAGCGCCGCGAGGGCCCAGCCGACCCACCGGTGTATCTCGGTGTCCGGCGTGCCGACCAGCTGGGCCAGCGGACTCGGGTCGCCCTCCCGGCCGAGCAGCAGCCACCAGCCGGTGCCGAGCAGGACGAGCACGGAGACGTACACGCCGGCGTGGAACCACCGGGTCGGCCGGCTGTACCGCTCGACCGCACCGCCGTCCACGCCGGCGGCCGCCCCGGTGCTGGGCCCGGTGGTGCGCTCAGTAGTCATAGTCCGGCGGCGGGCTGGTCTCCGACCCTCCACCGCCCGGGGCCGACCCGCTCACCGTCACCGTGATCTCGGCGGCCGGGCCGACCGGCGAGTGGTCGGCGTGCTGCAGGGTGACGTTGAGGGTGTGCTGGCCCGGCGACAGGTCGGTGATCTCGAAGCTGTTGCCGCCGACGACCGTGTAGTCGTTCTTGTTCCCGTCGGTGAAGACGTGCACGTGGTCCTTGCCGGTCTCGGGCTCGCCGAGCTCGGCCCCGGTCTCGTACCTGATCGTGAACGGCACCTGTACGGTGTCGCCGTCCTTCGGCGACGTGATCGTGATCGCCGCGTCACCGCCCCCGCCGTCTCCCCCACCGCCCGAGTCCGAGCCATCCGACCCGCAGCCGGCCGCGGCCAGCAGCGCGATGGTCACCAGCACGAGGTGCCTGACATGCCGTCGCATGCGATCTCCTCCAGGAGTTCCGATCCCCGATCAGGAATACGCCACGCGGCCCGTCCCGGGATTCCGGCGGACCCGCGGTGAAACCGGACGTGCCACAGCCTCGTACTACCCACGTGGTGCCACTGTCGGACGAGTCGCTGCTCGCCGGGATGGCCGCAGGGGACTCGTCGGCCGCGGCCCTCTTCGTGCGTCGGTACCAGGCGCGCGTGTACGGGTTGGCGCTCACCGTGGTCGGCGCGCCGGCGGTGGCGGAGGACGTAGCTCAGGAGGCGTTCGTCAAGGCCTGGCGGCACGCGGGCGCGTACGACGCCCGGCGCGGCCGGGTGTCCACCTGGCTGCTCACCATCACCCGGAACGCGGCGATCGACGCGGTCCGCTACCACCGCGAGGTGCCGATGGACCCGGACGTGCTGCTCGGCATGCTGACCGGCGGCCGGGACCGCGGTGAGGATGACGGCGGCAACGTCGAGACCAGCGACAGCGTGCGGACCGCGCTGCGCGAGCTGCCTCCGGAGCAGAGCGCGCCGGTGGTGCTGATGGTCTTCTACGGGATGACCGCCAAGGAGGTGGCCGCGCTCGATGGCACGCCGGTCGGCACGGTGAAGACCCGGGTCCGGCGGGCGTTCGGGGTGCTGCGGGAGCGGTTGGGAGTGCGCGATGACTGAGACGCCACGCTGCGCGCAGGTGCGCGAGCTCATCCCGGAGCTGGCCGCTGGCGTGGCGGACGGCGACGAGCGGGCGCGCGCCCTGGCACACCTCGCCCGCTGCCTGCACTGCCGCAACGAGCTCGCCGCCGCCGCGACGGTGGTCGACGAGCTGGTGCTGCTCGCCCCGGAGCGCGAGCCGTCCGCCGGCTTCGAGACCGGCGTGCTGGCCGCGCTGGCCACTGGCCGGACCCGCCGGCGCCGGCTGCCCGTGCTGGCCCTGCGGGCGGCGGCCGTGCTGGTCGTCGTCGCGCTGACCGCGGCTCTGGCCTCCGGCCTGGCCTGGCGGCGGTCCGCCGACGACCGGGAGCTCGCCGCCCGGTACCGCGAGACACTGGCCGTCGCGAACGGTCGCTACCTGACCGCCGCCGACCTGACCACGCCGGCCGGGGCGGAGGCCGGGCACCTGTTCGCCTACCAGGGCTCGCCGTCCTGGGTGTTCGTCACCGTGACCGCCGCGCCCCAGGACGTGACCTACCGGCTCCGGGTGGTCACCGATGCCGGCACGTTCGCCGCCGGCAGCTGCGTCGTCAAGGGCGGAGCCGGCACCTGCGGAAGCGCGGTCCCCACGTCGATCCCCGCGATCCAGCGGGTGGAGCTGGTCAGGCCCGGCGCGTCGACGCTGACCGCCCGGCTGGACTAGCTCGAGCCTGGACTAGCCGACCGGCTCCGCCACCCGCGCGCGCTCGGCGGCGCGGGCCCGGAACCGCAGCACGGCCGGCACCACGAGCACGATCAGCGCGGCCGCCAGCAACGTCGCCGCGAGCGGGCTGGACACCAGCGTGGTGTAGTCGCCCTCGCTGATCGCCAGCGCCCGGCGGAGGTGCTGCTCGGCCATCGGCCCGAGGATCAGGCCGATCAGCGCGGGCGCGACCGGGATCCCGAAGCGACGCATGACGAAGCCGATGACGCCGACGGCGCAGAGCACGACGACGTCGACCACGGAGTTGTTGATCGTGTACGCGCCGAGCGTGGCGAAGACGAGGATGCCCGCGTAGAGATGCGGACGCGGAATCTCCAGCAGCCGCACCCAGAGGCCGACCAGCGGCAGGTTGAGCGCGAGCAGGATCACGTTCCCGATGTAGAGGCTGGCGATCAGCCCCCAGACGAGGGTGCTGCTGTTCTCGAACAGCAGCGGCCCGGGCTGCAGGCCGTACTGCTGGAACGCGGCCAGCAGCACCGCCGCCGTCGCCGAGGTGGGCAGTCCTATCGTCAGCAGCGGGACGAGGACGCCGGCCGCCGCCGCGTTGTTGGCGGCCTCCGGCCCGGCGACGCCTTCGATCGCGCCCTTGCCGAACTCGTGCCGCTTGCGGCTGAGCCGCTTCTCGGCGGCGTAGCTGAGGAACGTCGGGATCTCCGCGCCGCCGGCGGGCAGGGCGCCGAACGGGAAGCCGAGCGCGGTCCCGCGCAGCCACGGCCGCCAGGACCGGCTCCAGTCCTCCCGGTTCATCCACACGCGACCGCGCACCGCGTACGTCCCGATGGGGTCGTGCCGCATCCGGCTGGCGACGTAGAACGCCTCGCCGACCGCGAACAGGCCGACCGCCACCACGACGACGTCGATCCCGTCCAGCAGCTGGGGCACGCCAAGGGTGAACCGGGCCTGCCCGGTCTGGCTGTCGATGCCGATCAGCCCGATGAGCAGGCCGACGGCCAGACTCGCCATACCGCGGCCCAGCGAGTTCCCGAACAGTGCGCTCACCGTGGCGAACGCCAGCACCATCAGCGCGAAGTAGTCCACCGGGCCGAACGCCAGCGCCGCGTCGACCACCACCGGCGCCAGGAACGTCAGCGCGATGGTGGCCAGCGTGCCGGCCACGAACGAGCCGATCGCCGCGGTGGCCAGCGCCTGCGCGCCGCGGCCCCGCCGGGCCATCTGGTTGCCCTCCAGCGCGGTGACGATGGATGCGCTCTCCCCTGGCGTCTTGAGCAGGATGCTGGTGGTGGAGCCGCCGTACATGCCGCCGTAGTAGATGCCGGCGAACATGATGAACGCGCCGGTCGGGTCCAACCGGAACGTGACCGGCAGCAGCAGCGCGACGGTGAGCGCCGGGCCGATGCCCGGCAGCACGCCCACGGCGGTGCCGAGGGTCACGCCGACCAGCGCCCAGAGCAGGTTGATCGGCGTGAGGGCGGTGGCGAAACCCTCGAGCAGCTGGCTGAACGCGTCCATCTACAACAGTCCCTCCAGGGGGCCGGTGGGCAGCGTGATGCCCAGCCCGTAGTCGAAGGCGAGGTAGACGATCAGCCCGAGGACCGTCCCGATGCCGAGGTCGCGGACGAAGCGGGTGCTGCCGAGACCCCGGGCGGCGAGCGCGAACAGCACGGTCACCGCGAGCACGTAGCCGACCAGCTTGAGGAACAGGATGTGCGTGGCGAGCGCGAGGGCAAGCATGCCGAGCGCGCGCCAGTCGGTCGGCGCGCGGACGTCGACGTCCTCGCCGGCCTCGGGCTCGGCCCGCCGGCCGGCGAGCACCTCCCGGCCGAGCAGCACGCCGGCCAGGATCAGCGAGATGCCCACGAGGGTCGGGAAGTAGCGCGGGCCGACCACGTTGGCCACCGCCGGCACGTGCAGCCGAGCGGTCTCGATGAGCACCACCGTGCCGACCCCGAGCAGGACGAGGCACAACGCGACCTCGGACCACGCGATGCCGCGCCGCCCGCCTGGCGGCTGTGGGGCCGGCTCGGCCGGGCCGCCTTCCACAGGCGGCCCGGCCGGCCCGTCCGGGGTGCGCACGACCGGGCCCAGGTCGGTCACGGTCGGGCCGGCCGCTGCCACTGTGGAGGGTGGTGGGTCACGGCGCGGTGCCCCCGGCCGGAGTGCCTCCGGCCGGGGCGCCCGTCGCGCAGCTGTGCAGCATCGGGTTCACGACGCCCGACGGCCTAGACCAGGCCGAGGTCGGAGAGGATGCCCTCGACCCGCGTCTGCTCGTCGGCGAGGTAGGTCGCGAACTCGTCGCCGGCCAGGAAGACATCCTCCCAGCCGTTCTTGGCCAGCGCGTCCTTCCAGCCCTTGCTGTCGTGCATCTCGGTGAGGATCCGAATCAGCGCGTCCCGGTCGGTCTCGCTGACCCCGGGCGGGGCGACGAAGCCGCGCCAGTTGGCCAGCTCCAGGTCGATGCCCTGCTCCTTGATGGTGGGCGCGTCCAGCGCCGGCGTCCGGGACGGCGACGACACCGCGAGCGCGCGCAGCTTGCCCGCCTTCACCTGCTCGGCGAACTCGCCGATGCCGGAGATGCCGGCCGCGACCTTGCCGCCGAGGATCGCGGCGAGCGCCTCACCACCGCCGGAGAACGCCACGTAGTTCACCTTGGTCGCGTCCACGCCGACCTCCTTGGCCAGCAGGCCCGCCAGGATGTGGTCGGTGCCGCCGGCCGATCCGCCGGCGATGGCGACCTTGCCCGGGTCGGCCTTGAGGTCGGCGACCAGGTCCTGCAGCGTCCTGTACTTCGAGTTGGCCGGCACCACGATCGCCTCGTACTCGCCGGTGACCCGGGCGATCGGGGTGACCTGCTTGAGCGTGACCATCGACTCGTTCGTCTCGATCGCGCCGACCATCACCAGGCCCATGGCCATCAGCAGGTGCGCGTTGCCCTCGTCCGTCACGAGCTGGGCGAGCCCGATCGTGCCGCCGGCCCCGCCGACGTTGTAGACCTCGACGTCGGAGTCGACGACGCCCTGCTTGAGCACGGACTGCGCGGTCCTGGCGGTCTGGTCCCAGCCGCCGCCCGGCGCCGCCGGCGCCATGATCCGCAGGGTCTTGCTCGGGAACTCGCCGCCGGCCTCGGCCGAGTCGTTCGAGTCGCTCACGCAGCCGGTCGCGACCAGCGCGACAGCGGCGATGCCCGCGGCCAGTCGTGCACCGCGGCCAAGGAAACGCGATCTCCACATGCTGCTCACCTCGTTGTCACGGAACGGTGAGCGGCGACGCTATGTGGACCGTGAACCAGTTCACAGCTTCCGTACGTTGATCGGGATATCGGCTGTACTGGTCTTTCTGGTCGTTGTGATCACACCCGGCACCGCGCCCGGCGTGGTTAAGTTGTGTCCGATCGAACACGGGCGGTCGTCCCGAGCGAGGCAATCATGCGGCGCAACCTCGCCCTCTCCACACGGATCATGCTGCTCCAGTTCGGCATCGTGGCGAGCACGGCGCTGGTCGGGTTCGCCCTGACGGTGCACCTCACCCGGGAGCAGCTGGACCACCAGTACGGCCAGCGTGCGCTGGCGATCGCCGAGGCCGTGGCGGCCTCTCCCACGATCCGGGACGCGTTCGACGACCCCGACCCGGCGGAGACCATCCAGCCGGTCGCCGAGGCGATCCGGACCGCGTCCGGGGCCAGCTTCGTGGTGGTGGCGAACCGCAACTGGATCCGCTACTCGCACCCGAACCCCGGCCAGATCGGCAAGCCGCTGTCCACCGACCCGGGGCCGGCGCTGCAGGGGCGGGCCTGGGTCGGCACCGAGACCGGCACGCTGGGCCGGTCGGTGCGCGGCAAGGTGCCGGTCCGGGACTACGAGGGCAACATCATCGGTGTCGTGTCGGTCGGCATCCTGGAGGCGCAGATCAGCGCGGCGCTGCGGGACCAGCTGCCGGAGCTGTCCATCTACGTGCTGCTGGCGCTGGCCCTCGGGGTGGCCGGCTCGGTGCTGCTCGCCCGCCGGCTGAAGAGGCAGACGTTCGGTCTGGAACCGCGGGAGATCGCCCGGCTGCTCGAACAGCGCGAGGCCATGCTGCACGGCATCCGCGAGGGTGTGGTGGCGACCGATCGCGGCGGCCGGCTGACACTGGTCAACGACGAGGCGCGACGGCTGCTCGGCCTGGACGCCGACTCCGTCGGGCGGCCGGTCGCCGACCTGGTCCCGCCCGGCCGGCTGCGGGACGTGCTGGTCGGTGACCTGTCCGGCCCCGACGAGGTGGTGCTGCGCGGCGACCGGGTGCTGGTCGCCAACCGGATGCCGGTGGTGGTGCGCGACTCGGTCGCCGGTGCGATCGTCACCCTGCGCGACCGCACCGAGCTCGACGGCCTGACCCGCGAGCTGGTCGGCGCTCGGTCGATGGCCGACGCGCTGCGGGCCCAGGCGCACGAGTTCTCCAACCGGCTGCACACCATCGCCGGCCTTGTCGAGCTGCGGCGCAACGACGACGCGGTGCGGTTCATCGCCGGCACCACGCTGATCCACCAGGAGCTGACCGAGTCGCTGGTCGAGCGCGTCGGCGACCCGACGCTCACCGCGCTGCTGCTGGCCAAGGCGTCGGTCGCGACCGAGCGCGGGGTGCGGCTGCGGCTGGCGTCGGACACGTTCCTGGTCGGCGAGACCGAGGACTCCCGGGACCTGCTGACCGTGGTCGGCAACCTGGTCGACAACGCGCTGGACGCTGCCGCGGACGGCCCGCCCGACCCGGACGACCCCGCCGATCCGGACGGCGGCGGCTGGGTCGAGGTGTGCGTGCGGGCCGAGGACGGTGGCGGCGTCGTCGTCCGGGTCCGCGACTCCGGGCCCGGCATCGACCCGGCGCTCGTCGACGAGATCTTCCGGGACGGCTTCACCACCAAGGTCGCCGCCGCCGGCCTCCGGCGCGGGCTCGGTCTGGCGCTGGTCGCCCAGGCCGCCCGCCGGTGGGGCGGCTCGGTGCAGGTGCGCAACGATCCCGGTGCGGTGTTCACCGTCCGGCTGCCCCGATTGGCCGTGCGGCGAGCACAGGCCGGCACCGTGGTCTCGTGATCCGCACGCTCATCGTCGACGACGACTTCATGGTCGCCAGCGTCAACCGCGCGTACGTCGAGCGGGTCGACGGCTTCGGCGTGGTCGGCGAGGCGCACAGTGGCGCCGAGGCGCTGGCACAGATCGAGCGGCTGCGGCCCGACCTGATCCTGCTCGACCTGTACCTGCCCGACCTGCCGGGGCTGGAGCTGCTGCGACGGCTGCGGGTCGGCGAGGCCCGCGTCAGCGGATCGGTCGACGCGATCGTGGTCACCGCGGCGAAGGACGTCGACACCGTGCACGCGGCCATGCGCGGCGGGGTCGTGCACTACCTGATCAAGCCGTTCACCTTCGCCGCGCTGCGGGAGAAGCTGGAGGGGTACGCCGCGCTGCGGGACCGGCTGGACCAGGTCCGGGTCGCCGACCAGGCCGAGGTGGACCGACTGTACGAGCTGCTGCGATCCAGTTCGGATTCCCCGCTGCCGAAGGGCCTGTCGCGGACCACGCTGGACCTCGTCGTCGGCGTGCTCGCCGACGCCGCCACCGACGTCTCCGCGGTCGACGTGGCCGACCGGACCGGGGTCAGCCGGGTGACGGCGCGGCGGTACCTGGACTACCTGTGCACGACCGGCCGCGCCCGGCTGACGCTGCGCTACGGCGTGGCGGGCCGGCCGGAGCACCGCTACAGCACGGCCCGCGATCACTGACGAGCGGCCACGACCGGCAGTAGGGTCGTGATCGTGTCGGGACCGCCGTATGGAGGCCAGCCGCCCTACGGGAGCCAGCCGCCCTACGGAGGCCAGCCGCCCTACGGGGGCCAACCGCCCCACGGGAGCCAGCCGCCGTACGGGAGCCAGCCGCCCTACGTGAGTCAGCCGCCGTACGGAGGCCAACCGCCGTACGGAGGCCAACCGCCGGGCTGGCCGCAGCAAGCGACCGGCTGGCCGCCACCACCGCCGCCCCCTCCGCGCCGGCGCACCGGAGCGCTGCTCGCGGTGCTCGCCGGAGTGGTCGCGATCGTCCTGGTGGCGGTGGTCGCGATCGTGGCGATCGCCGTCGTCGCCGACCGCCGCGGGGGGACGGCCGTGCTCGGCAGCGAGCCTGGCGACCTCGAGGAGGACAACGCCGCGACGATCGAGTCCATCGAGCAGTTCTGGACCGACCGGATGCCGGCCACCTACGACAAGGAGTTCACCGACCTGCGCGGTGGCTTCCAGCCGAAGACGCCCGGGAGCGACACCTTCGCCTGCGGCGGCCAGCCTCTGCTGTACGCCGACATCGAGGGCAACGCGTTCTACTGCAGCGCGGGAGAAGACTACATCGCCTGGGACGCGGCCAACCTGTTCCCGCGGCTGAACGAGACGTTCGGCTCGATCGCCCCGGCGGTCGTGCTGGCGCACGAGATGGGACACGCGATCCAGGCCCGTGCCCGGGTCGAGGCCGAGTCCATCGTCATCGAGCTGCAGGCGGACTGCTTCGCCGGCGCGTGGGTGGCGTTCGCCGAGCGGTCCGACGCGGACGACGTCCGCCTCGCGCGGGACGCGCTGGACAGCGCGATCGCGGCCGTGCTGACCCTGCGCGACCAGCCGGGGACGCCCGCGCAGAACCCGCGCGCCCACGGCAGCGGCTTCGACCGGGTGAACGCGTTCCAGACCGGCTACGAGGAGGGCACCGAGCGCTGCGCCCGGTTCGACCGGGATGGCATCGAGGTCACCGAGATCCCGTTCACCAGCCAGGAGGAGGCCCGGACCGGGGGCAACCTGTCCTACCAGGACGCCGTGCCGATCTTCGCCGACAGCCTGGACGCGTTCTGGCGGCCGGGGATCGCGCAGCTGAAGGCCGGCACCACGTTCGCCCCGCCCGAGCGCCGGCCGGTGGCGGACAATCCGCTGCCGGACTGCGCGGACGCCGGCGCGTACGACCCTGGCTCGCCGACCGGCTACTGCCCGGACGGCAACGTGGCGACCTGGTCCGATGCCGATCTCGGCGAGCTGCACGAGCAGATCGGCGATCTGGCCAGCGGCGCGATGCTGGCCGAGCTGTGGGGCGTGGCAGGGCAGTCCCAGGCGGACCTGCCGACCGAGGGCCGCGATGCGGGGCTGCAGCGCGACTGCATGACCGGTGCCTGGATCGCCGCGTTTGGCGAGGTGGCGCCGCAGGGCGAGCGGCTGTCGCCCGGCGACGTCGACGAGCTGATCAGCACGATCATCGTCACCAACCTCGGCGCTGACCGGTCCGAGGACCGGCCCACCGCGTTCGAGCGCACGGACGCGTTCCGCGACGGCGTCTTCGACGGACCGAGCGCCTGCGCCTGAGTCAGCAGCGGCATGCACATCCGACCGCTCCTGCCGCTGAGGGCGGCCAGGCTCGCCCGGATCTGGCTGTCGGTTGAGTCAGAGCCGCGGCAATGTGGACGCGAGAGCACCCGCGTGGAAACGTGGATGGCAGGATTCGCGGCGCCGGGCCACCGGCCAATGACGCACCAGGAGGCCACCCGGTGAAGGTACGACTACTCGGCTTCGGAGCCATCGAGGTCGATGGGCGGGAGTACGAGCACGACATCGTCATCGACGGTGGCCGGGTGCGGCAACGAAAGAAGAAGCCCTCGAAGCCATACCGAAACGAGTTCGGGCACACTCCTTTGTCGGCCGAGGAGGAACTGCCCTGGAGTGGCAGCAGGCTGATTATCGGCACCGGAGCCTACGGCTCGCTGCCGATCATGGCCGAGGTCATCGAGGAGGCTGGTCGTCGGGGGGTGGAGCTGGCCGCCCTCCCGACAGAGGACGCTTGCCAGCTGATCGCGAGCCTCGACCAGCGTGAGGTCTACGCCGTACTTCATGTCACGTGCTGACGGTGGCCTTGGCGAGGACCGCCTCGCGCAGCAAGCGACAGCGCCGCTCGAACCCGGACATTCATCGGGCCCTCCTTCACTGCCGCCGTTCCCGGCGCCGACGACGCGGCCTCAGCCGAACACTCGCTCCGGGTCGTACTTCTCCTTCACGCGTCGCACGCGCTCAAGGTTGGCGCCCCAGTAGGCGCGGTGCTCGTCGGGTAGGTCCGTGTCGGGGAAGTTCGCGTACACGCCGCCCGAGCCGGAGGGGTGCACGAGCTCCCACGAGTCCGTCAGCCAGGCGCGCCCGGCCTCGGTCGCGGCGGCGTCGAAGCCGGCCGGGACAACGACCGAGTGCTCGAGCAGGAACAGCTCCTTGCGGTGTGGGAACGCGGTGGCGTTCGCAGGCACGCGGTTATAGGCGCCGCCCCAGGGCATGAAGTCGAGCT
>JBKOXW010000265.1:0-2284 GCA_046744115.1 Actinomycetota bacterium | reverse complement strand
TTGGAAATCAAATGCTCAGGGCTCGATGCGGAGGCTATGGCGCGGCGTTCCGTCGAGCCGTCGACGATGTCACTCCTGGGGCTGGTGCGCCACCTGGCCGAGACAGAGCGTGCGGGGTTCCGGGTGATGATGGCGGGACAGGACGTGCCCCGGCTGTTCTGCTCCGACACCGACCGTGACGGTGATTTCGATGGCGCTGTTCCCGACCCCCAGGTGGTTGCGGAGGCGTGGGACGCATGGCGTGCGGAGGTGGACTTCGCGACGCGGTTCGTGGCCCAGGCGCCCAGTCTCGACATCACCGGCGACGATCCCTTGAATCAGCATGGCAGCGGTGGAGGGCCGATGTCGCTGCGCGAGGTGCTGGTCGGAATGATCGAGGAGTACGCCCGCCACATGGGTCACGTCGACCTGTTGCGCGAGCGTATCGACGGACGCATAGGCCAGTAACCCGGCTATTCACAGTTGACCAGACGTGCGGAATATGGCCGCAGCGCACGCTGTCTGCGGCATGAGCGCGCGCTCCCGTCGTGGTTCGACCACTGAGCAACAGGCAAAGCTGGGCCAGCGGTGCCGCCGTGCGCGGCGCGCCGCCGGTTCGCGAGCACGTGATCCGTCGACAGCTGACGACCACATGGAAATGGAGAGGGCTACCCCTCTCCACCTTCAATGTATAGCCGACCGGGAGCTTGCGGCAGGACCCGGGTGGTGCCGCAGGATGGCCGGCCGAAGCGCAGGACCTGCGGCGAACGGAGTCCCGTAGTGCGTGTGGTGTTGTCGAGCTATGACTCGCGCGGCGGCGTCGAACCGCTGGTGGCGCTCGCGGTGCGGTTGCAGGAACTCGGCGCGGAGGTACGGGTGTGCACGCCGCCGGACTGCGCCGGCCGTTCCCACCGGACGTGACCGACAACCGGGTGCTGAATGACCTGGACGTCCAGAGCTATAACGCGCTGTTCGGCGAGGCACCCACCGGGAGTCGGTCGATCTGCCACCGGTGGGCAACGTCCGTGCCCACATCCTCGGCGATCAGCCGTGGCTGGCGGCGGACCCGACCCTGGCCCCGTGGCGGGAGCCGGCGGACCTCGACGTCGTGCAGACTGGCGCGTGGATCCTGCCGGACGAACGCCCACTCCCGGCCGAGTTGGAGGCGTTCCTGGACGCCGGCACAGCACCGGTGTACGTGGGCTTCGGCAGCATGCGCGCCCCGAAGGACATCGCCCGGGTGGCCATCGAGGCGATCCGCGCGCAGGGCCGCCGCGCACTCGTCTCCCGCGGCTGGGCCGACCTGGCCCTGGTCGACGACCGGGACGCCTGCTTCGCCGTCGGCGAGGTCAACCAGCAGGCGCTGTTCGGCCGGCTGGCCGCCGTCGTGCACCACGGCGGCGCGGGCACGACGACGACGGCCGCCCGGGCCGGCGCGCCTCAGGTGGTGGTACCCCAGATTGGCGATCAGCCGTACCGGGCCGGCCCGGTGGCCGACCTCGGCATCGGCGCGGCACCCGACGGTCCTACTCCAACCACCGAGTCCCTGTCAGCCGCGCTCAGGACGGCCCTGACCCCGAGACCCGCGCGCGAGCGACCGCCGTGGCCGGCACGATCCGCACCGACGGAGCGACGGTGGCGGCGAGGTTGCTGCTCGACGCGGTCGGCCGAGAAAGGCAGCCAGCGTCCGCGTGAACCACACGGGATCGTCGAGCCAAGGACAGTCGCCCGGCGCCGGGCTGCACCGTCAACTCGGCACGCTCGAGGACCCCGTGGACGGCTCCAGGACGATCCAGAGGTGCCGGCGACCGTGCGGGAGCAGCTCCACCCGGGCGCCGGCTGCCCGGGCAGTGCTTTGGATCCGGTCGGGTGCGAGCCGGGCGCCGCGCCATTCCGGACGCAGGGTGTGTCGTCCGGTTAGCCAGTGGCCCAGGTGACCGGTCCAGTCGACGGCGCGGGCGGACCATCCGGTAGCCCTCACTTGCAGCGCGGCGTGGCCTCCGCGTCGCAACACGCGGACCGACTCGGCCACATAGCGGAGCTGCGCCTGCGGGTCGGGCACGTGCTGCAGGGTGATGTAGGAGAAGACCAGGTCCACCGACGAGTCCGGAACCCCGGCCAGCGCCCCGTCTCCGGGCACCTGCAGGTAGTCCACGTTGTCCCGGTCGGCGAGGCTGAGCCGGCAGCGGTGCAGCATCTCGCTGCTCACGTCGGTCGCGACCACCCGGCCGGCGAGCTCGGAGAGCCGACGGGTCATCCGGCCAACCCCGCAACCGACCTCCAGCACCGTCGCATCGCGCCGCAG
>JBKOXW010000139.1:0-25507 GCA_046744115.1 Actinomycetota bacterium | reverse complement strand
ACCCGACGCTGGCCGTGGAGCGGGAGGTGCTGAAGCTCGCCTTGCAGGCGCCGCAGCTCGCCGGGCCGCTGTTCGACACCGTGGAGGACACCGCGTTCACGCACCCGACGTACGCGGCGATCCGGCGGGCCATCGGCGATGCCGGCGGGGCCAGCGCGGGCAGCACCGGACCGGATTGGGTCGAGCGTATCGGCGAGCACTGCGCCGACCTCGTCACCCGGTCCGTGGTCACCGAGCTCGCTGTGGAGCGGGTCCGCACGACCGGCGAGCCGGACCGCCGGTACGTCGCGATCCAGCTCGCCCAGCTGCAGGAGCGGGTCGTAACCCGGCAGATCGCCGCGGCGAAGTCACGGCTGCAGCGGGTGAACCCGCTCGAGCAGCCGGACGAGCACGCCCGCCTGTTCGGCGAGCTCGTCGGCCTGGAGCAGTACCGCCGGGGGCTGCGCGAGCAGGCGATCGGGGGTCTCTAGGTCCGGTGTCCGTCCTGACGCGACTGTTCCGGCGCGAGCGTCCGCCGGAGGAGGCGCTGACGCCGCTGGACCGGGACGAGCGGGTGGTCTCCTGGGGCACCACCGAGGACGGGTCCACTGTGGTCGCGACGCCGCGCGGCCTGTGGCTCCCCGCCGCGGACGGGCCCGAGCGGCTGGCGTGGCACCTCATCGACAAGGCAGTCTGGCGGGACGGCACGCTGACGGTCACCGCGGCGGTAGACACCGGAGACGGCGTGCTGGACGAGCTGCCGCCGCGCACGGTCCGACTGGCGACGCCCCGGGACCTCCCGGCAACCGTTCGTGCCCGGGTGGAGCGGAGCATCGCGTACACCAACCATCACGCGCTGCAGCCGGCCGGTGGCGTCCGCGTCGTCGGCCGGCGGGTAACCGCGCAGGACGGCCTGGCCTGGCAGCTCGTCTTCGACGCCGGCACCGACCGCGACGACCCGGCGGTTCGCGAGCAGGCCACCGGCCTGGTCCACCACGCACGCGCGGAGACCGGCTCGTGAACCAGGGCGACATCTGGAGGGATTCTCCGCCGCCCGTCGGAGCCGGGCCAGCAGAACCGATGAACTGGTTGTGAGCGAGCAGCAGCCGGCCGCCGGACCCTCGGGTGCGGCGCTGCTCGAGCTCTATGACCGGGCCCTGCCACAGGTGTACGGATACCTGCTCTCCCGCTGCCGCAACGCCGCGATGGCCGAGGACCTGACCAGCGAGACGTTCCTCGCCGCGGTCGACGCCGTGCGCCGGGAGGCGGTGGAGCGCCTGACCGTGGCCTGGCTGGTCGGTGTCGCCCGGCACAAGCTCGTTGACCAGTGGCGGCGGCTCGCGGTCGAGGAGCGCGCGCTGCGCCTGGCGGCCGACGAACCGGCGCCTGCCGACGACGAGTGGGACGAGCAGCTGGACGTCACGCTCGCGCATGCGGCACTGGCCCGGCTCGGCGCGCACCATCGGGCCGCGCTCACCCTGCGCTACCTCGACGGACTGTCCGTGCCCGAGGTAGCTGCCGAGCTCGGCCGGAGCCTGCACGCCACCGAGGCGCTGCTGGTCCGGGCACGCGGGGCGTTCCGGCGCGCGTACGGCGAGGGGAGGGACGATGGCTGACCCGCTCGACGCCCTCCGCCAGCCGGTCGTGCCGGTGCAGCCGCGCCCGGAGTTCGCCGCCGCGCTGCGCCACCGCCTGCAGACCGAACTCGAACCCCCGCCCCGAGGAGGAGCGACAATGACCACACCCGCCGCCGCCCGACCCGGCTACGTGCCCGAACGGCTGCACTCGGTCGTGCCGTACCTGAGCGCGGCGGATGCCGCCGGCGCAATCGAGTACTACAAGGACGTGTTCGGAGCCGTCGAGGAGTCGCCGCCGCTGATCATGCCCGACGGCAGCATCGGGCACGCCGAGCTGCGGATCGGGGACACCGTGATCATGATCGCCGGCGAGTGGCCGGCCGAGGACGTGCGCAGCCCGCTCGCGCTCGGGGGCACCAGCGTGCAGCTGACGGTCTACGTCGAGGACCCCGACGCCGTCTTCGCCCGCGCGGTCGCGGCCGGCGCCCACGTGTGGCGGCCGGTCACGGAGGCGTACGGCGAGCGGGTCGGCAAGATCCGCGACCCGTTCGGCCACAACTGGTTCATCGCCGCCGCGCTCGAACCCGGCTCCAACACCGGCTGATCCCGGCCCGGGTGCGCAGACGCTGGCCGCGGCGCGCCCGCCGCTGTCCGGCTGACGCGGCCCGACGCGTGCGCAGCGTGTCGTGGCGACTAGCGGCTGGACACCAGGTGCTCTAGCGTCCAGCCGACCGCGACGCGGCGGAAGGGGATGCACCGTGGCAGAGGGCACCTGCGACAGTCGTTTCGCCGCGGTCCGGGACGAGTTCGACCGCAACCTCGCCGAGCGCGGGGAGGTCGGCGCGAGCATCTGCATCACCGTCGACGGCGAGCCGGTCGTCGACCTGTGGGGTGGGCTCGCCGACCCGTCCACCGGCCGGCCGTGGACCGCCGACACGGTGGCGCTCGCGTGGTCGTGCACCAAGGGCGCGACTGCGCTGTGCACGCACATGCTGATCGACGGGGGCCTGCTCGACCTCGACCGGCCGGTCGCCGAGTACTGGCCGCAGTTCGGGGCGCACGGCAAGGAGGGCGTGACCGTCCGGATGGTGCTCGGCCACCAGGCCGGCGTCCCCGCCATCCGCGCCCCGGTCCCGGCCGGCGGGTTCGCCGACTGGGACACGATGACCGGGCTCGTCGCCGGCGAGGAGCCGTTCTGGCAGCCGGGCACCCGGCACGGCTACCACGCGTTCACGTTCGGCTGGATCCTCGGCGAGCTCGTGCGCCGGGCGTCCGGCGAGACGCTCGGCCGGTTCTTCGCCAGGGAGGTCGCCGGCCCGCTCGGGCTGGACTTCTGGATCGGACTGCCAGAGGAGGTCGAGCCGCGGGTGGCGCCGGTGATCCCGACCCTCGAGCCGCCGGCCGGCGCGCCGGTCGCGCCCTTCTTCGTCGCCGCGATGACCGACCAGACCTCGCCCGCCGCGCTGGTGCTCGGCAACACCGGCGGCTACATGGAGGCCCCCGACGAGCGGCGCTACCACGCGGCCGAGATCGGCTCGGTCGGCGGGATCACCAACGGCCGGGGGCTGGCCGGGATGTACCGCCCGCTCGCGCTCGGCGGCGGGTATGGCGGGACCAGGCTGGTCAGCGAGCCGGCGGTCGCCCGGATGGCGGCGACCAGCTCGGCGTCCCGGATCGATGCCACGCTGCTCGCCCCGACGCGGTTCGCGCTCGGCTTCGTCAAGACGGTGGGCGACTTCGGGCCCGGCGACAAGGTGGTGCTCTCCGAGGACGCGTTCGGCCACGTCGGGTCGGGCGGGTCGATCGGCTTCGCCGACCCGGCCGCCCGGATGTCGTTCGGCTACGTGATGAACAAGATGGGCTTCGACACCGGCCTCGACGACCGGGGACAGTCGCTGGTGGACGCCGCCTACCGGAGCCTTGGGTACCGCTACCGCGAAGACGATCTCTGGGCGCGCTGAGCGCCGTGCACGGCTTTGTGCAGCGTGCGGACAAAGTTTGCATCTGATGTGGCGAAACTGCTTGACGGCGGTTACCACGGCTCCTAGTTTGACGTCACGCCTGCGAAAGATGCACGAAACCTAACGCACCTTTGACCCGCGAGGTGGCGAGCGATGTCGGAGTCGGCCCCTCCGCCGCAGTCCGAGACCCCGCTGCTCGAGGTGATCGGGATCGTCAAGCAGTTTCCCGGCGTGCGCGCCCTCGACGGCGTCGACTTCCAGGTGCGCACGGGTGAGGTGCACTGCCTGCTCGGGCAGAACGGTGCGGGCAAGTCGACCTTGATCAAGCTGCTGGCCGGTGCCCACCAACCGGACGCGGGAACGATCCGGTGGGACGGCACGCCCGTCACGCTGCCGAACCCGCACGCCGCGATGCGGCTGGGCATCGCCACGATTTACCAGGAGTTCGACCTCGTCGAGGGCCTGTCTGTCGCGGAGAACGTCTTCCTCGGCCACCTGCCGAACCGGTTCGGCTTCACCCGCCGCGCCGACATGAAGCGGGCGACACGGCAGATCCTCGCCCGGCTCGGCCACGCTGAGATCCGGCCGGACCGGGAGGTCGGGCAGCTTGCCCCCGCCGGAAAGCAGCTGGTCAGCATGGCGCGGGCGCTGTCTCACGATGCCCGGCTGATCGTGATGGATGAGCCGTCGGCCGCGCTCGCCCACGATGAGGTGGCGAACCTGTTCCGTATCGTCCGCGATCTCGCCGGATCTGGCGTCGCGGTCGTCTACATCTCGCATCGGCTCGAGGAGATCCGCCAGATCGGTGACCGCGTGACCGTGCTGAAGGACGGGCGGGCGGTCGCCGTGGGTCTCGACGCCAGGACGACGCCGACGCAGGACCTGGTGTCGCACATGACGGGACGGCGAGTGGAGTACGCGTTTCCGCCGCGCCCGCAGACACCGCCGGGCGACGAGGTGCTCACGGTGGACGGACTGTCGCGGCCCGGTGAGTTCACCGATGCCTCCATCAGCGCGCGCGCCGGCGAGATCGTCGGCATCGCCGGGCTCGTCGGGTCGGGACGGACGGAGCTGCTCGAGACCATCTTCGGGGCCCGCAAGCCGACCCATGGGCGGGTCGTCGTGCACGGAACCGTGCTGCGGCCGGGCAGCGTGACCGCGGCGGTCCAGGCCGGCATCGGGCTCGCGCCCGAGGAGCGGAAATCGCAGGCATTGCTACTGGACCAGTCGGTGGCGGCGAACGTCAGCCTCGCGTCACTCGGCCGGTTCGCCACCGGCGGGCTGATCGACCGGCACGGCGAGCAGTCGGCCACGGCCAGCCAGGCCAAGGCGCTCGACCTGCGCCCCCTCGACATGAACCGCCTCATGCGCACGCTGTCGGGCGGTAACCAGCAGAAGGCGGTGCTCGCCCGCTGGCTGCTGCGCGACTGCAAGGTCCTGCTGCTCGACGAGCCCACCCGCGGGGTCGACGTCGGCGCCCGGACGGACCTCTACCTGCTCATCCGCCAGCTCGCCGACGCAGGCAAGGTCATCGTGCTCGTCTCCAGCGAGGTGCCCGAGGTGCTCGGCCTCGCCGATCGGGTGTACGTGATGCGGGACGGACACGTTGTCCGGGAGGCAGCCGCCATGGAGATCGACGAGGCGACCATCCTCGACCTGGTTATCGCCGGCTCGCGCGTGGTCGACGCCGAGGATCTCGACGGTGGTGAGGCGGCGTGACCACCGAGCGGGAGGCCCGGACGGAGACCGCGACCCAGGGCGTGCCGGGGGACACCTCACCGGCGCGCCGGTTCATGCGCGGCGGCACTCAGCTGTGGGGCCGGGCCGGCGAGATCCGCAACCTCGGGCTGATCCTCGTTCTGATCATCCTCGCGATCGTTGGGGCGATAACCGCTCCGGACACGTTCCCGACCTGGTCGAACGCGCGGATCATCCTGATCACGTCGGCGCCGCTGGGCGTCGTCACCATCGGCATGACGTTCGTCATCATCAGCGGCGGAATCGACCTGTCTGTCGGCGCGATCGTCGCGCTGGCCTCGGTGTGGGCCACGACGGGGGCCACTCAGGAGTTCGGCCCGGCGGGCATGATCTTCACAGCGATCACGGTCGGCGTGTGCGCCGGACTGATCAACGGAGTCCTCATCGGCTACTTCAGGCTCGTTCCGTTCATCGTGACGCTCGCGATGCTCGTCAGCGCGCGCGGCCTCGCCCAGCGGATCAGCGAGAGCAGATCCCAGATCATCACCGAGCGGAGCTTCCGCGACATCATCGTCGGCGAGGACATCCTCGGCCTGCCGCGGCTGGTCTGGATGTTCGGGATCGCCTACGTGCTCGGCTGGATCCTGCTCAACCGGACCACGTTCGGGCGACGGACGTTCGCGGTCGGCGGGAATGCGGAGGCGGCGCGGCTGTCCGGCATCGACGTTCGCCGGCACACGGCGCTGATCTACACGCTGTCCGGGCTGTGCTGCGGCATCGCCGCCGTGATGCTCACGGCGCGGACCAACACCGGCGTCAACACCCACGGCAACCTCTGGGAGCTCGACGCGATCGCCGCGGTCATCATCGGCGGCACCTTGCTCAGCGGCGGCCGCGGCACGCTCGTCGGGTCGCTGCTGGGGATCCTCATCTTCACGACGATCACGTCCATCTTCACGCACAACAACCTGCCCATCGAGACCCAGAACATCGCGAAGGGCCTGATCATCATCGGCGCGGTCCTGCTGCAACGCCGCGCCACCGCCCGAGCCGGGCCGTAGCGGTGCCGCGCAGCCGCGTTCTGCGCCTGCGCGGCCGCCGCGCTCTCCGCTGTGCCCTCGATCCTCAGCCACTCACCGACCCGTAGGCGATTCAAGGAGGCATGCCAGATGTCAGACCAGACACCCGGGCTCGACCGGCGCCGGTTCCTCTTCGGCGCGGGCGCGGTCGGTGCGACCGCAGTGCTCGCCGCGTGCACCGGCAGCGGAGACGACGACGAGAACCCGGTTGCCGCACCGACGGGCCAGGGCGGGCCGGGGCCCGAGGTCACGATCGGCTTCTCCGCTCCCCAGGCCGACCACGGCTGGATCGCCGCGATCTCCAGCAAGGCGCAGGAGCGCGCCGAGCAGTACGAGGACGTCACGCTTCGCGCGGCCGCGGCCACGAACGACGTCAACGTGCAGATCAGCGAGGTCCAGGCGCTCATCGACGCGGACGTGGACGCGCTGGTGATCCTCCCGTTCGACGGCAACGCGCTCACCGAGATCGGCCGGTCGGCGATGCAGGCCGACACACCCGTCGTCAACCTGGACCGCATCTTCGCCGACCCGCTGGCGTACCGCACGTACTACGGCGGCGACAACTACGGCCTCGGCGTGAACGCCGGCAACTACATCGGCCAGCGGCTCAAGGACGCCGGCGTCAGCAACCCGGTCATCGTCGAGGTGCAGGGCATCGCCGAGCTCGAGCTGGTCCAGCAGCGATCGAAGGGCTTTTCGGACGCGCTGGCCACGCACAACTTCAGGGTGAAGGCCCGGCAGGCGGGCGACTTCACCGCGGCGACCGGCACCGAGGTCATGGCGAACCTGCTGCAGGCGAACCCGAAGATCGACGCCGTGTTCAACCAGGACGACGACCAGGGCATCGGCGTGCTCGCGGCGATCGAGGAGGCCGGGCGTGACGAGTTCTTCATGGTCGGCACCGGCGGCTCCACCGACATGATGGAGCACATCCAGGCGGACAACACCGTGGTCAAGGCGACCGCGCTGTACAGCCCGATCATGTCCGCCTCGGCGATCTCGGTGGCCCGGCTCATCGCCCAGAGCAAGGGCTTCGGTGAGCTCCCCGAGCTCGCCGTTCCGCAGACGATCATCGCCTACTCGGCCGTGGTCACCAAGGACAACGTCGGCGACTACATGCGGATCGGCTACCGGTCCTAGCGCTGAGGGGACGGCTCGATGACGGTGCAGGCCGGCGACCAGGTCGGGGTCGGGATGGTGGGGTACGCGTTCATGGGCGCCGCCCACTCGCAGGCGTGGCGCAGCGTGAACCGTTTCTTCGACCTCCCGCTCACCGCCGACATGGCCGCCGTGGCCGGCCGCACGCGCGCCTCGGTCGCAGCCGCGGCCGCCAAGCTCGGCTGGCGCACGTACGAGACGGACTGGCGGGCGCTGCTCACCCGCGACGACATCCAGATCATCGACGTGTGCACGCCCGGCGACAGTCACGCCGAGATCGCCCTCGCCGCGCTCGACGCCGGCAAGCACGTCATCTGCGAGAAGCCGCTGGCGAACACGGTGGAGGAGGCCGAGGCGATGGCCGATGCCGCGGCGCAAGCCCAGGCCCGCGGCATCGTCTCGATGGTCGCCTTCAACTACCGCAGGGTTCCCGCGATCGCGCTCGCGCGGCGGCTCGTCGCCGGCGGCCGGCTGGGCACCATCCGGCACGTCCGGGCCCAGTACCTGCAGGACTGGATCGTCGACCCCGAGTACCCGCTGGTGTGGCGCCTGCAGCGGGACAAGGCCGGCTCGGGCGCGCTCGGCGACATCGGCGCGCACATCGTCGACACGACCCAGTTCATCCTCGGCGACCTGATCTCCGGCGTGTCCGGGCTGACCGAGACCTTCATCAAGGAACGGCCGGGCGGGGAGGTCACCGTCGACGACTGCGCGCTCTTCCTCGGCCGGTTCTCTGAGGGCGCGGTCGCCAGCTTCGAGGCGACTCGCCTTGCGACCGGCCGGAAGAACGGCCTGCGCATCGAGATCAACGGATCGGAGGGAAGCCTCGCCTTCGACTTGGAGGCGATGAACGAGCTGTGGTTCTACGACCGTACCGACGACCAGGAGACCGCGGGCTTCCGGCGCATCCTGGTCACCGAGCCGTCGCATCCCTACATGGAGGCCTGGTGGCCGCCCGGCCATCTCATCGGCTACGAGCACACGTTCACGCACGAGGTACGCGACTTCCTGGCCGCGCTCGCCGAGGGCTCCCCGCCGGCCCCATCGTTCGCCGATGGCCTCCAGGTGCAGCGCGTGCTGGCCGCCGTCGAGGCGAGCGCCGGCAAGGACAGCGTGTGGACGGCCGTCGGGCCGAACCACTGAGGCAGGGTGGGGTGGGGCGGCTGCGCCGACACGTCCCACCCCGCCCGTTCAGGCGCCATTGACCCTGGAGCGATTGACGGCCAGTGGACTTACGACGTGGAGTGGGGAAAGATCGAGGAATCTCGGAGAAACATCTGGTTGACACGGCGAAAGCCGGCTAGGCTGACGGCCGAACGGTGACCCGGTGACCCGGTGGCTAGTCGGCGAGCCGCTGGGGCGCCTCCAGCTCCATCAAAGTTGGAGGACTCCATGTCGCAGTCGTCGCGCCGACTCCTCACCCTTCTCTCCACGCTCGCACTCTGCATTCCGTTGCTGTCTGCCACCACGGCCACCGCGGCAGCCGCGCCGGCGAGCACCTCCGTCAGCTACCGGCTCCTGGTCTTCTGGGGCGGCAGCGGCGACAAGGAGGCCGTCGCGAAGGCCGGCATCGATGCGATCCGGGCGCTCGGCAGGGCGAACGGGTTCGCCGTCGAAGCGACCGACGACCCGGGCCGGTTCGTCGACCACCAGCTTGCGCGGTTCCGCGCGGTGGTCTTCCTCAACACCAGCGGCGATGTCCTGGACGCAGACCAGGAGGCGGCGTTCGAGCGCTACTTCCACGCCGGTGGTGGATTCGTCGGAATCGGCTCGGCGATCGAGACCGAGACTGATTGGGAATTCCTGACGGAGATCCTCGACACCAGGGCCGCGAGCAGGACCGAGGTCCAACCGGGGACGATCAAGGTCGCGGACCGGGTGCACGACGCGTCGAAGGATCTGCCGGAGTACTGGACGCGGTCCGACGCCTGGTACAACTTCGAGACCAATGTCCGGGGCGAGAGCCACGTTCTCGCGACGGTCGTCGAGCAGGTCGACGACCTCGGTGCCTTCGAGCTCCAACCGTGGGGCGGCCGGCTCACCGGGATCGCGGGCGGCACGATGGGCGCCGACCATCCCGTCGCATGGTGCAAGGACTGGCGGGGCGGGCGCTCCTTCTACAGCGCGCTGGGCAACACGGCGGCAAGCTACGGCGAGGCGGATCTCCTTGAGCACCTCGGCGGTGCGCTCACGTGGGCCGCCGGCCAGTCCGACCTGGTTGACAGCGACTGCGGCGCCACGGTGCTCGCGAACTACCAGCAGACCAAGGTGTCCGCGCCGCCGAACCTCAGCGAGCCGATCGGCTTCGACGTGTTGCCGGACGGTCGCGTCATCCAGACCGACCGCCGGGGCGGCGTCCGGCTGCACGATGCGCAGGCGAACGCGACGACGATCCTGGCCCAGATCCCGGTCTACATGGCCAGCGAGGACGGGATGTACGGCCCGGCGATCGACAACGACTTCGAGACCAACCGCTGGGTGTACCTCTTCTATGCGCCACCCACGGTGGAGGACGTCACGCTGTCCACCGGCGAGGTCGTCACGCAGACGACGCCGGCGGCCAATGCGCCGAACACGGGGGCCTCCCCGGCGGTGTGGGACCCGTGGGTCGGCTACTTCCAGCTGTCGCGGTTCCGGTTCGTCGACGCGACGGCGACGACGCCGGCGCATCTCGATCTGGCTACCGAGGAGCAGATCCTTCGTGTTCCGGTCAATCGAGGTGCGTGCTGCCACGTCGGCGGCGACATCGACTTCGACTCGCACAACAACCTGTGGCTGGTCACCGGCGATGACACGCCGGCCGGCGGCGGCAACTCCGGCGGCTTCGGTCCTTTCAACGACATGCTGACCGCGACCGGGCTGTTCAACGCCCCGCACGTGGACGCCCGCCGATCCGCGCAGAACACCAACGACCTGCGCGGCAAGATCCTGCGCATCACCGTCGAGGACGGCGAGATCGCCCCCGAGGAGGAGAACGAGTTCGGCGGCGCCTACACCGTCCCGGCCGGCAACCTCTTCCCGGTCGGCATGGCCAAGACCCGCCCGGAGGTCTACGCAATGGGCTTCCGGAACCCGTTCCGCATCCAGGTCGACGACAACGACGTCGCCTACATCACCGACTACTCGCCGGACTCGCAGACTCCGCAGAACTTCCGCGGTCCGGCGGGCACCGGGCGGGTCGAGATCGTCCGCGCGCCGGCGAACTACGGCTGGCCCCTCTGCTACCGGACCGACCTGCCGTATTACCGGTGGAACTTCATCACCTCGCAGCCGCTGGACAACCCACCCCAGGTCCACGAGTGCGACAACGCCGCGCGCGGGCCGCAGAACAACTCGCGCTGGAACCTCGAGGGCGGACCGACGGTGGAGCCGGGCCTGGAGTACGGCCCGCCGATCACGAACCCAGATATCTGGTACTCGTACACGCCCGAGAACCGGACGGACAACCCGCTGGGCACGCCGTGCTTCGCCCACTACAACGGCTCGGGCACCACGAACTGCCCGCGGCTGTTCCCCGAGTTCGGGACCGGGGGAGTCGGCCCGCACGGCGCGGCGAAGTACCAGTACGACGCCGACAACCCGGACCCGACGAAGTTCCCGCCCTACTACGACGACGCGGTCTTCTTCGGGGAGTTCACCCGGGACATGCTCCGAGAGATCCGGCTCGACTCACAGGGTCGCATCTTCAAGATCAACGACCTGCTGAGCTGCGGTCCGCTGACCCCGCAGCAGGTCCCGCAGACGCCCGACCCGTTCGAGTGCGACACCCCGATGGACATGAAGTTCGACGAGGACGGCCACTTCTACCTCCTCACGTACGGAGACAGCTTCTTCCAGATCAACAACGACGCCGGCATGTACCGGTGGGACTACGTGAAGGGCCAGCGCGCACCGCTGGCCACGCTCTCGGCGACCCCCACGAGCGGGCAGGCGCCGCTGACCGTGCAGTTCTCCAGCGCGGGCTCGAGGGATCCCGACCCGGCGGACTCGATCCGTTTCGAGTGGGACTTCGACGGCAACGGCACGGTCGACTCGATCGACCCGGAGCCGACCTACACCTACACGGCCAACGGGGTCTACACCGCCCGGCTGACGGTCCACGACTCCAGCGGCAGGTCCGCGGTGGCGAACACGACCATCACCGTCGGCAACACCGCGCCGACCGTGTCGGTCGACACCCCGGTCGAGGGTGGGCTGTTCGCCTTCGGCGACGGCATCCCGTTCGGCGTGACGGTGAGCGACCCGGAGGACGGGCCGATCGACTGCAACCGGGTCGAGGTCACGTTCATCCTCGGCCACGACACCCACGGGCACGCACAGGAGACGGTGAACGGCTGCTCGGGCGTGCTGTCGACGAACGCGGAGGACGTCTCGCACGGCGGCAACGTGTTCGGCGTCGTCAGCGCCTCCTACACCGACCTCGGCGGTGTGGCCGGAGTCCCGGCGCTGACCACGGTCGACCAGGCCACCATCCGCCAGAAGCGGCAGGAGGTCGAGTTCGCCCTGGAGGAGTCGGGGACGAACACGGCGACGACGAACGACCCCGACGGCGGCGGCCAACACCGCGGCAGTCTCGGGAACGGCGACTGGATCGCGCTCAACGGTCCGTTCACCCTGCTGAACATCGACTCCCTCACCTTCCGGGTGGCGAGCACGTCCACCCAGGTGCCGGCCGGTAACCCGATGGCCGCCGTGGAGGTGCGCCTGGACGCGGTCGATGGGCCCGTCCTCACCACGGCATCCCTCACCTCGACCGGCAACACGGCGACGTGGCAGAGCCAGGCGGTCCCGCTGACCGATCCGGGCGGCCTCCACAAGGTCTACCTCGTGTTCCGGTCGATCGCGGGCGGCCAGACCGGCAACAACCTGTTCAACCTCAACTGGGTCGAGTTCGGCGGACAGGGGGTGAGCACGTAGCGGAAGTCTCGGCACATCCACGAACGTCGGACGGGATGAGGAAGCGGCACATGGACAAGGACATGATCCTGGGCAGGACACTCAGCCGGCGCCAGCTGCTCACCTACGGCGCGGGTGCGGCGGCGGCGGCAGCCCTCACACCGCTCGGCCCGGCGAACGTCTTTGCCCCCGCGAAGGCTCATGCGGCGGGCGGACGTCTCATCCCAGGCGGCAAGGTGGGCACGATCACGTTCACCCAGCGCGACGTCCCGAGCCGGGTCGGCATCGCGGCCAGCGCCGCGCTGGGCGTGCCGCCGACGCTGGGCTTCATCGGCGGGCCCGACTTTCCCGAGGACCCGACGGATCTCGGGCCACTCGTGCCGCTGCCGGGCGGCTGGCGCGAACTGCTCGACTTCCTGGCGAACTGCGGCTTCAAGCAGATCGAGTTCGCCGGCTACGGCCAGAACGCCGCCAACCCCGGCGGCGCCGCGCCGAACCCGGCTCCTGGCGGCGTCACGACTCCGGAGTCGCGCGCGGCGTACGTGGCGTACGCCCGCACCCTGCGTGGCTTCCTCGACGAGTTCGGTCTGGCGGCGATCGGCAACCACGGCTTCATCCCGAACACGTGGCCGGGCCCGAACAGCCCCGGCGGCGGTATGTCCACTCAGGACTACAACCGGCTGCAGGCCGAGCTGGAGTTCGCGGCCACCCTCGGAATGCCGTACATGGGCACCGGCGGCGACCCGACCAGCGCCAACAACAGAAACATCGAGCCGTGGACGGTCTCCGGCGAGAAGTGGGAGGCGCTGAACACGCTCAGCCTGCAGTGGGGCATCCACATGTACACCCACAACCACTCGCCGGCGTACCACTTCCTGCAGGACGGCCCGATGGTCACGGTGACCGAGGATCGCGTGACGGGTGCGCCGATCCCGCCCATCGAGGTACGCGGCGAGTCGGGCAAGCGCCTCATGCAGCACTACCTCGACGTCACCGACCCGGATCTGTGCGTCATCGAGATGGACGTGTACTGGGCGCACGTGGCCCAGCACCAGTGGCGCTGGCGCTACGACTGGGAGGGCAACCGCGCCGAGGACATCTTCGACCCGGCCGCCCAGGTCGCGCGGCAGCCGCAGCGGTACCACCTGTTCCACGCCAAGGACGGCGACGCCACCGGCGAGCCACCCGGTGTCGGCAACGGCTACACCTTCATCCCGTTCGGCGATCCGCGAAGCGACATCGCCTACGGGACCTTCTACCAGACCATCGGCGCCAGGGGTCACTACAACTCGAACTACGAGCAGGACAACGCGCCGGGCGGCAGCGCCGACCCCGGGCAGTCGCTGCGGTTCGCCAAGATCAGCGCCCACAACATGCTCGGCCTGCGAGGGTGAGGCACCCGACGGCTGAGACACCGGAGAGAGCTGGCGTAGAGTAAGCGGAGTTAAGACTCTCGACGGACAAAGTCGAGGGGTGGGCCGCGCCTGGACGGGCGGCTCGCCCACGTCAACGACGGTCCTGCGTCATCCCTGCACGGTGGCCCTGCAGCGGAGCGAGCGCCGGGAGAGCGGACTTGAGGCGTATGTCGGTGGTTCGGCCGGAGAACGTGCACCAGGCGCGCCTGCTCCGGATGCTTCGGGACGGCGGTCCGCGATCGCGGGCCCAGCTCGGCGACGCCGTTGCCCTGTCCCGGTCCAAGCTCGCCGTGGAGGTCGACCGGCTGGTCGAGCGCGGCCTGGTCGACACGGCCGGGCTCGCGGCGTCGCGCGGTGGCCGTCGATCGTCGATCGTCCAGATCGCCGGCCGGACCCGGTTCCTCGGTATCGACATCGGAGCGACCTCGGTGGACGTCGCGATCACCGACGGCGAGCTGCGCGTGCTGTCCCATCTCGCCGAGCCGATGGACGTCCGCCAGGGGCCGGACGTGGTGATCGGGCGGGCCCTCGAGATGGCCGGCAAGCTGCGCGCGGACGGTGCGGACGCCGACCTGATGGGGGCCGGCATCGGGCTGCCCGGCCCGGTGAGCTTCCGCGAGGGCGTCCCGGTGTCGCCGCCGATCATGCCGGGATGGAACCTGTACCCGGTCCGCGAGGCGTTCAGCGCGGAGCTGGGTTGCCCGGTCCTGGTCGACAACGACGTGAACATCATGGCGCTCGGGGAGAAGCACGCCGGGACCGCCCGGTCCGTCGACGACTTCCTGTTCGTCAAGATCGGCACCGGCATCGGCTGCGGGATGGTGGTCGGCGGCGAGGTGTACCGCGGGGTCAGTGGGTGCGCCGGGGACATCGGCCATATCCGGGTCCAGGACGACGGCCCGCTCTGCGCCTGCGGCAACACCGGCTGCCTCGAGGCGTTCTTCGGTGGCACCGCGCTGGCCCGGGACGCGCTGGCGGCGGCCCGCTCCGAGCGCTCCGAGCAACTGGCCCGCCGGCTCGCCACCGCCGGCACGCTCACCGCCGTCGACGTGGCCGACGCCGCCGCCGCCGGCGACCCGGTCGCTGTCGGCATGGTTCGGGACGGGGGACGCCGGGTCGGCCAGGTGCTGGCCGGCCTGGTCAGCTTCGTCAACCCGGGGCTCGTGGTCATCGGCGGTGGTGTCGCCGGCATCGGTCACGCCTTACTCGCCGAGATCCGCGGCATCGTCTACCGCCGGTCCCTGCCGCTCGCCACCGGCAACATGCCGATCGTGCTGTCCGAGCTCGGCGGCCGGGCCGGGGTCATCGGCGCCGCCCGGCTGATCAGTGACCACGTGTACGCCGCCGGGGATGGGCACCCCTGACGCGTACCGACGCGCGCCGGGACGCGCCCCCTGACCGGATCACGGCGCCCGCACCCGCACGTCGCGGAACTGCACGGCCGAACCCGGGTCGTGGTTCTGCAGGCCGATGTGACCGGTGTGACCGCGTGCCGGGTCGGTGCCGACGAAGCGGTTGACCCGTACGCCATTGAGCCAGACCGTGTACTCGGCGCCGACCGCCCTGATCGTGTAGTGGTTCCACTCGCCGACGGCGCGGGAGGCGCTGGCCAGCGGCTGCTGGAGCCCGTACACCGCGCCGGTCTTCTGCGGGTCGCCGGCTGGGTTGTCGTTGATCTGGATCTCGTACCCGCGCCGCACGGCAACCCACGGGTCGTCGCCCGGGTCCGGGAACCGCACGAACACGCCGGAGTTGTCGGTGCCGGCCGTCACCCGCCAGTCCAGATCGAGAACGAAGTCGGCGAAGGTCCGCCCGGTGTACCAGAGCAGCCCCAGCCCACCCTCGGACTGGACGGCGCCGCCCGCCTCGATCCGGAACCGGCCGGGTCCTGCCTGCGCCCAGCCGTCCAAGCCGCTGCCGTCGAGCAGGACGACGGTCCCGGATAGCTCGCCCGGGCCACCGGGTGCCGACCTGTCGGGAGCCGCGCCGTTCGGGCTTGGCCCAACACAGCCTGCGAGCACGACGAGGGCGACCCCACCGGCCCATCGTGCCGGGGACCGCGATACACCTGCCCAACCGGACATCTCGTCGGGCGATCCTAGACGGCACTGCCTACTCCGGCGTCGATCGACGGCATCTTTCGTCCTGTCCGGCGAAAGTTTGCGGGAAGTCCACTGAAGCTCTTGCTTGAGAAGCAGAAGCGGCCCTAGCGTTTCGGTCACTGGTACCGACGGCGACGAGGACGTCACGCAGATTGCGCCGGCGCGGCCGATGTCATGCGGATGGCGTCTGCAGGGGGGCCACCGCGATGACTCTGCGGACCTACGCCCGGCCCGAGACAGAGCTGCAGTCCCGCCTGCTCCGGTTGCTGCGTGACGAGGGCCCGATGTCCCGGGCCGAGATCGCCGACCGCTTCGAGGTGACGCGCGCTCGGCTGACCGCCGACCTGGCCCGGCTGGCCGAGCTCGGCCTGGTCCGCGGCGGCGGCCCGGCGGCGTCGCGGGGTGGTCGCCGGTCGACCATGGTGGCGCTCGACTCCTCGCTGCGCTTCGTCGGCGTCGACCTCGGCGCGACCTCACTCGCCGTCGAGGTGGTCGACGCGCACCTGGACCCGATCGCCGCGCACGAGCAGCCGGTCGACATCCGCAGCGGTCCGCGGCCGGTGCTGGCGCGGGTGTGCGAGGTGATCGCCAAGCTCAGGTCGGACGGCCACTTCGTGGCGCCGGCGGCGCTCGGGATCGGGGTGCCCGGTCCGGTCAGCTTCCGTGACGGCGTGCCGGTGTCGCCGCCGATCATGCCCGGCTGGGATCGCTTTCCCGTACGCGAGCGGCTGACCAGGGAGTTCGGCTGCCCGGTCGTGGTCGACAACGACGTGAACATCATGACGCTGGGGGAGCGGTTCGGCGGCGTGGCCCGCAACGTCGAGAACCTCATCTTCGTCAAGATCGGTACCGGCATCGGCGCGGGCGTGGTCGTACACCGCGAGGTGTACCGGGGCACCGATGGGTGCGCCGGCGATATCGGGCACATCCAGACCGACGCCGATGGGCCGCTGTGCCCGTGCGGCAACGTGGGCTGCCTCGAGGCCACCTTCGGCGGCGCCGCGCTGGCCCGGGACGCGCTCGCCCGAGCCCGCTCCGGCGCCTCCCCGGCACTCGCCGAGCTCCTCACGACCCGCGGCACGCTCTCCGCCATCGATGTCGGCATCGGCGCCGCCGAGGGCGACCCGACCTGCATCGGCCTGATCCGGGACGGCGGCCAGCGAGTCGGTGTCGTGCTGGCCGGTCTGGTCAGCTTCTTCAACCCCGGCATGATCGTCATTGGCGGCGGTGTGGCCGGGCTCGGCCACGTGCTGCTCGCCGAGATCCGCAGCGTCGTCTACCGCCGCTCGCTGCCGCTGGCCACCGGCAACATGCCGGTCGTGCTGTCCGAGCTGGGCGGCCGGGCCGGCGTGGTCGGTGCGGTCGTGCTGGCCAGCGACATGGTCTACGAAGTCTCGTGAGCGGCCCGCCCGAGCAGGAGGAACTCGATGCCACGACCAGTCACGCTGTTCACCGGCCAGTGGGCCGACCTGCCGTTCGAGGAGATGTGCCGACTGGCCGCGGAGTGGGGCTACGACGGCCTGGAGATCGCCTGCTGGGGCGACCACTTCGAGGTGGACAAGGCCCTCTCCGATGACGACTACGTGGCGGGCCGGCGCGAGATCCTCGACAAGCACAACCTCAGGGTCTGGGCGATCTCCAACCACCTCGTCGGGCAGGCCGTCTGCGACGACCCGATCGACGAGCGGCACCGGGGCATCCTGCCCGCGCGGGTCTGGGGCGAGGGGTCAGCCGAGGGCGTCCGGCAGCGGGCCGCGGAGGAGATGAAGGACACGGCCCGCGCCGCCGCCAGGCTCGGCGTGCGGACGGTGGTCGGCTTCACCGGCTCGGCGATCTGGAAGGCGGTGGCGATGTTCCCTCCGGTCCCGGCGTCCATGATCGAGGCCGGCTACGCCGACTTCGCCGACCGGTGGAACCCGATCCTCGACGTCTTCGACGAGGTCGGGGTCCGGTTCGCGCACGAGGTGCACCCGAGCGAGATCGCGTACGACTACTGGACGACGGTGCGGACGCTGGAGGCGATCGGGCACCGGCCGGCGTTCGGCCTGAATTGGGACCCGAGCCACTTCGTCTGGCAGGACCTCGACCCGGTCGGCTTCCTGTGGGATTTCCGCGACCGCATCTACCACGTCGACTGCAAGGACACTAAGCGCCGCATCGGCAACGGGCGCAACGGCCGGCTGTCCTCCCACCTGCCGTGGGCCGATCTGCGCCGCGGCTGGGACTTCGTCTCCACCGGGCGCGGCGACGTGCCGTGGGAGGACTGCTTCCGAATGCTCAACGCGATCGGCTACGGCGGCCCCATCTCGATCGAGTGGGAGGACGCCGGCATGGACCGGCTCATGGGCGCGCCGGAGGCGCTGGCATACGTCCGGCGGCTCGTCGCGATCGAGCCGCCGGACGCAGCCTTCGACGCGGCGTTCTCGTCCCGGACCTGAGGGCTCGTCGCCGCGTCTGCTACTGGTTGGGGTTGGTGCTGTTCGGCCCCCGGCCGCTGGTGCTGCTGGTGCTGCTGGTGCTCCGCCCTGAGCCGGTCTCGACGCCCACGGCCTCCGGCGTGGTGTGACCGAGCACCGTATTCCTGGCCTTCGCGACCAGGTCGCTCGCCTGCGCCTGCAGCACCCCCGCCGTGCTCTGCACGGTCTGGCTGCTGCCCAGCCGGCGGGCGGCCGCGACCAGTTCCTCGTAGCGCTGCCGGCCGGCCCGGCTGCCGAGCACGTACCCAGCCGCGAATCCGACCGCCAAGGCAAGCTTCGCCTGCATATCCCACGCTCCCGTCTCGTCAGGTCAGTCCGTCACCTCTGATCTACCCATGTTCCGCCACGGCATCCACACGACCGGGCTGGCCCGGTGAGGTACCCTGACGAGCCGTTGCGCCCGTTGAGCGCGACCGGTCCCCCGTAGCTCAATTTGGCAGAGCATGCGACTGTTAATCGTAGGGTTGCTGGTTCGAGTCCAGCCGGGGGAGCCCCTCTGACCAGGCTGTTTGAGCCAAGATGTCCTCGTAGAGCCGATCAGTGTCAACGGACGCGTCAACGAGTACGCTTCACGCATGCCTCAAGAGGCCCGGCCCGGCCGCCGTAATCGCGGGCACATCCGCAGGCGGGGCAAGTCCTTCCAGGTCTTCGTCTACGCCGGGGTCGACCCACTGACCGGCAAGGAGATCCGCCTCAGCGCGTCGACTACCGACGAGGGCGGGGCAAAGAAGCTCCTCACCCGCATGCTGGCCGAGGTCGATGAGAACCGGAATGCCCGCACTAAGGCCACTCTCGGCGCCGCATTGGACGCCTGGCTGCGTGTGCACCAGGCCGAGGAGAGCACGCTGCGCAGCTACACCCGCTACGCCCGGCGATACATCAGGCCGGCCCTGGGCGACGTCTCGGTCGGCAAGATCACGGCGCAGCTGCTGGAGGAGTTCTACGCCGAGCTGCGACGGTGCCGAGACCGCTGCGACGGACGGCCTGCCGTCGACCACCGGACCGAGGTTGCACACGAATGCCGGACTGTCCGCCACCGCAGTCGCCGGCGAGGCCACGACTGCCAGGAGGCCGGCTGCACCGTGGTCGAGTGTCAGCCGCACAGGTGCGAGCCGCTGTCCGCCTCGATGATCCGGCAGATCCACTTCACCATCAGCGCGGCGCTCGCCGCGGCCGTGCGCTGGGAGTGGATCACGTCCAACCCCGCGGTAGTCGCGAAGAAGCCGCGACAGCCACAGCCGCAGCCGATCCCGCCGACCCCGGAGCAGGCGGCCCGGATCATCGAAGCCGCGTGGGCACAGGACGATAGCTGGGGCACGTTTGTCTGGCTGACGATGGTCACCGGAATGCGCCGCGGCGAGCTGCTAGCGCTGCGCTGGCACGACGTCGACCTGGTCGCCGGCATGCTGAAGATCCGTCGTAACTACGTCTGGGTCGCCGGCCGCGGGGTCGAGAAGGACACGAAGACGCATCAGATGCGTCGGATCGCGCTCGACGCCGCGACGATCGATGTCCTGACCGAGCACCGGGCACGCTACGACGAGCGCGTCCGTGCACTCGGCCTGCGGCCAACCGACCAGGCGTTCCTGTTCTCCCACCAGCCCGAGGCCGATCGGCCGTACCACCCCGAGTCCGTCAGCCATCGCTACGGGACGATGTGCGACAAGCTCGGCATCGACAGCCACCTTCACGCCCTACGGCACTACTCCGCCACCGAGCTACTGACCGCCGGCGTCGACCTCCGGACGGTCGCCGGACGCCTCGGCCACGGCGGCGGCGGCGCAACCACCCTTCGGGTGTACGCGGCATGGGTCGGCGAATCCGACCGCCGCGCCGCGGAGATCATGGGTAGTCGGCTCCAGCGGCCCCGCCACATCCCAACATAGATTCGGGAAGCCATTGACCGGACGGCTTGAGTCAAGATCAGCGCTAGAAGCGCCAAGCCGGAACGCCGAGGTGCTGGGGCCCGAACACCGGAAGCAGTCACGCCTGGTGATCAGCGTGCGCCGACCGACGATGCTTGGCTGCGGTCGCAAGCAACCGACTTTGCCGACGAGCGGATGTTCCGCAGCCGGCGCGGCCGCGGTCAGCGGTTGACGGGGAGCAGGTGGAGCGCTTTGGCGCGGTCGTCGGTGGTGGGCTGCGTGTAGCTGCGGGTGGTGTCTAGGCGGGCGTTTCCGAGGAGGTCGGCGAGGACGATGAGGTCGGTGCCGCCGCGTGCCAGGGTGGCGGCGAAGGTGCGCCGCAGGGTGTCGGCGGTGATGTCGTGGAGGCCGGCGGCCTGGGCGATGCGGGCGATGACGTCGCGGGCGCCGCGCACGGTCAGTCGCCCGCCGCGGCGGTTGAGGAAGAGGGCCGGGTTCGCGTTGGCGCCGGGCCAGTCCGGGCGTTCTGCTAGCCATTGGTGGAGGTGGGTGCGCAGTCTGGGGTGGAGGGGTACTTCGCGGAGCTTGTCGCGGTTGCCGTGGATGCGTACGGCGGGCTTGCGGGCGGAGATGTGCACGTCGCGGGTGTCGAGCCGGATGGTTTCGGCGATGCGGGCGCCAGCGTAGAAGGGGATGCTGGCGAGGGCTCGGTCGCGGGATGAGGGCTGGGCCTCGACGGCGCGCAGCCAGCGCAGTTGAGCGCGCTTGCCGAGGGTCCGGGGTGCCGGGGTGGGAAGTTCGGTTCGCTCGGCGGCGGCCTGGCCTAGGCCGCGGCGGGTGTAGAAGTCGTCGACGGCGGCGAGGGCGGTGTTGACGGTGGTGGGGGCTTGGTTGGCGACGGTGAGCAGGTGGCTGCGCCAGTCGCGGACTGCCCGGTCGCGGGTGTCCGGGTCGGTGAGGGGGTCGCCGGCGACGTCGGCGGTGTCCAGCCAGGCGAGGTACTGGCGGATCTTTGAGGCGTAGGTGCGTCGGGTCTCGGCTGACACCGAGGCTTGGGCCAGTTCGGCGGCGTATGCGGCGTGGACGGGCTCCAGCCGGGCTGGTAGCGGGGCGGGTAGGCGGCCACGCCGGCGAGGTCCGGGGCCGGGCGGAGTGTTCTGCGGACCCGTTCCGGTGTCCTGCCGGGCACGCACGTGTTCTGAAGCCACCCCCAGAGTGTACTTCCGAGAAGGTTGTTCTCGGAAGTTTCGCGGCGTAACATGCAGGTACCCGGAGCGACGACATCCCGGCCCTCGAGGTGCCTGCCAGGCCGGCCCATCAAGGGGATGTCATGTCCGGTCTGCAGCCCACCCGCAGCGACCCCACCGGCCAGAACACGGCACAGACCGCGGCGGCTCCGCCCGTCCAGCATGGAGCACAGGCTCCGGCCCAGACGGGAGCGCCATCCCGTACCCGGTTGAGCACGGCCTGGGTCAGCATCTGGACCGCTACGGTCGTGTTCATCGCGTTGATCGTGTTCATGCTGCAGAACACACGCCGCGTGGAGGTGTCCTTCCTGGGGCTGCACGGCACGCTTCCCTTGGCGTTGGCGCTGCTGATCGCAGCGGCCGGTGCGGTCCTGCTCACGCTGGCGTTCGGAACCGCCCGGATCACCCAGCTGCGCCGCCGCCTGTCCCGCAATCGCCGCAGCTGACAACACCCCCCTGGGTCGCCGCCGAGCGACCCCGGGGGAAGAAGAGGAGGGCGGTCATGACGACTACTGCCGAACGAATGACGATGATTCCCACCGGGCGGCCGTCAGCACCCAGACTGCACCTGCAGCCGACGCTGTCCCGCCGTACCTTGCTCGATGGCGGCTGGTGGCCACGATCCACCGACCCGGTAACTGAGCTGCCGGATCTGATCCTCGCCCTCAACGGGGACCACCACAGCCGAGTTCGCTTGGTGATGCTCGGCCCAGCGGGCTGGGACAGCCACCCTTCCCGGATGGACGTGGCCGGCCGGGTCCGGCTCAGCTGGTTCACCACCCAGCCCGCCGGCCTACTCATCGCAACCTGCGTCAACGGCGACCGCGTCGACCTGCTGGTCGTCCCCCCGGACACCCACCCGGCGACCGCGCGGGCGGCGATGGCCCTCGCCGCGCAGCCCACCAATACCCTCAACACTGCCGACATTCTCACCGCCGTGATCGCCGGCCAGCCGCCGTCGACTGAGACGGTGGAAGAGACCATCTGGGAGGCCGAAGGCGGCCATCTGTAGAGAGGCTGCCTTCAGAAGGGGCCGATCTCCAGAAGGGTACGGTGCCACGGTGCGATGACCCCGCAGATCGCAGCAGCCCTCCGCGACGGCCCGGACGCTAGCGCTCCCGCCTCCCGGCCTCGGTCAGCGGCGCTGATCGAGGCGCCCCAACCCCGCGTCGCGGTGATCGCGCTCTGGGCGTTCGTCGTGATTCCGTTCCTGGCGCTCCTCGCCGCGGCACCAGTCGCATGGGGTTGGGGGCTCTCCTTCATCGATCTGTCGATTCTTGCCGTCGGCTACGTGCTGGCGGGAATCGGTATTACGGTCGGCTTCCACCGCTATCTCACCCACGGCGCATTCAAAGCGAGTCGATGGCTGCGGATCGTTCTTGTCGTCGCCGGGTCGCTGGCGATCGAGGGGTCAGCGACCCAGTGGGTGGCCGACCACCGGCGGCATCACGCGTTCAGTGACCGCGACGGCGACCCGCACTCGCCCTGGCGATACGGGCAGAACATCCGCGGCCTGGCGAAGGGACTGTTCTTCGCGCACTGCGGCTGGCTACTCAAACGCGAGCCGTCCAATCGGCTGCGGTTCGCTCCCGACCTGCTTGCCGATCCCGACATCCAGCGCATCGACCGGCTCGCTCTCCCACTGATCGGGTTCTCGCTCTTAGCACCGGCAGCCGCCGGCGGCGTGCTCACCTGGTCATGGCAGGGCGCGCTGACCGCCCTGTTCTGGGGCGGCCTGGTCCGCATCGCGCTACTGCATCACGTCACATGGTCGATCAACTCGGTCTGCCACGTGATGGGCGAGCGCCCGTTCCGCACCCGAAACGGCGACCGCGCCGCCAACTTCTGGCCACTGGCGCTGTTGTCGTTCGGGGAGAGCTGGCACAACTCCCACCACGCCGACCCAACCTGCGCCCGCCACGGCGTACTGCCCGGACAGATCGACCCGGCCGCCCGAATGATCTGGCTCTTCGAGCGGTTCGGCTGGGCGCACCACGTACGCTGGCCGACACCGCAGAGGCTGGTCGCCAACCGAGCGACCTCCTAGCGGCGCGTCACGCCGGCCCGGAGCGCGATAACAAGCCGGCGCGCAGCCACTGGGACGGCAACTCGAGCGGGCACCTGCACGACGAGGCGAGCGCCGACAATCAGGTAAGTCACCAGCGCGCGCCATGAGTGAGCCACATCAGCCATCAGTGGGCAGCCGCAAGAGAAAGCGCCCCACCGGACACCTCGACCTACCCTGCCGGGCCGGCCGTGGCATCAGTGAACAAGCAGCCGCGGTGCGCTCAGTACGCCGCTGGCGGCGCCGGTCATCGCCGCCACCCGGACTCGGAAGGGGCCGAACTCCGCTCGGGCGCGGGGCCCGGCTCGTCACGGACGCACTGCGAACCGGCCGGGCGTCGACGGCACCGGGCTGATCGTGCGAGTCGACGCGGACTGCTACAACCGTTGCCGCTGTGCCGAAATGATGCGCGCTGAGTGCAGGACGTGCAGCGCGCCAGGCCTTCGTCTGTCGCTGCAGGCGGGGCCGCCCGGTTGTGAGACACCGGACGACCCCTTGCCGTCGAACTCCGACCTAACCCGGAGGCCAACGACCATGACCGATCATCCCACCTGGCCGCCTGGTCGACTACCAGCTCGATCACACCCTCGCCTGGACTGAGCAGGTCCAGACGCTCGCGCATCGGCTCCGGACAGTCCTCGAAAACCATCCCGGCATCGCCGCGCTGCTCAAGACCCGCGACCCCCTCGGACCAACTCCCTCGCCCTCGCCGAGGCCTTCCTCGCACCGCTGCACGCCGCCGGCCTACCCGAACGAGAGACCGGCCTGGCCTTCTCCCTGCTCTACGACTACACCCTCGGCTTCGCCCTCAGCAGCCCCACCTCCACCAACTAGCAACGGGTCCAGGACACCGCGACCAGAAGCAGACTCCATCGCGTTCCTCCGGTCGCTGCCGGCTGACCGCTTCCCCACCCTGGTGGCCCTCGGCGAGCACATCTGGCTCGACAACCGCGACGAGAGGTTCACCGCCGGCCTCGATACCCTCCTCCACGGACTCCAGGCGGAGCGCCGCCGCCGACAGCGCAGTCAGCAACCCAAACGCTGACAGAACCCCCGACCGGGCGGGCTGGGCCTGTCCGGAATTTTGTGTGAGGGCTCCGGCTAGTTGATGTTGAGGCGGTCGCCGTAGCTGATGGCCAGGGTGTTCAGGATGGTTTTCCAGGCGTTGATCCTTCCGGTCGGGTTGCTGCGGTTCGGTCGGCGCTCACGGATGGTCAGGTAGAGGATCTTCATCGCGGCCTGCTCGGTCGGGAAGTGCCCGCGCCGGCGGACGGCCTGACGGAATCGGGAGTTCAGACTCTCTATGCCGTTCGTCGTGTAGATCAACTTTCTGATCTGTGGCGGGAAGTCGAGGAACGGCACGAACTCGGCCCAGGACCGTTCCCACATCGCGATCATCGCCGGGTACTTCCCTCGCCAGGTGTCGGCGAACTCCGCGAAGCGCTGCTCGGCGGCGGCGACGGTGGCTGCGGTGTAGACGGTCTTGAGTCCGGCGGTGATCTTGGCCCAGTCGGTCTTCGATGCGTACCGCAGACTGTTGCGCACGAGGTGGACCACGCAGGTTTGGACGGTCGCGAGTGGCCAGGTCGCCGCGATCGCGTCGGGCAGGCCCTTCAGGCCGTCGCAGCAGACGATGCATACGTCGGCGACGCCGCGATTGCGCAGCTCGGTGAGCATGGTCATCCACTGCTTGGCGCCTTCGCCGCCGGTGGGTCCGGCCCACAGCCCGAGCACGTCGCGTTCGCCGTCGACGCTGACGCCCATCGCCACGAAGACCGGCCGGTTCGACACCTGGCCGTCGCGGATCTTGAGCACGATCGCGTCGATCAGCACGATCGGATACACCGGGCAGATTCAACTGGTCGTTGCGAATCCTGAGGTGAGGGGTTCGGATGGCCAGATATGCTTGGAACAAGTCACCGGCGGAGACGAAGCGTCGCTATTTCGAGCTGATCCGGCAAGGAGCGAGCAGTCAGGCCGCATCTTTG